>DASYFQ010000019.1:0-15898 GCA_036498345.1 Steroidobacteraceae bacterium
CGCGGGCGCGGGCGCGGGCGCGGTTGGAACCTGCGCGACACCGCTCGCAGCCGCGAGGAGCAGAGTTGCACAGAGGTACCACGCCCTGATCATTGCTTTACATCCTGTGGCGGCATCGCGGGAGGACTGTCCCCCCGCGGCGGCACCTTCTTCAAGAACTCCCACCACGCTGCATCACCCACATCGTCCGTGCCCAAGAACTCGATGAAGTCATCGTCGGGTTCGCCCGGTGACGCCGCCGGCGGGGCCGGTGGCGGCGGGGGAGGCGGTGCTGCAATGGCCACCGCGCACAAGACCGCGCTGACCCACAGCCAGTGCCTTCCCGATCTCAGCTGACCTAGGGCCCTAGGCGGCCGGTCCCGAGTTCGCGGCCTTGTCCGCCCAATCATAAAATTCAATATCGTCTTGCAGCATGTCCATGGCGTCCGCCGAACTCTCATCCATGGACGCGACAAGCTCCAAATCTTCGAAAGTCGACTGACCATCAGCTACTGTAACGGGGCGCTGGCTTACTGGCGATCCAAACCAAAGGAACGCGCCCAGAATCGCGGCGGCGGCCACGCCGGCCGGGGCCAGCACCCCAATGCGGAAAAACCAGACCGGGCGACTCGCGGAAGCCGCGTCCATCGCAGCCTGGCGTGCCTGCGTGAGGCGCGAGCGCAGCGCGAAGTCCAAGCCGTCGACGCTGTCGTGAAACAGCGCTTGGGCTCGCTCCTCGAAAGAATCATGGGGTCGCTCGTTCATCACCAGACCTCGCCTAGTTGCTCGCGCAAGGTGTGCACTGCGCGCGAGTAATGCGTCTTGACGCTGCCTTCCGAGCAACCCATGGCGGTCGCCGTTTCAGCCACGTCCAGACCCTCGAAATTCCGCAGCATGAACGCCTCCCGCTGCCGCGCGGGCAAAGCCCGCAGCGACGCCTCGAGCTGCTGCATTGCCTGCCCCTGCATCAGCACCTCAGGAATGGCGGGCGCCGCGTCCGCGACATTGTCGAGCGGATCTTGTGCCTCGTGGTCGGGATCCTCTTTCGGACCCGGCAGCCATGTCATGAAACGCTTGCGAACGGTCCTGCGCCGCTGCAGGTCGCGTATGCCATTTTCCAAAATTCGGTAGAACAAAGGCCGCCATTCGGCACTCGGGCGGGAGGCGTAGTTGCGCGCCAGTTTGAGCATCGCGTCTTGCACCGCATCCAGCGCGTCGTCGGGATCCCGGAGCGAGACTTGTGCGATGCGGAATGCGCGCCGCTCGACCTCAGCCAAGAATCTTTCGAGTTCTCGCGTGTACTCCAGAACCGCTTCCTCAGGTGCTGGGGCGGGACCATCCCAGACCATCCAAGCGTCGTTCAGCGTATCAAAGCGGGGCATGCCTCGTCCTCTTAACGTCGACGGACCGTCGCCATTCCAGGTATAAACGCCTATCCCACGCTGCGGTTGACGGTAGGGTCTGCGCAAGATCAGCGACTTACGCACACCGCGTGTGACGCCCACTGCAACATTTTGGACCCACACCTCGGCACGGGATCTAGAGGGATCTGTAACCTATTGAAGTTAAAAGAATCATTTCTATTTAGAGCACTTTTTCGCCAATTTGGATAGGACTCGAAACGGAACGGGCACTTAGGGTGCATGATCCCGGCTTCTCAACAGACTTATCCACATGTTTTGTGGACAAATACCCATGATTCTGAAGATCGCGCTGGATACCCCGTTACGTCGCATCTTTGATTATCGGGCGCCGGCGCAGTTCTCGGGCCTGGGCGAAGCGCCCGGCCTCGGAGTGCGGGTACGTGTGCCCTTTGGCCGCCAGCAATTGATCGGCATCTTGGTAGGGGTCGCTTCCGAGTCCACCGTCGCCGCCGCCAAGCTCAAGACCGCGCTCGAGATTCTGGATCCGCATCCCATTGTCGATCCGGTCACCTTCGACTTGCTGTGCTGGGCGGCAGAGTATTATCACCACCCCATCGGCGAAGTATTTGCCGCGGCGCTGCCGGTCAGCCTGCGTGCCGGTCAGCCGGCGCTGCTGAAGCCCGAATGGTGGTCCTTGAGCGAGACAGGACGGCAGGAATTATCGACCCCCAGCACTCGCCGCGCTCCGCAACAGCGGGCCCTGCTCGAGTGGCTCGGGACGAGGGAACGCGCCACCTCCGACGAGATCGGCGAGACGTTCAAGCCCGCGCAACTGAGGTCATTGGCCGCGCGGGGATGGATCGCGCAGGCCGCCGCGCCCCCGGCGCAGGCGCTCGGCTTGCGTCCCAGCGACGTGGAGCTCACCGAAGCTCAAGCTCGCTGCGTCGCTGCGGTACTCGAGTCCCTGGAGACCTTTGCCGCGCATCTGCTCTACGGAGTGACCGGCAGCGGCAAGACCGAAGTTTACTTGCGCGTCATCGCCGCGGCGATTGCCGGCGGAGGCCAGGCTCTGGTTCTCGTGCCTGAGATCGCCCTGACGCCGCAGCTGGTGGATCGCTTCCGCCGCCGCTTCAATTCGGGGGTGGTGGCGGTGCATTCGGGCCTGAGCGGTACCGAGCGCCGCGACGCCTGGCGCGCGGCGCACAGCGGGCAGGCGCGAATCATCATAGGAACCCGTTCCGCGGTGTTCACCTCGCTGCCCAAGCTCGCGCTCATCGTCGTCGACGAGGAGCACGACCCCTCGTACAAGCAACACGAGGGGTTTCGTTATTCGGCGCGCGATCTCGCGGTGGTCAGAGCGCGGGGGGCGAGAGTGCCCATCGTTCTCGGCTCCGCGACGCCATCGCTGGAAACCCTGGAAAACGCGGCGACCGCGCGCTATTCCAAACATATCTTGCCGCAGCGGCCCGGGGCGGCGCAGGCGCCGCGCATGTCGATCGTGGACCTGCGCAAACATGCGGCCGATCAGGGACTCTCGACGCCCGCGATGCAAGCCATTGCGCGGCACCTGAAAGCCCGCGGCCAAGTCATCGTATTCCTGAACCGCCGCGGATATGCACCGAGCCTCTTCTGCAATGCCTGCGGCTGGGTCGCGCCCTGCGCGCATTGCGATGCACGGATGACCTTGCATCGCCGGGCGCAGCAACTGCGCTGCCATCACTGCGGCGCACACGGTGCCGTCCCCGCGATTTGCGCAAGTTGCGGTCAAGCGTTGAATCCCGTGGGCCAGGGCACCGAGCGAGTCGAGGAGACCCTGGCGCGGCTGTTTCCGCAGGCACCTTTGGCGCGGCTGGATCGAGACACGGCATCCGCGCGAGGGGCGGTGCAAACCGTGCTCGACCGCGTGCACAGCGGCGAAGCGCGAATCCTGGTCGGCACTCAAATGCTCACCAAGGGACACCACTTCCCCGAGGTCAGCCTGGTGGTGATCTTGGATGCCGATCAGGGCTTGTTTGCCAGCGACTTTCGCGCGACCGAGCGGCTCGCGCAGACCATCACCCAGGTCGCCGGCCGCGCCGGGCGCGGATCCTCTGCCGGGGAAGTCCTGATTCAAAGCGAGTTTCCCGAACATCCCTTGCTGAATCGGCTCATCACGGAGGGCTACGAGGGATTCGCGGTCAGCGCCCTGGAGGAGCGCCGCGAGGCCGGCTGGCCGCCCTACTCCCGCCTTGCCGTGCTGCGCGCAGAAGCCAAAGACAGTCTCGGATTGGACGCATTTCTGCGCGCCGCGGTCGACTCGAGCCGCGTGCTGAACGAAACGGCCGTCAAGGTGCTGGGGCCCGCCAGCGCCTTGATCGCGCGGCGCGCCGATCACTTCCGGGCGCATCTTCTGATCGAGACCACCGCGCGATCCACCTTGCAGCGCTTCTTGAAGGATTGGCTGCCGCAGGTGGAAAAGCTGCTGAGGCCCACAGGCCTGCGCTGGTCCATCGACGTCGATCCGCTGGAAGTAGATTGAGCACTTTGGGGTAAACTGCCGACCCTTTGTACCTCTGGCCGCCCTTCGTACACCTGACCCATGGATTCGCTTTGAAGACTCTGATCGAGAATTTGCTGCGGCAAGCGCTGGCGGCCCTGCCGGAGGACCTGGTGCCCGCCGACGCGCGGAGCTCGAGCGTCGAGGTCGAGAACACTCGGGACCCGCAGCACGGTGATTTCGCCAGCAATCTCGCCATGCGGCTCGCCAAGGCGACCCGCCAGAATCCGCGCAAACTGGCGGACGCCTTGGTCAAATCGCTGCCGCCAAGTGCCGCGATCGCCAAGGTCGACATCGCCGGCGCCGGCTTCATCAACTTCTTTCTGTCGAAGGACGCCTATCACGCCGAAATCGGCAAGGTGCTCGAGGACGGGCGGAATTACGGCCGATCGCTCGTGGGCGCCGGTCGATCGGTACAGGTGGAATTCGTGTCGGCGAACCCGACGGGCCCCCTGCACGTGGGTCACGGCCGGCACGCCGCCTTCGGCGCGACTGTCGCCAATCTGCTCGAGGCGGTGGGCTACCGCGTGCAGCGCGAGTACTACATCAACGATGCGGGCCGCCAAATGGAGATTTTGGCGGTCAGTACTTGGTTGCGATATCTCGAGCGCAGCGGCGAGCGTTTCACGTTTCCCGCGAACGGCTACCGCGGCGACTACATCGCGGCGATCGGAGAGCAACTATTCGCCGCGGAAGGCGAGCGGCTGCGCCACGGCGCCGCCGACGTCTTCAAGGACTTGCCGGCGGACGAGCCTCAGGGGGGCGATAAGGACGTCTACATCGACGCGCTGATTGCCCGGGCGCGCCTGCTGATCGGCGACACCGCGTTTCGCCGCGTGCTGGATCTGGCGCTCGCCGGCATCTTGGGCGACATTCGCCAGGATCTCGAGGAATTCGGCGTCACTTTCGATTGCTGGTTCTCCGAGCGGTCGTTGAGCGACTCAGGCTCGGTCGATCGGGCGATCGACGCCTTGAAGAAGGCGGGACACGCTTATCTGAAGGACGGCGCGTGGTGGTTCAAGAGCACCGACTACGGCGACGAAAAAGACCGCGTGATGGTGCGCGAGAACGGCGTCAAGACGTACTTTGCGTCGGATATCGCCTATGTCTTCAACAAGCTCGAGCGCGGCTTCGATCATTTGCTCTACATCTGGGGCGCCGATCATCACGGCTATATCACCCGGCTGCGCGCGGGCTTGGTGGCGCTGGGCGGCCCCGCGGATTCCTTCGAGGTGCGCCTCGTGCAATTCGTGGCGCTGTTCCGGGGCGGCGAGAAGGCGCAGATGTCGACGCGCTCCGGCGAGTTCGTCACGCTACGCGACTTGCGCAAGGAAGTGGGCAACGACGCGGCGCGGCTGTTCTACGTCATGCGCAGCAACGATCAACATTTGGATTTCGATCTGGAGCTTGCCACCGCGCGCTCGAACGACAACCCGGTGTACTACATTCAATACGCGCATGCGCGGGTCGCAAGCGTGATGCGGCAACTGCAGGACCGCGGGCTTGCCCACGACGCGGCGCATGGCCTTCAATCCTTGAGCCGGCTGGTCGAGCCGCAGGAATTGCAATTGATCAAGCGCGTGAGCGCGTTCCCCGAAATCCTGCGTCAGTGCGCGGTGCTGCGCGCACCGCACACCCTGGTGCACTACCTGCGGGACTTGGCGAATGATTTCCACACCAATTACAGCGCGCATCAATTCATCGTCGACGATGCGGGCTTACGCGATGCTCGGCTCGACCTTGCGCTCGCGACCCAGACCGTCATCCGCAACGGCCTCGAATTATTGGGCGTATCCGCGCCCGAAACGATGTAGGCCGGAATCATGCCCAAGGCTGCGGCGGCGCGCGATTACAAGACCAAACGCCGAAAAAACACGGGCTTCTCCGGGTGGATGGGCGTCCTGTGCGGATTGGCAGTGGGCCTTGGCGTAGCCGGGATCGTGTACATCAAAGACCATCGGCCCGACGCGCAAATCGCGAGAACGGCCAAGGCGGACAAGAAGAAATCCCGCGGCAACGAGCCGTCCGACGCCGAACCTCCAGAGTCGGGCGCGGAAGAGCCGTCGAAATCCTACGACTTCTACGACATGCTGCCGAAATTCGAGGTGGTGGTGCCGGAGAAAGACAAGGATGTTCGGCCGGACATCAAATCCGTGCCCGAGACGCGCCGCGGAACCTACGTGCTGCAGGCCGGCTCGTACAAGAATTTCGCCGACGCCGATCGCGTGCGCGCGAAGCTCGCCCTGCAAGGCGTCGAATCCAAAGTACAGAAAGTGTCCGTGGACAACGATACCTGGCACCGCATTCGCATCGGTCCGATTTCCAAGCTGGACGAGCTCAACCGCTTGCGGCAGATCCTGCGCAAGGCCGACGTGGACGTGCTGGTGATTCGCGTCGGTGATTGATCAGGCTCGAGGCAACCCCGTCCTTAATGCTCGCTGTGGGCAATAAATTCGGCCGAATGCGCTCAATCCTCGCCTAATTGGCGAAAATCGACGCCTAATGCCCGCAACTTGCGGTACAAGTGCGTGCGCTCCATGCCCACCCGCTTGGCCAGCTGGCCCACCTTGCCGTTGCAGAGCAGCAGCTGTTGCTGGAGGTAGGCCCGCTCGAATTGTTCGCGCGCCTCGCGCAGCGGCAGCGCAAGCAGGTCTTGTTTCACCAGCGGTTCGTCCACCGCCAGTTTCACCGCCAATTCGCGCTCGATCTCCTCGAGCCGGATTTCCTCTCCCACACCCAGAATCAACACGCGCTGGACCAGATTCTTGAGCTCGCCGACATTGCCGGGCCAGGGATAGTTTCTGAGCCGGTTCTGCGCGGCGACGCTGAAGCGGCGCAGCGGCAGGTGCTGATCGTCCACCAGGCGATCGACGTAATAGCGCAGCAGATCGGGCACGTCCTCGGCGTAATCCCGCAGCGGCGGCACGCGCAAGGTGATCACGTTCAAATGCGCCACGAGGTCGCGGCGGAACGGTTCCGGAGAGGCGCGTAATTCGAAGGTGTCCTGCGCGGAACTGATCCAGCGCACATTGAGCGCCAGCCGTTGCCGGCCGCCCACGCGCGTGTAGCCGTTCTGCTCGATGGCGCCCGCCAGCGCGCGCTGCGCTTCGCTGGTCAAATCCTCGAGTCCGTTCAGGTACAGCGATCCGCCGGCCGCCTGATCGAGCGCCCCCAGTTCGATCCGGCCATCCCGTTCGCTGCCGAACAGCGCGGCAGCGGGGTCTTGGCCCAAGCTCGCCGGAACCACCATGAAAAACGGCTTCGATGCGCGTGCGCTCAGCGAATGCAAATAGCGCGCGTAGGCCTCGCGCCCGGAGCCCAATTCACCGAGCAGCAGCACCGGGGACGAACTGGAGGCAGCGTGCTGCACTTGTTCGCGCAGCGCCTGGGTGACCTTGCTCTTGCCGATGGGCACGGCGAGCGTCGGCCCGTGCGTCCGCGCGGACAGCCGTTTGCGGCGCCCGGCATCGAGCGCCCGCTCCACGGTGCGCAGCAGCTTGGTCAACGACAGCGGCTTCTCGACGAAATCGTAGGCGCCCAGGCGCGTGGCCTCGACGGCGGTCTCGACCGTGCCGTGGCCGGACATCATCACCACCGGACAGTCGTAACCGTCGGTCACCGACCATTCGCGCAACAGGGAAATGCCGTCGGTATCCGGCATCCAGATATCCAGCAACACGAGATCGGGAACTTGGGTTGCGCGCGAAGAACGCGCCTGGGTCGCGTCCGCCGCGACTTCCACCTCGTAGCCTTCTTCGGACAGAATCTCCTTCAGCAATCCGCGGATATCCGCCTCGTCGTCCACCACCAGTATTCTCGAAGCGGTCATACGCGTTCTCTCCTGTGTTCGCCTTTGCGCGGTTCCTTCACGCCCATGGAGCGTGCGCTGTCGCTCAACGGCAATAGAATTCGCACCCGGGCGCCGCCGCTGCGCGGATTATCCGCCTCGATGCGCCCACCGTGTTCCTCGACGATCTTCTTCACGATCGCGAGCCCCAAGCCCGTGCCTTTGGGTTTGCTCGTGACGTAGGGGTCGAACACCGTACCGATCAGGTCCCGCTGGAACCCCGGCCCATTGTCGGTGACCACGATCGCCACCGACGCTACTTGCTTGGGACCTTCTTCCGCCACATGAGTTTCGATTTCGATGCAGGCGCCCGACCGGCCCTCCAGGGCCTCCAGGGAGTTGGTGACCAGATTGTTGAGAATCTGCCGGATCCGCATGCGGTCCGCCGAGAGGGCCGGCAGGTGCGGGTCGAGCAGCAATTTGAGATCGGCGCTCGAGTCCTGGACTCGATAAAGGTCCACGACCTCCGTGATCAGCTGGTTCAGATCGAAGCGCGAGAAATGCATGTCGGGCGCGCGCGCATATTCGCTGAAGGCGTTGACCATCTGCTTCATCGCATCGACTTGAGCGACGATGGTATGAGTCGCCCGCTCGAGGATCTGCGCGTCTTGAGCGTTCATGCTGCCCAGGAACTTGCGCCGCATGCGTTCCGCGGACAGTTGAATCGGCGTGAGCGGGTTTTTGATCTCATGCGCCAGGCGGCGCGCCACTTCGCCCCAAGCCGCGTCGCGCTGCGCCTGCACCAGCGTCGTGATGTCGTCGAATACCAGCACCACGCCGGGCGCGCCGCCCAGGTCGTTGGGTAAGGCGGTGCACGCGCACACGAGCACACGCTTGCCGGCGTCCGACAACAGTTCGAGCTGTTCCCGCCAATCCAAGTCCTCGGCGCCGAAATGCGATTTGAGCGCCGCCAGAAACTGCGTGAACAGCGTCGTGTCGCCGATCGACTCGTCGAAGCGTTTTCCGACGGCGGCCTCGAGATCGATGCCGAGGATGGCGCTCGCCGCCTGATTCGCGGTGCGCACGGTCAGATCCGCCTCGAGCGACACGACCCCGGTGGACAAGCGCGCGAGAATCACGGCGAGACCGGCACGCTCGGCTTCCACCGTTTGCTGGCTGCGGCGCGTCTCTTCGCGGGCTCTGGCCAAGCGCTTGGTCATGTCGTTGAACGAGGTGACGAGAAAACCCAGCTCGTCGCGCCCGGGCAGCGGCAGCTTGGTGTCGTAATTGCCCTTCGCCACGGCCCGCGTTCCGGCGATCAGATCCTGCACGGGCTGCACCAGGCGCTGAGCGGCGAAGAACGCGCCATAAACCGCGGCAATCAGCGACATCAGCACGACGAAGCTCAAGATCAATACGAAGGTCGACTTGAGCGGCCGGCGCAATTGCACCAAATTCGCGTACTGGGTATAGGAACGCTGCACCGTGTCGGCGAGCTGGCTCAACTGCTGCGGCACGGGGTACAGGGCGATCAGTACTCTGGCGCCTCCGCTGCCGGCATCGAGCGGCGCCGCCGCGCGAATCAGGTAGCCGCCGACCGAGTCGGTATCCAAGCTCACATAGGGCCGGCCGCGCCGCAATTGCAGCATCATCTCGTCGGTCGCGGGCACCGGCAAGGTGTCCATCGGACGATCGGAACTCGTGGCGAGAATTTGTGCTTGCGAGCCCACGATGGTGAATTCGAGCGCCGTGCTCTCGCGGCGCTCCCGATCCAGCGTGACGATGAGCTCCAGATCCGAACTCGCGGACAGCGTGTGGGCCACGACCTGCGTGTGCTGCAGGAATTCCCGTACGCGCACTTCGAGAGCGGCATGCGAGAGCTCGCGCGTGTCCTTGAGTCCCTGGCTCACTTCGAGCTCGAACCAGCTGTCGATGCCGCGATTGATGAATTGCAGGGAGAAGTAATAGACCACCAGAATCGGCGCGACCGCGAGAGCGCTGAATATCGCCACCGTGCGTCCCTTCAGGCGCGATCCTGGGACGTGCCGGCGGTAGTCGCGCACCAACTCCCACAGCTTGCCCGCGAGCAGCACGAACAGGGTGAGGAGTCCTGAGATGTTGATCAGCAGAATCCACGGCAGCCACTTGTCGAACTCGGCTGAATTTTGCGCAGCCGAGGCGAGGAGATACAGGGCCGCCAACCACAGTGCGACGCCGATGGCACCGAGCACCGTGGCGCCGTACTTGCGGATCATGGCTGCAGCGTCCATGTGTACCAGTCGCTTTCGCGGTGCCAGTCGTTGACCCAGAACATCACCACGCGCAGGCTGAATGGCACCGAGCCGTAGTCGACCTTCGCGCGGACACTCGCCTCATAGCGGCGGTCGGCGCTGATCAGCGCCTTGTCCAGAACCGGCAAGCCGCGTACTTCGGAGAGCTGCTCGATCGCGGAATCGACGGTGCTCAACGACTGCTGCTGGCCGCTGTTGTCATTGCGCAATATGTAACGCGCGCTTACCGCGTTGTACTGCAAATGGTAGCGCTGCGTGAGTTCGGCGACACGCGAATTCGGCAGCAGCTGGCGCACCCGCTCGATGTCGAGATCGAGTTCCAGTGTCAGCGGCACGCCTTCGGCGAGTCCGCGCCGCACGGCGTCGCTGACGGGCAAGTCCATGTGCGCGTTCAAGTGATAAACGCCGTCCTTGAGCTGCAAATCGGCGGAGCGGACTTCGAAGCGACCCTCGAGTCCGTCGGCTTGCAGCGGCCTCACCCAGAGCGTCGCCGCGGCGACCGCGCATATCAGCCACGCAATCCTCGCACGCCGCGGAGGCTGCGGTCGCGACCGTCGGCGGGCAATCGGCGTAGGGTTTGATCGCGCGGCGTTCATTGTTTGGTCAAGGCAGCATAATAGAAGCCGTCAGCACCCGCCTCTCCCGGAAGAATCTGCCGGCCGAATTCGTCCGCCTCGCCCAACTGCGGCCAGCCTTCCCAAGTGTCCGCGGGAAGACTGGCGGCGTCGGGAGTGCTGCGCAGAAACGCGCCGACGAGGTCGCGATTTTCGCTGCGAGTCACCGTGCAGGTGGCGTACACCAGGCGGCCGCCTCGTGCCAGCATAGTCCACGCAGAATTCAGCAGCCGGCTCTGAAGCTGCGGCAATTTGTCGATATCCGACGGGGACTTACGCAGACGAATATCGGGATGGCGGCGGATCACCCCAAGCGCCGAACACGGAGCATCGAGCAAGATTCGATCGAACGGAACGCCGTTCCACCAGGAGGCAGGCTGGCCCGCGTCGCCGCTGACGAGCTCGGCGTTCAAGTTTCCCCGGCTCAAGTTTTCACTGACTCGGGCGAGCCGCTGGGGGTCGATGTCGACCGCCACGACGGCGGACAATTGCGGTTCTCGTTCCGCGATGAGCGCGGTTTTACCGCCGGGCGCCGCGCAGGCATCGAGTACCCGCTGACCCGCCGCCAATCCCAAGGGAAATGCGACGCACTGCGCTCCCAAATCCTGGACGGATACCAGGCCTTCGGCAAAACCGGGCAGGTCGTGCACGTCGCGCGGTGAATCCAAGGCCACGGCGTGAGGCACGCGCTCTTCGGCGCGGGCGCCGATCCCCGCCGCACGCAGCATCTCCAAATACTCGCCGGTCGTGGTGCGCTGACTATTGACGCGCAACCACATCGGCGCCTGCGCGTCGCCCGCGGCCAACAGCTGAGTCCAACGCACCGGCCAGTCGGCGCGCAGGCGATCGGCGAGCCACACCGGCGAGGCATGGCGGGTGGCCGGATTGCGAGCGATATCCGCGTCCAGACTCTGGCGCTCGCGCAAATAGCGTCGCAGCACGGCATTGATCAGTCCGGCCGCGCGCGCAGCGTCGGTCGCCTTGGCGGTCTGCACGGCGGCGTCGACCACGGCGTACTCAGGTGTCCTCTCATCCTCGAGTTCGTACAGCGCGACCGACAGCAGCGCTCGCACCAGGAGATCGAGCGACCTCACCGGTGCCGACAGAACGCTTCTCAGGATCGCTTCGTGACGAAAATACCCGCGTACGGCGCCGTAACTCAGCGAACGCACCGATGGCGCGAGTTTGGGATCAGCGGCGGCCAGGGCATCCTTCAATGCCGCATCGAGGGTCACGCCCTCGCGCAGAATGCGTGCCACCGCGTAGGCGGCCAGGGAACGCGCGCTGGCGGCCTTGGATTTCATGCGGACGCGAAGCGTGCGCCGTCGAGCCGCTGTGCCTTGAGAAACTCAACCGGAACCAGCGGCTTACGGCCGGCCAGCTGCAAGCGAAGAATGCGCAAAACACCGCGGCCGCACGCGACGTCGATGCCGGCATGCGTGGCAGACAGAACGCTGCCCGGCTCCCCGGTCGGGGCGGCCGCCGTGAACGCTGGATTCGCCGGTGCTGCCCGTGAATCGAGCGTTTGTGCATCCCAGATGCGCAGCTGCGTGCCATCGAGCCGAGTCTCGGCAATCGGCCACGGATTGAATGCGCGCACGCGCCGCGAGATCTGCAGCGCGTCTTGCCGCCAATCGATCAGCGCCTCAGCCTTGCTGATTTTCTCGGCGTAAGTGACGCCTTCGGAAGGCTGCGGCAGTTCGGAAACGCGGCCTTGGCGCAGCGCACCCAACGTTTCGCCGATGAGTTCCGCGCCGAGTCGCGCCAGCCGGTCGTGCAAAGTCTTGGCAGTGTCATCCGCACCGATATCGATTTCGCGGGCCGCCAGCATGGGGCCGGTATCGAGGCCTGCATCCATGCGCATGATGGTGACCCCGGTCTTCGAATCTCCCGCGAGCACGGCGCGCTGGATCGGCGCGGCCCCGCGCCAACGCGGCAGCAGCGAGGCGTGGATGTTGATGCAGCCGAGCTTAGGACACTGAAGGGCGGCGGGCGGCAAAATCAGGCCGTACGCGACCACGACCAGAGCGTCGAGCTCCAAGCTGCGCAAAAACTCCAGCGTTTCCGGCGACTTGAAACTGGGCGGTTGATGCACGGGAAGCCCAAGCAGGGTGGCCAGCGTTTTGACGGGGCTCGCGTGCAAGGACTGACCGCGGCCGGCAGGACGGTCCGGCTGGGTGAACACGGCGCAAATCCGGTGCGCCTGCGCAAGCACGCCAAGGGCCGGAACGGCGAATTCCGGCGTGCCGGCGAAACCCAGCCTTAGGGGAGAGAGATCCGTGCTCAAGACTCAAAGAGCCGGCGCGGAAGCGCTGGGCGTCGCGGCGCGAACTCCGCTCCCCGTGGATCGTTGACGGCGCTCTTTTTCCAGTCGCCGGCGGATCAGCTGGCGCTTGAGCTCAGAGAGGTAATCGACGAACAGCTTGCCTTCAAGATGATCCATCTCATGCTGGATACAGACGGCGAGCAACCCGTCCGCATCCATTTCGAAGGGCTCGCCATCGCGTCCCAGTGCGCGTACTCGGATATGCGTGGCTCGCGACAACTTGTCGTAGATGCCGGGCAGCGACAGACATCCTTCTTCGCCGGAGCCGGACCCTTCCCGCTCGAGCAGTTCCGGATTGATGAGCACCAGGGGCTGATCGCGCGACTCGCTCACGTCGAGCACGATCAATCGCCTGTGTACATCGACCTGGGTGGCGGCGAGGCCGACCCCTTTGGCTGCGTACATGGTCTCGAGCATATTGTCCGCCAATTGACGCACCGCATCATCGACGACGGTCACCGGCGCGGCCTTCTTGCGCAGCCTGGGATCGGGATACTCCAGAATTACGAGCTTTGTCATGGGAGTTATGAGAGCAATATCGTGTTTTTGGCTGAAGAATGTTGCTAAAGTTCCGCCGCTGCTTAACTTAACGCTTGCATTGGCGGCGCGCACAGCGTTGGCAAAAGGCAAAAATGGGCGATACGTCTCACGTCTTGGGGGCAGGTCGGCAGTATACCAGTCGGCCAGCGATATCAAGCCGCGGCAAGGGAGCGAAACGAATGCAAGGTCATCAAATAATTGCCCTCACTCTGTCGGTAGCGGTGCTCGCCGCATGCCAGACGGAGCGGCCTGTAACGGCGCCGGTGCCGGTGGCGACGCCCGAAAGCGCCATACAGGGCACTGTTGTCGGTGACGAGCGAACAGCGATGGAGGCGGCCGTGGACGCGGGTCCGTCGAGCGCAGCGCCCCCGTCCGATGCGCCACGAAGCGGCTTGGCGCTCAACCCCAATGCCCCGGACAGCTACGTGGTGAAACGCGGCGACACCCTGTGGGGCATTGCCAAGGTCTTCCTGCGCGACCCCTGGTATTGGCCCGAGATCTGGCAGGTCAACCCCCAGGTCCACAACCCCCATTTGATCTATCCAGGCGATACCCTGCGGCTGGTCTATGTCGACGGTCGGCCGACCATCACGTTGCAGCGCGGTGACGCCGCGCGGGTGCTGCCGCGCATTCGCAGCCAGCCGCTCGAGGGGGCGGTCACCGCCATCCCCTACGCGTCCGTGGCCGCCTTCATGTCGAAGCCCTCCGTGCTCGCCAGGGAACAAATCAAAGATGCGCCGTATGTACTGGCGACCCGCGACCTGCACGTGGTCATGGCCGACGGCGATACCTTGTACGCGCGCGGATTTTCCGGTCCCGTCGAAGTCGGCACTCATTACAATGTGGTGCGCGTCGGCGACGCGTTGCGCGATCCGGACGACGGCAATCGCATCGTGGGCTACGACGGCATCTTCACGGGTGCAGGCCACGTCACCCGCATCGGCGACCCGGCCACCCTCATCATGACGGAATCGGCGCGCGAAACCGAAGCCGGGGATAAATTGTTCGTCGGCGGAGTCGACGTGCCGCTGGATTTCATTCCGAGCGCGCCGAAAGTCAAGACCGCCGGCCGCATCATCGCAGTGTCCGACGGGGTGAGCATGATCGGTCAGTATGAGGTGGTCGTGATCAATCGCGGCGCCGGCGACGGTCTCGCGCCCGGCAATGTGTTGGCCGTGTTTCACGCCGGCGAGATCGTTCCCGATACCGTGGACAAGGGCTTTCTGAATGGAATGACGCGGCTGGTTGCCACCAAGGTGCGGCTCCCCGACGAGAGGACCGGCACCTTCATGGTGTTCAAGACATTCGACCACATGAGTTACGGCCTGATCATGGAGGCCACCAACGTCATTCACGTCGCCGATCGGGTCGAGAACCCTTAACGCGGCGCAAATCTGCACGTATGCGCCGAGATTAGCAGCGGCGTGGAGGCAGCGCCTGCCCGATAATCCGCCCAATGCAAACGGGCGAGGAGTCCTCGGCTTGGGCGACGCTCACGCGCGCCCCCGCGCTCGACATTCCCACGCTCGCGCGAGCGCTGGAGGTCTTTGGATCGGCGCGGGGAATCACGGATGCCTCTGATGCAGCGCGCGAACGAACCGGGATGTCTGCGGCGGCGCGCCAATTCTTGTCGAGCAGGGCAGCAGCACCGACCTCCGCCGAACGGGCGTGGCTGGAACAGCCCCAGCATCATGTCGTGCCGTTCACCGACCCAAGCTATCCCGCCTTGCTATGCCGTGCGGAACGGTATCCGACGGCGCTGTACGTGGTCGGCAACCTGGGTGCCCTGAACGATCCGCAATTGGCCATCGTCGGCAGCCGCAATCCCACTGCCCAGGGCCGCGATACCGCCCAAGATCTCGCCGAATGTCTCGCCGGACGCGGGCTGGCCATCACCAGTGGGCTCGCCCTCGGAATCGACAGCGCTGCACATCGGGGCGCACTCATGGCGCAGGGCATCACGCTTGCCGTGCTGGGATCGGGGGCCGATGTCGTCTATCCGCCCAGCAATCGCCCGTTGAGCGTAGAAATCCGGCAGCAGGGCGCCTTGGTCAGTGGATTTCCGCTCGGAACTCCTCCTCGGCGGGAGAATTTTCCGCAGCGAAACGGCATCATCGCGGCCTTGAGCCTCGGCACCTTGGTGGTCGAAGCCGCGCGCCGAAGCGGCTCCCTGATTACCGCCCGGCAGGCGCTCGACTGCGGCCGGGAGGTGTTCGCGATCCCGGGCTCGATCTACAGCCCGTTGAGCCGCGGCTGCCATGAGCTCATCCGGCAGGGCGCGAAACTCACCGAAACAGCGCATGACATATTGAGTGAGTTGAACTTTTCGGCTTTTTTTGCCGGCCGGACTGCTGCCTCCGGGGGCCGCGAGAGGGGGGCTCCACGTGACACGGGCATGGACAAGGCACACAAAATCTTGTTAGATGCGCTCGGCTTTGATCCCGCGGACCTCGATGTATTG
>DASYFQ010000020.1:0-4493 GCA_036498345.1 Steroidobacteraceae bacterium
GGGCTTGAGCGTTACGCGCAGGGGCGCCGTCGCGCGCAGCAGTTCGAGCCGCAGATAGCTGGTATTGGCGCCGGGTGCCATGAAAATCCGCAGCTCCAACAGCGCATCCGCGACCGCGTAGCGCCACACCGGAATGCCGTCCTCGACGGCGAAGGATTCCAAATGGACGAAACCCTGGCCGCTGATCGCGCCGCCTGCGAACTCATTCGCCGACAGGTCTGTCTCGGCTCCCAGGTATTTCACGCTCAATTCGATCTTCGCCACAAGCAGGGTGCGCTCGACCGGCGGGCTCAAGCTCGCCATCAGAAACCCATGATAGCGGCGGGTATTGGCGCCGGCGACCGTGCCGCACGCAAAGCCGCCAAGCCCGTTCGTCACCAGCCATTCATAGCGGCTGGCGCTCTCCCAACTGCCGCAGACATCGCGGCCGAGGGTCAGAAGCGCGACCTATTCAGCAAATAATCGAGCGAGAATTTACCCGGCCCGTAAATGATCAGAAATACCAATAGCGTACCCCACAGGATGTGTTGCCCAAGCGCGGCCTCGGAGCCTTCCGCCAGCAGCACCTGAGAATAGGATATTACCGCCATTGCGTTGACCGCGAATAGGCCGATGGCGCTCAAGCGGCTCACGATGCCGAAGACCAGCAGAGTTGGAAAAAACAACTCACCGAAGGCGCCCGCCACCGCCGCCACATGCGGCGACAGCACGGGCGTGTGGTACTCGTTCTCGAATAAATACAGCGTGCTGTCCCATGAGGTTACCTTGAGATATCCGGATTTCAGGAATTGCCAGCTGACATAGAGGCGCGCGCCGAGGGCGAACAGCGATTGCAGCGGATTGAGCAGCCGCGCGGCCAATGCATCGGGAGCTGAAATCTTGTCGATTAGTGACATGAGACTGATCCTTGTGGGGAACCTGCTACTGAAAATCGATGAGAACGCCTGCGAGCACCCAGCGCTGCAGGGCCACCGCTGCATTGAAGCCGCCGCCGGCCGCATCGAGCTCGCCTCGGTGGGCGCCGCTCTCGACGGCGGCGGCAAATCGTTCGCCGGCCAGCACCGATTGCAAGAACGCCTGCTCGCCGTGACTCAAACGGTGACACTTCAATTGGCCGCCGTTGCGCACCAGCAGCACTCGGTCGGGACCTGCGCCGAGGTCGATCAATTCCGGTTCGGCAGCGCTCCCGACATTGGCTTCCCAGATATCCCAGCAGGGGAACTCCGAGGCGAACAGGCGGACCGACGGATGCAAAATAAACCGCAAATCGTCGTAGTCGCCGGCGGCAACTGCCCCAAGCTTCGCGAGGTCGAGCGGCCCGTGATCGGCCGCGAGCAGCGTCTCCTGGATCAGCCATTCGAGGCGCGCCACCTCGCCGAGATAACGAAATTCATCGTCGCGGTGCAGTTGCGACAGATACTGCGGAAAGCGCATACCCGCGGGCTGCAAATCGCCCGATAGGGAAGGATGGCGGGCGTGAAAGCCGCGCGCGCATTGGCGAAAATACTCCTCGCCGACCAAGCGCAGAACCGCCGGGAAACTCGATATCAAGCTCTCGATGAAATGGGTCCGTGCATTGCTGGCGTACACGCTCAAGGCCTGCTCGGGCGCAATCGCTCCGGCCGCGATGTATGGGGCCGCACGCTCCGGTTCGCCGTCGAGGAGGGCGTGCATGACGCCCGATTGCAGCTCACGCAGCGAGGGCATGCGCGTCCGCCCGCAGTGCGTCGGCCTTCGCGGCCTCGGCCATCAGCACCTCGAGCGCGGGAATATCGGTGTCCCACTCGATCAGCGTGGGCACGTCGCCAAAGCGCCGCAGCGCCTCGCCATACAAGTTCCACACCGCATCGCATACCGGCGTGCCGTGCGTGTCGATGAGCAACTCCCGTCCCTCGAAGGCGAGGCTGCTGTGGCCGGCGAGATGAATTTCTTGGACTGTACCGGGCTCGATGGCGTCCAGGTAGCGCTGCGCCTCGAATCCGAAATTGCGCGCGGCGACGTAAATATTGTTCAAATCCAGCAGGATTCCGCATCCCGATTCTGCCGCGACGCCCGCCACGAACTCCCATTCCGGCAGGCGCGAGCACTCGAACTGCAAATAGCTCGACACGTTCTCGATCAACATGCGCCTGCCGAGGAAATCTTGCACCTGTGAGATACGGGCGCTCACATGCCGCAGGGCTTCGTCGGTGTAGGGCAGGGGCAGGAGATCATTCGCAAAGCGCCCGTCGACCGAACTCCACGACAAATGCTCGGACACGAGCGCCGGCTCGAATCGGTTCACCGCGCGGCGCACGCGTTCCAGATGCAGGGTGTCGAGCGGATCGGCGGATCCCAGGGACAGGCCGACGCCGTGCAGCGACAGCGGATAGTGCGCGCGAATCCGCGTCAGCGCCTCCACATGCGCACCGCCGTCCGCGAAGTAGTTTTCGGTGTGTGCTTCGAACCAGCCTGCCGCCGGCCAGTCCGAAAGCACCGCGAGGTGGTGCTGGGCCCGGAGCCCGATACCGGCTCGCGGCCCGATGCCAGCGTTCGCCGGCACCGGGCTCGCGGTCGCGCCGCCTATGACGTGATCCGTCATCCGATGCGCACTTATTTGGGGGTCAGACTGCCGCCGGCCAGCCGCGCGCACGTGCCCTTCGGCACCGTGACGAATTCCTTGGCGCCCGAATCCACTTTCGCCTGACCGGCACAGGCATGCGCCGGTCCCGCGCAATCGTTCTTGCCGGCTTTCACCACGCCGTAGCACTTTTCCATCTCGACCTTGTCGGCGGCAAAACTCGGCGTCGCCAAGGCGGCGGCGCCCAAGCTCAACAGGCTGCTGATGGCGGTCACGGTTGCACTGGTCTTTTTCATCGATGCTCTCCTCAGGTTGTTAGCAAACAAAACCCCGTATTGCTCGACAAGACCGGTCCATTGTCGCAGTTATTTCGCCTAGCGGCCCGGGGTGATCGGCTCAAGCCACGGCGCCCCGGCCATACACCGAGCCGAGCATGGGCTCGTACGGGTCGCAATTCGGTACAGCGGGTGTCATATGTTTGCTTGTAGAATGGCGCTTTATCACGACCGGATGTGCGGATGCAGGATCGCGACAGTGGAAAGGCCGCGTTGATTTGCGGCTCAGTGGCCTACGACACGATTTTACAGTTCCAGGACCGCTTCAAATCGCACATTCTTCCCGACAAGATTCACATCTTGAACGTGTCGTTCCTGGTTCCCGACATGCGGCGCGAGTTCGGCGGCTGCGCGGCGAATATCGCCTACAGCCTGAAGCTACTGGGCGACCGGGGGGTGCCCATGGCCACCGCTGGGCACGATTTTGGGCCTTACGCCCAGCGTATGAGCGCCCAGGGCATCCCCGTCGACCACATCCGGGTCGTGGATGACACCTTCACCGCGCAGGCCTTCATCACCACCGACCTGGATGACAATCAGATCACTGCCTTTCATCCCGGAGCAATGCAGCATGCGCACCTGAACCGGGTGTCGGATGCAGGTGCCGGTATCGCGCTCGGAATCGTGGCTCCCGACGGCCGGCAGGCCATGATCGAGCACGCGGCGCAGTTCGCGGCGGCGAAGATTCCCTTCATTTTCGACCCCGGCCAGGGGCTGCCCATGTTCGGCGCGGAGGAGCTCAAAGCCTTCATCGCGCAGGCGCGCTGGGTGGCGGTCAACGACTATGAATGGGGTATGTTGCAACAAAAGACCGGTTTCACGGTCTCTGACATCACTTCCCAGGTTGAGGCCTTGGTGGTCACTCGAGGCGCAGAAGGGTCAATCGTTTACACTCAGGGCCAGACGCTGACGGTGCCCTGCGCCCGCCCGGGGGCCGTGGTCGACCCCACGGGTTGCGGGGATGCCTATCGCGCTGGTCTAATTCACGGCCTGTTGCATGGCCTGGACTGGGAAACCACCGGGCGGATGGCCTCGCTGATGGGTGCGATCAAGATCGAATCCCGCGGGCCCCAGAACCACAGTTTTACCCGGGCAGAGTTCGACCGCCGGTATCGAGACAACTTTGGCTAAAGCAAGGAATTCTAAGTTATGAGCAGAAGCTTTTCGTTTACGTCGGAGTCGGTCTCGGAAGGTCACCCCGACAAGGTCGCCGATCAGATTTCGGATGCGATACTCGATGCCATTCTGGCCGCGGACCCCAAGGGCCGGGTGGCCTGCGAAACCCTGGTCAAGACCGGCGTGGTGATCGTGGCCGGCGAAGTCACGACGAGCGCCTGGGTCGACGTGGAAGCCATCGTCCGCAAAACCGTCCTCGATATCGGCTACGACACCTCGGACATGGGATTCGACGGCGCCAGCTGCGGCGTGCTCAACATCATCGGCAAACAGTCGCCCGACATCGCGCAGGGCGTCGACCGCAAGGACGAACGCAAGCAAGGGGCGGGCGATCAGGGCCTGATGTTCGGCTACGCCACCAATGAAACCGACGTGCTCATGCCGGCGCCCATCACCCTCGCGCATCGCTTGGTGAAGCGCCA
>DASYFQ010000021.1:0-14432 GCA_036498345.1 Steroidobacteraceae bacterium
ACGAATCTTTTCGGCGACGACGGCAGCGGTGTCCATGTTGGAATTCGGGACGAGGGCGGCGAGCCGATCGCCGGAAATGCGCGCCGACAGGGCCCCGGCGGGCAGAGACTTGGCCATGCATTCGGCGACGCTGACGATCACGTCGTCGCCCACATGCATGCCGAAGGTCTCGTTGATGACGTGCAGCCGGTCGATGTCGAGATAGAGAATGATGTGGCTTTCCGCGGAGGTCGCCGATGCGAGCAGCGCCGCCGCCTGGCGTTCGAAGGCCTGGCGGGTCATCAATCCCGTGCTGGAATCGTATTGAGCCTGGATGATGCTGGTCGCTCTCTTCGCCAGCACTTCGGCAATGCGCGTCTGATGCAAATCGAAATCCGGCGCGCTCGGCGGATTGAACAGCGCGAGCACGCCCATGACCCGTTCCGAGGGGTGCCGCACCGGGCAGGCCAAAATCTTGTACGGAGCCGCGACGTCGCTCGCGACCTTGGAAATATGATTGACGACCATGGTGCGCTGCTGCAGCTGCATCCAAGCGAGCAAATGATGCTCTGCCCGCTGCAGCGATTCGCGCGACATGGGCTGACCGCTGCGCGTCAACGACATGGCGATATTCTTGTCGGGGACCCACAACGCCGCGAGCACGCAGCCCATGCGCTCGAGGCCAGTCTTCATGATGAGCCCGAATTCGTCCGAATCACTCGCGGCCGTCGACTGATGCGACGAAATTTCCAGCATGAGATCGAGATCGCGTTCGCGCACGTCGAGATCGCGCTCGCGAGAACCCAATTTCGAACGCAGGGCGAGTTCGCGCCGCAAGCACTCCAACGCCGGCTGCACCAGCTGACGCACGGTCTGCAGCGGCCGCGCTTCGGTCAGTTTGCCGGACAATCGTGCAACCAGGCTGACGATGCCCAGCAGCTCGATGTGTTCGCCGCGTATCGCGAAGGAGTATACGGCGCGGTCGGCATCGAGCGTTCGCACCACGCCTGCGAATTCCGCCGTATCCGAGAGCGCATTTGCAATGGCGCCTTTGATGAGATCGGGCTCGTCGGCAAGATCCCACGCGTCCGAGGCCCAGACCAGATTGGAGAACCCGTCGTGCACGACCACGCCCTGCAAACTGGGCATGAGCATGCGAAGCAGACGGCCATAGGGATCGAACGAGGCGTCCGTGGCTGGATTCTGGATGGCGGTCGACTTGACTTGCAGCACTGCGGCCATCCTAGCGGGTTCGAGGTTTGAAACTCACGAGTCAATGTGCTTCAAACGTGCCGGCTCGGCTTTGACGAGAGTCGCAATTCAACGCAGAAATCTCGGGGTTTTCCCTAATCGATTGACCATATGGATCCATTCTTGTGATGCACATCGCGGATTCAACCGCGGCCGCGCGTGCGCCGCGCCAAAGCGCCGAGTAGATAGCGGCCGCCGGGGATGCGCACGAGACGAAACACCCGGCGCCAGAAGCGCCTCGCCTTCGCGTCGAGACTGACCAGCGGCAGGGCTTCATAGAGGCGAGGAAGGGGCTCATGCACGATGGCGCTTTGCGCCTCGACGGATCTGCGCTGCTCGGCCGACGTCAGGGTCAACATTACCGTCTCTGCGCGCCACTCGATGTCGATATCGCGGACAGAGAGCGATCGAAGAGCTTCGGCGGCGCCGAATCCCGCGCCCCGTAGATAGACGTCGATGGGTGCGGCCTCGGCGCGGGATAGTCGCCACGCGCCATCCCCAAGATCCTGCGTCAGAAATGTCCCGGGGAATTTGCGTCGCATCTTTGGCTTCATTCCTTCATCCTACGCGGGATGGACGACTCCATGAAACTACTCCCGGGACAGGCGTTGAGCGCCGACGGCCGCCCGCGGCTCGACTATCGTGCCGTGGCCTCACTGGCCTTTCCCTTCATGTTGAACAGCGCCGTGCAAGCGGTGCTGAACGCGACCGACACCTGGTTCATCGGCCGATTGTCCCCCGCCGCCACGTCTGCCATCGGCGCAGTGTACTGGCCGATACTGGTATTTGTGCTGCTGTTCGGCGGCGTCGGTCTATCGGTGCAGACGTCGGTGGCGCAAGCCTTCGGCGGCCGCCGTTACGCCCGCGCCTCGCAGGCCACGTGGACCGCGGTATGGGCGTCGCTGCTCACGGTCCCCTTGTTCGTCTTGCTGGCGCTGACGGGCGCGCGGATTTTCGCGCCTTTCGACATTCCGCCGGAGACTCTGCGCCTCGCTCTCGACTACTGGTTCCCGCGCATGCTCGGCGGACCCCTCGGCATTGCCTTGTGGTCGCTGCTCGGTTTCTTCAACGGTGTCGGCCGTCCGACCATCACCCTGTGGGTGACGGTGAGCGTAGCCGTGGCGAATGCGTTGCTGAACCAGCTGTTCATGTTCGACTTCGGGTTGGGGATCGCCGGATCCGGCTGGGCGACCGATGCCGCGCAGCTGATCGGCGTGGCTGCGGCGGCCGTATTTTTTCTGGGACCTGCGACGCGGCTGCGTTACCGCTCCCATCTCACGACCCGGCTGCATGCGGGTGCGCTGCTTCGCCAATTCAAATTGGGATTTCCGATGGGGTTGCTGATTGCGGCGGATATCCTGGGCTTTGCGCTGTTTCAGTTGATGCAGGTACGGCTGGGCACCGTGGACGGTGCGTCCACGCAGATCGTCATGATGCTCACCTCGTTTTGCTACATGCCCGCGGTGGGCATCGCCATGGCTGGCACGACCCTCGTCGGGCAGGCCATCGGCGCACACCATCGCGAGTGGGCGTTCAAGGTGGGCAACGGAATCATCTGGATGGCGGTGCTCTACATGGGCGCAATCGGCGTGCTCCTGGCAGCCGCCGGACCTTGGGTGTTGCCATTTTTTACCAATCCCGCGGATCCGAACGCCGCGGGCGTGGTGGCCCGAGGATGCGGCTTGCTGTGGATCGCCGCCGGGTATCAGCTGTTCGACGGCTTCAACATCAGCTGCAGCGCGTGCCTGCGGGGTGCCGGCGACGTTCGCCTTCCGGCCATCATGGTACTTGCATTATCCTGGCTGCTTTTCGTGCCGCTTGCGCATAGCCTGTCGTTTGCACCGGGCACCGGCTGGGTCGATTGGTTGCCGCAATTCGGGCTGGGCGCGGTCGGCGGATGGTTTGCCGCCTTGGCGTATGTGTGTTGCTTGGGATTGATGCTTTTGCTTCGTTGGCGGTCAGGCGCCTGGCAGCGCATCGCGTTGCCCCTCACTTGAGAAGGTCCATGCGTTCGAGAGCGTGTCAGTTGAATGGTTTGGAACGCGCCGCGCTCGCGTTGATCTTGAGCATGCCGGCTTGCGCATGGGCGACGGCCGGCGTCGGAGTGCCGGCAGCCGTGACCCGGGTCATCGCGGCACAGCGGCTGCCGCCGGCCGCGGTCAGTTTTGTCATCATCGATCCGGACTCCGGCCGGCCCGTGTTCAGTCAGAATCCGGACATACCGCGCAGTCCAGCCTCGACCATCAAGGTGGTCACCACGTTTGCCGCCCTGGATTTGCTTAGCCCGGCTTACACCTGGCATACCCGAGCGTCGATTCGCGGGACGCTGGACGACGGCGTGCTCGACGGAGATCTGATTCTGCAAGGCGGCGGCGATCCATACATGACCTTGGAACGATGGTGGACCTTCGCGCACGCCTTGCGGGCCAAGGGA
This sequence comes from Steroidobacteraceae bacterium, assembly GCA_036498345.1. Classification (GTDB taxonomy): domain Bacteria; phylum Pseudomonadota; class Gammaproteobacteria; order Steroidobacterales; family Steroidobacteraceae; genus Bog-1198. Next base: position 3,665 of record DASYFQ010000021.1, read on the forward strand.
CTCAAGGCGATTCACGGCGACATCGTCATCGACAACACGGCGTTCTCCTTGCCGCCCGAGGATCCCGGAGAGTTCGACGGACGGCCGAATCGGTCTTACAACGTCGTGCCGGATGCGTTGATGGTGAATTTCCAGTCCATTGAGTTCCGAGTGCTGCCGGACGCCGGCGCGCAGCGGGTCGATGTGATCGCGAGTCCCACCCCCGTCAACCTGGCGATTGAGAATCACGTGCGCTTCGCCCCCGGCCGCTGCGGCGGCGCGGCCGGCAGAGTCGATTTCAAAGTGGCCTCCGCGGTGTGGGATCGGGTGGTGTTCAGCGGGGCCTTGTCGCCGCATTGCGCGGAACGCAGTTTCACGCGTGTGCTGCTGCAGCCGGCGACCTATGCCTTCGGCACCTTCGTCGAGTTGTGGCATGAATCAGGCGGCGAATTCTCCGGCAAGCTGCGCGTCGAGGCGGCGCCCGCGGATGTGCAGCCGCTGCTCAGCTTCGACTCCTTGAGCTTGGGCGAGATCGTGCGCCTGACCAATAAATTCAGCAGCAATTTGATGGCGCGCCATCTGCTCCTGACCATGGGCGAGGAGCGTTTGGGCGCTCCCGCAACGCTCGAGAAGGGCGCCGCCGCGATTGCCGACTGGAGCCGCGAACGCGGACTCGATTTGCGCGGCATGGACATCGACAATGGTTCGGGCCTATCGCGCAGCACCCATATTTCGGTGCTGCAAATGGCGGAGGTCCTGAGTGCAGCCTATCGCAGCCGCTACGCGCCGGAATTTCTCGCGTCATTGCCGCTGGCCGGCATGGACGGCACGTTGCGGTCGCGCATGAAGGCGAGTCCGGCCGGCTCCGTGCGATTGAAAACCGGCCACATCGACGGCGTCAGCGGAGTGGCGGGCTATGTCACGGGGAACAGCGGCAAAACCTACGTGCTCGTCTCGCTGGTCAATCACAGCCGCGCCGATATCGGCGCCGGCGAACCCGTGCACGCAGCATTGGTGGCCTGGATGCTGGATAATCTTTGAATCGGGCCGGGCGGTCCCCGGGACGCTCCATCTCCCTTTCCTAGGGACGCTCCATCTCCCTCTCCTAGGGACGCTCCATGTCCCACACTATTGCGGTAACGTCTTTGCGCAGCCAGATGCCGAACCCCAGATAATTGAAGCGCCTTCGTAGCCGGCGGCGGTACCAATCCCCGGATCGTAGATGCACGGCGCGATCGGTGAGCGTGCGGTCGCAGTTGGCGCGCCAATCCTCACGGGTCAGCGCGGATACGTAGAGGGCGGCGCAGGTCAGTTTGGCGAAATTCGCGACGGCGAGCGCGGCATCGTGATCGTCGAGGTATTGCAGCACGTCGTAGCAGACCACGAGGTCGCTGGGGGCGCGGGGTGCGAAATCCACCACCGAACCCTTGGTCCACCGGTATCGGCTGCAGAGGTAGTCGCTTGCCTCGACACCCTCATAGCGCGCACGCGGCAGGGCCTCGGCGAAAGGCTTGCGCAGTAATCCGATGCCGCAGCCCGCATCGAGGATGCTGCGGACCGGTATGCCCGCATGACGCAGAACTGCGGCGATCAGCTGCGCGCGGCCGCGCATGTCCGCCGCCGTGGTGACTCGAGTCGCCGTATCGAAGTAGTACTTGCGAAAATAGGCGGAGTCGAAGGCTTCGGGCCGATGTGTGCGCATGATTAAAGTCCTTCCCTGGCCGCGAGCCTTTCCCACTGAATTAGACCGGCTGGTACGGGTCGGGTTTTCAGGAGAATCCGGGGTGATAGCATATGTACTATGTCGCTTGAACGTAGTGTAAGGGAGACTCCTGCCGGATGGTCAGCCGGTCGACACCTTTCCGGTACTACGGTATCGCCCCGCCGAACGGCGGCGGCGCAAGCGACCCGACGCCCGGGACGGCGAATTGAATAAGCGCGCGCTCCTGGTCGGCTACCGGCCGGATCAGGCGGCGTACCGTTACCGGATGGGTTACTTACCGGCCGCGCTCGAGGCGCAGGGCTGGGAGGTTCGCTGCGAAAGGTTTCCCAGCGGCCGCTACGGCCTGCGCACCTGGGAGCGGCGCGATTTGCTGCGTTGGGCGAGCGTGACGGTGTTCCAGACGATCAAGTTCAGCCCCCCCGAGGCTTTGCTACTGCGCCGCTACGCGCGCCGCTGCGTATTCGATTTGGACGATGCGATCTACGTGCGCCGGCCCCGCGTGTTCGGCGGACCGGTCGGCCGTTCGCGCTGGCGCCACTACAAGTTCGCGGCAACCTGCCGGGCTATGGATGCCGTAGTGGTCGGCAACTCGATACTGGCCGCGGCGGCGAGGCCTTATTCTCGCGAAGTCGTCATACTGCCAACGACACTCGATCCGGCGGCCTATTACACGGGCCCTCGCATATCGGGCACACCGCCGACCATCGTCTGGGTGGGGAATCCGGAAAATATCGCCTATCTCGAATTGGTCAGAAGCGCACTCGAACGGCTATCGGTTCGTCATCCGGGGTTGCGTTTGCGCGTCGTCTCCTCGGCATTTCCCGAATGGCCAAACGTGCCGATCGAGCGAATTCCTTGGAGTCCGGAGAGTGAGGTCGAGGCCCTGGCGACGGCGGATATCGGCATCATGCCGCTGACCGACGATGATTGGTCGCGCGGCAAGTGCGCATTCAAGCTGCTTCAGTACATGGCAGCGTCGCTGCCCTGTGTCGCATCGCCGGTGGGGGCGAACCATCAGGCGATCATCGACGGGAAGACCGGCTTTCTCGCGGCGTCCACCGGCGATTGGGAGACCGCCCTCGACAGGCTCATCAGCGATCCGGCGATGGCCCGCGCGTTCGGCAACGCCGGCCGCCGGCACCTCGACACCCATTATTCACTCGCCCAGTACACCGGGGATTATGAGCGCTTACTGACTCGCCTCATCGGCGTTTGAGTCGACTCGCATAGCTCTTGCTTACGATAGAAATCTATCGAAGCGATCACGCTCGGGGACACCGCAAAAGAAGATAAAATCGTATGAATCAAATATCGAGTGTGAACGCGCGATTGTTATTTATCCCGGTGTCCGGGCCTCGTGGCATGGGAGAGTACGCACGCAGCCTCGCGATAGCCGGGGCAGCGGTACGCCGTTGGCGCGACACGGAAGTGCATTTCGCGCTTAGCCGGGCTGCGCCGTATGCCGCGGACGTTCCGTATCCAGCGACGTTTTTTTCCTCGTCGCCAACTTTCCACCCGCGTGAAGTGTCCGCGCTGATCCGGGATATCAAACCCACCGTGGTGATTTTCGACAATGCGGGCCGGACGGCGCAGCTCAGGGCAGCCTCGAAGGCGGGCGCGCGCGTGGTGTTCATAAGCTCGCGGCCCCGGCAAAGGCGCAAGGCATTCCGTATTCGCTGGATGAGAATGATCGACGAGCACTGGATCGCATACCCGGAATTTATTGCGGGGCCGCTGACTTCCGTCGAGCGGTTTAAACAATGGCTTTGCGGCCGTCCGCGCACGCGATTTCTGGGCACCCTCTTGCCGGCGGAAGACCCCGCTTCCGCCGCCGTAACGATGGAGAGGTTCAATCTGCGCGCTCGGGAATACGTGCTGGTCGTGCCAGGGGGTGGTACGGCCCATCCGGGTGCCGAGAACGCTCCCGCCATTGTCGCGGCGGCGGCACGCGAAATTGCCCGACGCGGTTACCCTACTGTTCTAGTGGGCGTAGCACACAATGACGACGGCACCGGATTGAATGCCTTGCGTGTCGTGCCACGTCTGCCGATGAATCAGCTCCTGGAACTGATCCGAGAGGCCCGCATGGTCATTTCCAATGGCGGCGACACGCTGCTGCAAGTGCTGGCATGCCGGCGCCCCTGCATCGCGGTTCCCATCGCCGCCGATCAAGCTCATCGCATTGCCTGCTGCGCCGCTGCGGGCATCGTGATAGGGGCGACGCTCGATGCCAATGCGCTCGAGAGTGAAGCACTGGCGCGGCTGGAGGACAAGCAATGGCAGAGCGCTCTGAAGGAGCGTTTCGATCAGTGTGGAATCACGAATGACATGGATGTCGTTCTTGACGCCTTAGCCAAACTCACTGCGCGGTGACTGACACGGCCGCGGTGACTGACACTGCCGCGCCGATATTATAACGGCGTAAAGCGGCGTGACGACTGACCCAGCCGCTTGGCCTGCGCGAGTAGTCCATTAAATATGGGGGCACTGACGGCGGCAGGAAAACTCGGGGGCAACCGCGCCGACACTGCGTCCACGACGCGAGGTGCTTCCGCGGTGAACTGAGCAATGACCGGTTCAAAATCCTCGCCCAGCCCGTGGGCTTTGGCACTTGTGTTCCAATGCCAACGCTCGATTCCTGCCACTCGATAGTGTGCGTTCTTGGAGCGCACGGCCATTGCCAGTTTTACCTTTTGCCACTGGAACATATTGGGACCATCGCCAATGACGGGCCACGCAGACATGATGTCGTACAAAGGCGTCAGCTTATATCGGCCCTGCGGCTCGATAAAAATGCTGAAGTTTTTGGCATGCCCATCTGGCGCAGCCAGCAACCAAAAAAGAAGTTGTGAGGATAGGAACTGTTTGCGATCGGACTCTGGAGTATCACTTCCTCGCAGTGTCCCTAGAATGCTGGACATTCCGGGACCGCCCTTCTCCTCATACTTCTGCTCGCTCGAAACGCCCGATACCTGACAGAAATCCTCCTGCGGAAGGCGCGCCCACCAGGCGTTATCCACCAGCCGCCGGTCGAAGCGCTCCACGACAAGCACCTTGCGGCGCCCGAAGACTGCAATCTCACATTTCGCAACCGGCAAACCGAACTCCCGAGCGATTTCGGCACATAACCACTCGTTCTCCACCGAAGTCGAGAAATCCGCCCTCATCCCTCCGACTAAGCCGAGAGGGAGTTTGAGGATATGCGTGGTAGGCGTGGGCCCAAGCGGTTTACACCATTGATTCCGGTGCCATAGGAGTGCCGTTTTCTCCTGTGCGCCGGCCATCGAAATGCGCAGCTCGTCGTCATCGGGAACTCCCGGAGCAGGGTCCGTGACGGTTTGATCCAAGAGCCGCTCCACCTGTGCACTCGTGAGCGCCTCGGCGTCGATGCGGTGGATGTCAGGGGGCTGCGCATCGCCCGCAAATAGTTGAATCGCCCCCACGCAGTCCCGACCAATCTTGCCCAACAAGTCTATGGCGCGTGTTCCGGTGCTGAACTTGTGCGAGAGGCGCTTGCGGATGTCTCCGCTATCGGGCAGCAGATTGTCGAAAAATGCCTCGACGCGAGGCCCTGTCATCGGATCAGTCCCCTGCTCAATTGGAAGAGACAAGGACAACGGGCGCCGGTGCGGATTATCCAACCACTGCTCGTCGTAGTGAAAGGTATGGCCGCCGTAAGATGAAAACGCCCAATGACCTACGAGTTCGCCATTCATCCACACGTCGAGGGCTTTGCGGCTCGAGGGCCGTCCGGCCATTACCAACTCCCGGGATTAGCGGACTCGACCGGGCGGCGCTGAATGACAAGCTCGACGCCTAGAGCCATCAAGAGGGTGAGCAGCTGATCTGTCGTGATCCGCTCCGGATGATTTTCAATACCCGATATCCGCTCTTGGGATAGCCCAACTTTCTTGCCAAACTCTGCCTGATTCAACCCTTGAGAGCGGCGCAGGCTTCGTAGAGCCGCTTTCAGCTGCGCCGGGGTTTTAATACGCAAATCGTTCATAAATATTCGCCTTCAAGAATAATTCTATTATATTCACATTTACGAATACTTCAATATTATTTGTTATCGTGAATATTTGGATTTTATTCGCGATTAGCAATATTTTTTCATGGGAATATCCAGTGAGGCCGCGAGTGCCTAAATCGACACCATTCTGGATTGGAGCGAGAGGCCGGACGATTCAGGCTCTATGTTGCACATATACTTGACTGTAATAGGGCTTAACAGTAAATTATATGGTATGACAAAAGCATCTCTCGCGCTCACCCAGATGCCGCCCTCGACTCTCGCGGCGCTGCAACAGCTTGGAGCAGACCTCTCGGTCGCCCGCCTTCGTCGCAAAGAGTCACTCAAGACCTGGGCGAAACGCATGGGGGTGAGTGTCCCGACCTTGCTGCGACTTGAAGCCGGTGAGCCCAGCGTCAGCCTGGGCGTGCTGGCGACTGCGCTTTGGCTGATTGGCCGCGATGCGGCACTCGGGTCCTTGGCCACACCCAAGGAAGACCGCGGCGCACTCGAGCTCGACGTGCGCCAAGCCGAAACGCTGGGCAAGGAACGTGTGCTTGCGACGGCGCAGGCGAAGATGAAAAGGGCGAGCCAACGGCAGAGTCAGAAGTCTGACGCTGCTCGGGATCATGAGCTGGAGGATCCGGTACAAAATTCATGAGATACGACGACCTGTATCTATGGTTCCTGGCTGACCCCGCTCTGCCGCGCTATGTCGGCCGGTTGCGGCTCGTCGAGGCCGGCAAGGGTGTTTCCCTGCAGTATGGAGCCGACTGGCTGGCTGGTGGCTTCCCGTTGAGCGAAGACCTGCCGCTCACGGACATCGAACAGCTGCCGCGCTGGAAGGGCATGGCCGTCGGTGCAGTTGACGATGCCCGCCCTGACCGCTGGGGTGAGCATGTCATTCAGTACCTCGACAAGCCCGCACGCCTCTCCCTCATGGAGTACTTGTACTACGCGGGCGACGACCGCTTTGGTGCTCTCGGTGTGTCGACATCGGAGGCCGCGTACGCTCCTCGTACCAAGAGTCCGCTGCCACGATTGCAGCAGGCGCAGGAACTCAGCGAAATCGTCCACAAGGTCGACGCTAGGGCACCAGTCAGTAGCTTCGAACGCCAGATGCTCAACGCCGGCGGCAGTTTCGGCGGGGCCAAGCCGAAGGCGCTCATCGACATTGGTGGAGTGCAGTGGGTCATCAAATTCTTCGATAATGAGCCCATCGACGTACCGCTCATCGAGCACGCGTCGATGACGCTTGCCAAGTTGGCTGACATCCGCGTGGCCGAAACGCGAGTGGTCGCACTTGCCGGGGAAAACGCGCTGGCGGTGCGCCGATACGATCGAGAGGGCGAGCGGCGCATTCATTGCATTTCAGCCGGGACCGCGCTGCGCGCGCAGGCCACGCCTCAGCAGGAGCCGGAGCTGGGCTACCCGAGCCTGGCTCAGCTACTGCGCCGCGCCGGCGTGACGGACGAGGACGTGAACCTGCGCGACATGCAGGAGCTCTTCCGCCGCATGGTCTTCAACATCCTCATCGACAACACCGACGACCATGAGAAGAACCACGCGCTGCAAGTGGTCGCGCCGGCGCGGCACGGCCGGTATCGGCTGGCACCCGCCTACGACATCCTGCCCACGAACTCGGGTCAAGGCTACCAGGAGTTCATTGTCGGTGCCGCGCAGCGAGATTCAACGCTTTCCAACGCCATGTCGCAGTGTGAGCTCTTCGGCTACACGCCGGCGCACGCGGCTGCCGAAGTCGTTCGCGTCATCCGGGCGGTTGACGGATGGCGGGAGCACTTCGCTGCGTGCGGCGTCACGAACTCGGATCTCGAGAGCCTGGCTGAGCGCATCGACGGCGACCTGCTTCGGGGCCAGAGACGAGTGTTCAACCCCGCGGACTATTCAACGACGCGAGCGCCAAAACGCCGAAGCCCCTTTGCCAGATAGCGCCCCCGTCTCCAAGTCACGCGCCTACTCGACCGTCAGACTCTTCGCAAGATTACGCGGCTGATCGACGTCCGTGCCCTTCAGCACCGCCACATGGTAGGCGAGGAGTTGCAGCGGAACCGCAAAGGCGATGGGGGCTTGCAGTGCCGTCGTCGGCGCAGGCATTTCGATGATCGTCACTCCCTCCTCGCTGCGCATACCCGCCTGAGGATCCGCGAACACGAACAACTTGCCGCCGCGCGCGCGCACTTCCTGAAGATTGGATTTGAGTTTCTCCAGCAGCTCGTTGTTGGGCGCCACCGCCACCACCGGCATGTCTTCGTCGATCAGCGCCAACGGACCATGTTTCAGTTCCGCCGCGGCGTAACCTTCCGCATGGATGTACGAGATTTCCTTGAGCTTGAGCGCACCTTCCAGGGCAAGGGCGTGCAACGATCCCCGGCCCAGAAACAAAGCGTGATGCTTATCCGCAAAGACTTCGGCGAGCGCCTGGATGGACGCGTCCAATTGCAGAGTTTTCTCGATCAGCCCGGGCAGCTGCAGCAGCTGTGTGATCAGATCGCGCTCCTGTGCGGCACCGGAACCGTTCTTGGCCAGCGCGACGGTCAACATCGCGAGCGCCGTCAGTTGCGTGGTGAATGCCTTGGTGGACGCGACTCCGATCTCGGGCCCGGCGCGGGTCAGCAGCACCAAGTCCGAATCCCGAACCATGGAGCTTTCTGCGACGTTGCAAATGGTGAGCGTCGACAAATACTGCGCCCGCTTGGCATTGCGCAGCGCCGCCAAGGTATCGGCCGTTTCGCCGGATTGCGATATGGCGACGAACAGAGTATCCGGTGTGATCACGGGATCGCGATAGCGGTATTCACTGGCGATCTCGATGCGCGCGGGGATGCGGCAGACTTGCTCGATGACATAGCTCGCGACCAGGCCCGCGTGGAAGCTCGTGCCGCAGGCGGCAATGTGCACGGCCTTGACCTTCTTGAATATCTGCTGGGCGGAAGGGCCAAAGGCCGCGTCCAGCAGCTTCCCGCCGGCAATCCGCTCCTCGAGGGTCTGCGCGATCGCCCGCGGCTGCTCATGGATTTCCTTGAGCATGAAATGGCGGTACTGGCCGCGTTCCACCGCATCGGCCGGCAGCTCGCTCTCGCGTATCGCCCGCTCTGCGGGCTTGCCCGCCGAGTCCATGATCCTGACCGAGGTTCGGCGAATCTCGGCCACATCGCCTTCTTCCAGAAACATGAAGCGGCGCGTGACCGGCAATAGCGCGGCGACGTCGGATGCGACGAAGTTCTCAGCGATGCCGAGTCCGATGACGACGGGGCAACCCTCGCGCGCCACCACGATGCACTCGGGATCGGCCTCGCAAACCACCGCCAGCGCGTAGGCGCCCCGCAATTCAGAGATTGTCTTGCGCACGGCCTCGAATAAACCGGTGGACGCGCGCAGGTGATGGTGAATGCGGTGAGCAATCACTTCGGTATCGGTTTCCGAGGTGAAGCCGTAACCCAGGGCCTTGAGTTCGGCGCGCAAAGCCTCGTGATTCTCGATGATCCCGTTGTGCACGATCGCGACGCCGTCGCGCGATATGTGCGGGTGGGCGTTGTGCGTGGTCGGAACGCCATGAGTCGCCCACCGGGTGTGCGCAATGCCCACGTGGCCGCCGATCGGAGCCGCGTCCAGCGCCTCCTGGAGAATCTTGACCTTACCGACGGTCCGCAGGCGTGCGACTCGGCCGCCCTCGAGCACGGCGATACCGGCCGAATCATAGCCACGGTATTCCAGACGACGCAGTCCTTCCATGAGAATGGGAACTGAGTTGCGCTCGGCGACGACACCCACGATCCCACACATGTCGGTCAGCTCCTCGGCGAAAAAGGCCGCCCATTGTGCCCGACGCCGGACCGGAAGGCAGCTTTGCGAGAGAAACGGCCGCTACCGTAGAGCGTTCTGTACTAGTTGCTAACTAGTATTATTATCTATACAGTATTAGTCTGTGGATGATACCAACGGCAGGAAATTTCAAAAAGACCTGAACGGGGGCTTGGTTGGGCTTGTGCTGCTCGCGATTCTCAATCAGTCGGCCGAAGATCTTTACGGCTACGAAATTGCCAAGCGGCTGGCAAGCGCCAATGAAGGCACATCAATCTTCAAGGAAGGCACCATTTACCCGGTGCTTCGCGCGTTGTCGGCCGCGAACCTCCTGACCAGCCGCATCGTGCCCTCCTATTCGGGGCCAGCCCGTCGCTACTACCGCATAACCGACCAGGGTCGCAGCGTACTCGCAGAGTGGACGGCCATCTGGGCCGGAACCCGCAACTTCGTCGATCGCTTCATTGATAAAGGACACCCGCCATGAATCGCAGCGCGCCGCGTTCGATCGATCAGTACCTCAAGGCATTGCGCGAGGAACTCGCGGGCGAGGATGCCGCGCTCATTCAGGACGCCCTGTACGACGCCGAGGAATATCTGCGCGCCGAAGTGGCGGCGCACCCGGACAAGTCCGAAGCCGACGTACTGGAATTGATCGCATCCACGTATGGGGCGCCGGATGAGGTAGCGAGCGCCTACCGTGACACCGAAGCCAAGGTGAAGGCCGCGATGACCACGCCGCGCAAGATCCCCGAAAGCGGGGCCGGCGCATTTTTCGGCGTGTTTCTGGATCCACGCGCTTATACGTCGCTGTCCTTCATGCTGCTGTCGCTCGCCACCGGCATCATCTACTTCACGCTGACGGTAACGGGTCTGTCCCTGTCCGCCGGCCTCGCGGTGATGATCATCGGCGTGCCTTTTTTTCTCGTCTTCATCGCACTGACCCGCGTGATCTCCCTCGCCGAAGGGCGTTTGATCGAGGCGATGACGGGCGAACGCATGCCGCGGCGGCCGGTGCACCAGGGCCCGGCGGCGGGATTCTGGTCGCGCGTCGGCCAAATGCTGGCAGATCGGCGCACCTGGACCACGCTCGCCTATTTGATATTGATGCTGCCCCTGGGGATCGTTTATTTCGTCATTGCCGTGGTCGGACTGTCGGTGAGTCTCGCGTTCATCTTCGCGCCGCTCGTCGATCTGGCAGGCCGCTACGGCTGGTTCGACCAGGCCGGCGA
>DASYFQ010000022.1:0-4021 GCA_036498345.1 Steroidobacteraceae bacterium
CGGCACGGTTACGGCATTGATTTGGGGTATCAACCCGATGCGAATAACAGCTGGTACGTTCGCGCTTTCGACGCAGGCTACACGGAGCAATACCTGCGGCCGTACCTGCATCTCAATCCCGATGGCAACACCGTCGCCAACGCGGACGGCACCTTGACGGACACTCTCAACGCCCCCAGCGCCATTCAAATGGACTTCCGCGACGAGCGAGAGACTTCCCGCGATAGAATATTCGTGATCGGCGGCAAGAACCTGTTCGGCGACAACACGCTCGACTATCGAGTGGGCTTCACCAAGGGCACTTGGGACAAGTATTACGACGAGAATTCCGAATACGATTACATGCAGCCGGCCGGCTCGAACATCACCTATACCTACAATTTGTCGGGAACGGGTCACACTCCGAACCAGACGATTGCCGGCGCGAACTATCTCGATCCCACGCAATATCAACTCGTCAATGCCAGCAACAGCGCTGCGGTCAACTACGACAAGGAACTGTCGTTCGCCACCAACTTCGACATGCGCGTGCACTGGGGTGGTTTTGACTCGGAGAACTTCAAAGTGGGCGCGAGCGCTCGCCTGAGAAGGAAGCAAACGACGGCCGACAGCCGATCCTACCCGAACGTTCCGCCGGCAACGCCCCTGCTCCTGTCCACCGTTGCGGCCGGCGGTCCCATCACCTACTACGACAACCGCTATCCGATCGGCTACACCCCCGCGCCCGGCTATCTGCAGGCGAATTTCGGCCCGGGGGTAGTTACGCCGTCGGATGTGCTCAGTGACCAGGCGCAATACCTCGATGCCAAGGAAAACGTCTATGCCGCCTACAGCCAATACGAGATGAGCGCCGGTCCATTCGGACTCGTGGGCGGTGTGCGCGTGGAACGGACGAAAGACGATTCCCATGCGTACCAAGAGGTGACGGACACAGCGGGCAACACGACGGCCAGCCCGGTTTCCGCAGGCCACAGCTACACCAATTGGTTCCCCGGCATACAGGCGAAGTATGAAATTCAGCCGAAGCTCATCACGCGCGCGACCTGGTCGTCGACCCTGGCGCGTCCCGGCTTCAATCAGATCAACGTGTCCAAGACCGTCGACCTGGGTGCCAATCAGATAGTCGTCGGCAATCCGAGCCTGAAGCCCGCAACGGCGAACAGTTTCGACCTGACGATTGAAAAATATCTCGAAAGCGCCGGGATACTGTCCCTCGGCGTCTTCGACAAGGAATTCAAGAATTATATCGTGCCGGACCAAACGGGAACTCAGAGCTTCCCCGCTGGAAACCCGTTCGGAAACCAGTACAGACTGTTTACGTTCAACAACGTGGGCAAGTCCCACGCGCGGGGCGCCGAATTCAATTGGGAACAAAGATTCAAGGATCTGCCCGGATTGCTGAGCGGCCTCGGAGCCAGCGCCAACTACACCTTCGTCGACTCGCGCATTGAGATTCGTCCAAGCGAGTTCTCCACGCTGCCTTCGTCCTCGAAGAACACGTGGAACGCCGCGATCTTCTACGAGCAGTCGGGACTGGGCCTGCGGTTGGTGGGGTATTCCACGTCTGCGGATCTATTCTCGATCGGCAGCCAAAGGTCCGCGGACGTTTGGAATGCTACCCGCACGTCCATGGATTTCGGCAGTACCTATGGGTTCGCGGAGCACTGGTCCGCCTACTTCAATGCCAAGAATCTGCTCAACACGGCGCATAGGTTCTATCAGGGAACATCCGACCGAACGATTCAACGAGAATTCTACGGACAGACCTATCAGGTCGGGGTGCGTTTCGATTATTGAGCGGGCGCGGGCTTCTTGATCCCCGTAGGCCTTCAATAGGCCTATAATCGCTCGCCGCCGCATCAACGGCGCGGCAAAAGGCCGAATCCTCCGCGGTTGAGGATTCGGCCTCCCGAGCCGTACCGCAGGGATGAACAGCACGAAGACGACATCAACGGTAGAAATTATCGTGCGCCACCCATGGCCGGTGCGGCTGTGGCATTGGACCAATGCGCTGGCGGTCACGCTGTCACTGGTCACCGGACTTCTGATTTTCAATATTCATCCCAGCCTGTACTGGGGCGAGGACGGCCACGCCGGCATGCCCTCGATATTATCGCTCTCGGTCAGCGATCCCGATCCGAAGAGGCCGCGCTTTGAACTTCGGGTGGGTAGTCATCATTGGGACGTCACCGATTGGATGGGCGTCATCGACACCGAAGGCAACGACCAATATGTGCTCGTCGCCGCGACGCCGGCGGACTTTCAGTTCGGCGGAACGCGCATCTGGCATTTCATGTCGGCCTGGATATTGGTCGCCGCATGGCTCGTTTATGCACTGTACGTCGTCGCAGGCGGCCGTTTGGCGCGCGTTCTATGGCCGACACGCGAGGATCGGTCGTGGCGCAATTTGGCCTATGAACTGCGGCAGCATTTGCTGCTCAGACGCGCGCGGGGAGAGGCGGCGAAGCGCTACAACCTGCTGCAAAAGATCAGTTATTTGACGGTCGTGCTCGTATTGATGCCGGCGCTCATCTTGAGCGGATTGACGATGTCCAATTCCGTCACGGCGGTGTTTCCGGATCTGTTCTCCCTATTTGGCGGCCGTCAGTCCGCCCGTTCCATCCATTTCATTGCCGCCGCTGTTCTGCTGGGATTCGTCGCGGTTCACCTCGTTCAGGTCCTGGTGGCCGGCTTTTTTAATTCGATGCGATCGATGTTGACGGGGCGCTACGCCATCGAGGCCGAGAAATGAAGGACCCGCTTTCCCGCCGTACCGTCATTGGCTCTTTGATGTCCACCGGTCTGGTTGCGGCCTGCGGTCGCCTGGACCAAACCGCTCCGGCCAATGCATTGATGGATCTGTCCGAGCGTTTCACGCTGAGGGCGCAGCGGCTTTTGCTGGCGCAGCGGCCCTTGGTACGGGAACTTTCGGCCGCCGACATTTCGGCGCATTTTCCGACCAACGGCACGACGGCGCCGGTTGGGGATCACTACCAACGATTGATGGAGAACGGTTTTCGAGACTGGCAGCTACGCGTCGATGGACTCGTCGAGCGCCCCTTGGCGCTGTCGCTCGCGCAATTGCACGCGTTGCCGGCGCGCACGCAAATCACCATGCACAACTGCGACGAGGGCTGGAGCGCGATCGGTCAATGGACCGGAGTGCAATTGGCGCGCGTGCTGGATCTGTGCGCGCCGCGCCTGAACGCGCGCTACGTGGTATTCCATTGCCTGGACACGCAGGAAGCCGACGGCACGCCGTACTACGAAAGCATCGACTTGATCGACGCCGTACACCCGCAAACGATCCTTGCATACGAGATGAATGGCGCTGCATTGCCGGTAGCGCACGGGGCGCCGCTACGGCTTCGGGTCGAGCTGCAGATCGGTTACAAGAACGCCAAATACGTCGATCGCATCGAACTCGTCGACCGATTGTCGGCCATCGGCAAGGGCCGGGGCGGCTGGTGGGAGGATTTCGACCGCGCACCCTGGTACGCGGGCCAATAGACGAGATCCTAAAGCTTTGCCGAAGGATGCCGATACACGGTTCTCAGGCATTTCGCCTACGATTTTGTTCGTTACGTAAAAGGCACACATTATGTCCACTTCGGCAATCTCGGCAGCAGTTCCCTCAGCGCCCTCGGTCCCGGCAGCGCGAACCGCGCAACCCAAGCCGCATCCCGCCAAGGCTGCCGCCCCTGCGCAGCCCCAGTCGGCCACCTCGGCCGCCACCGCAGCGCTCAGCGCCGCCGCCGCTGCCTTGAAGGAAGCGACAGAGACGAGTTTTCAGACCACCAAGGAAGCGGCTGGTGGCGATCAGGTGGCTCAAAGACTTCTCGCCAAGCAGGCCGCTGCCGTTGCCGCACGTGACGGTGGTCCGGCCGGAAATGCCGCCGCGAAGCCTCCCGCTCAGGCAGCGAGCAGTCCTGGCTCGATCATCAACGAACGGGCATAGCGGCGACGCGAATCGACCCTGAAATCAGGGTCGTCAGCGCCGACCATCGCCTCCACGCCGCCC
>DASYFQ010000023.1:0-6190 GCA_036498345.1 Steroidobacteraceae bacterium
TCGAAGGCGTGGAATCGATTGCCGACGTCGTCATGGTGGACCAGGGCCGTATCGGGCGCACCACCCGCTCGAATCCCGCGAGCTATGTCGGCGCCTTCGACGCGATTCGCGGTTTGTTCGCCCGATTGCCGCAGGCCCTGGCGCGCAAGTACACCGCAGGAACTTTCAGTTTCAATGCCGGCAACGGCCGCTGTCCGGGATGCGGAGGCAACGGCTTCGAGCATGTCGAGATGCAATTCCTGTCGGACGTGTACCTGCGCTGTCCCGATTGCGATGGCCGGCGCTATCGAGCAGAAGTGCTCGAGGTGCAGTTGTCGCGCGGCGATGCGCCGCCGAAGAGCATCGCCGATGTCCTCGATCTCACGGTGTCCGAGGCGCTGGCATTCTTCACTGACGACACCGAAGTTTGCTTGATGCTGGCGCCGCTGGCCGACGTCGGCCTCGATTACCTGCGCCTGGGACAGCCCGTGCCGACGCTGTCGGGCGGCGAGGCGCAGCGCCTCAAGCTTGCCGGGCATCTCGCTGAGAATGCCGTGCGTCTGCAGTCATCCAAGAAAGCGTCGCTCAAGGCAGCTTCGCCGAAATCCACGCCCGTCTCGAACCCGGCCGCGCCGCGCCGCGGCTCGCTGTTCCTGTTCGATGAGCCGACCACCGGTCTGCACTTCGACGATGTCGCGAAGCTGCTGCGCGCCTTCCGGCGCTTGATCGACGCCGGTCACTCGCTGCTGGTGATCGAGCACAATTTGGATGTGGTACGTGCCTCCGACTGGATCATCGATCTCGGGCCCGAGGGCGGCGAGGCCGGCGGCAGCGTCGTTTGCGTCGGCACACCCGCCGAGATCATGCGCGTCGCCGCTTCCCACACCGCGCGCGCTCTCGTCGAGGCCGACAATCCCCTGCCGTTCGGCTCGCCCTACGGCAACGGCACTCTTCACGCAGGAGACGCCGTTGGAGATGCGGGCGGCGCGCCGTACGGCGCAGAGGCATCGATGCATCGGTCGAGTCTCCCGACTTCCATCGAAATTCACGGCGCCCGCGAACACAATCTCAAGAATGTCGACGTGAATCTGGGTCTCAACCAATTCACCGTGATCACCGGCGTGTCGGGCAGCGGCAAGAGCACCCTGGCCTTCGATATACTGTTCGCCGAGGGGCAGCGGCGTTACCTCGAGTCGCTGAACGCCTACGCGCGGCAGTTCGTGCAGCCGGCATCGCGCCCCGATGTCGACGCCATCTTCGGCATACCGCCCACGGTGGCCATCGAGCAGCGCACCAGCCGCGGCGGACACAAGAGCACGGTGGCGACTCTCACCGAGATCTATCATTTCCTGCGGCTGCTCTACGTGAAGCTGGGGATGCAGTACTGCCCTGTCTGCGAAGCGCGCATCGAACCGCAGTCCGCGGACGCCATCGCCGCGCGCCTGATCAAGGATTACCGCGGGAAAAGCATCACCCTGCTGGCGCCGCTCATCGTGGCGCGCAAGGGACTGTATACCGCGCTCGCGAAATGGGCGCGCGGCAAGGGCTTCGCGCATTTGCAGGTCGACGGCACGCTGGTACCGACGGCCAAGTGGCCGCGGCTCGACCGCTTCGTCGAGCACAATATCGAGCTGCCCGTTGCCACGGTGACCTTGAGCGCCGCGCGCGAGTCCGAGCTGCGCCAGGCGCTCGATTTGGCATTGGAGCATGGGCGCGGCGTCGTGCACGTGGCGTCGGGTGCCGACGCGGCGGCGGTGAGTGTCTTTTCCACCAAACGCGCCTGCCCCAACTGCGGTACCGGCTTTCCTGAACTCGATCCTCGCCTGTTCTCCTTCAACTCGAAGCACGGCTGGTGCAAGAGCTGCTTCGGCACCGGGCTGTACTTGGAGGAATTCGACGCCGAGCAGAGCGGTGAGGAATCCACGTGGCGGGAAGCGGGCGCCGCGCGAGCGGAGGATGCGCAACCGGTCGCCTGTCCCGACTGCGCGGGCCTACGCCTCAATCCGGTCGCATTGCACGTATTGTTCCGGGACCGGTCGATCGCCACGCTCACCGATTTGCCGGTGCGGGAATTTTCCGCGACCCTGCAAGGATTCAAACTGGTCGGCCGCGAGCGTGAGATCGCACGCGACTTGCTGGCGGAACTCGCGGCCCGTACCGGTTTTCTGTGCGATGTCGGCTTGGGCTATTTGCAATTGAGCCGCGCGGCCCCGACCCTCTCCGGCGGCGAAGCCCAGCGCATACGCTTGGCCGCCCAGCTCGGGTCGAATCTGCAAGGCGTGTGCTACGTGCTGGACGAACCCACGATCGGCCTGCACCCACGCGACAATGTCGCGCTTTTGAACACCCTGGACAGATTGCGCGCCAAGGGCAATACGCTGGTCGTGGTCGAACACGATGAAGACACCATTCGCCGCGCCGATCATGTGATCGACTTGGGTCCGGGCGCGGGCACCCGGGGCGGCCGCGTGGTAGCGCAAGGAACCGCGGGAGAGCTTGCCCGCTCGAGTCTATCCGCGACCGGCCGCTGTCTCGCGGCGCCGCTGCAGCATTCGCGCTCCCGCCGCCGCACCGTCGATCGCGAAACGCCCGCAATCGATGTCGCCGGCGCCACGCTGCACAATCTTCGCGAAGTCGACGCGCGTATTCCGCTCGGGCGATTGACGGTGGTGACCGGCGTGTCGGGATCCGGCAAGTCCTCGCTGGCACGCGATGTGCTGTTGCGCAACTTGAAACGCCTGTTGACGCGGCCCCGCCGCTCCGACCGGATCCGTAATTCCGAGACCCCTCTCGAAGGATGCGACTCGATCACGGGGTGGCAGAATATCAGCCGCGTCCTCGAAGTCGATCAAACTCCCATCGGTAAAACTCCCCGCTCCTGTCCCGCGACCTATATCGGTTTTTGGGATTCCATTCGGCGCCTGTATGCAGATACCACCGAAGCACGCATGCGTGGATTCACCGCCAGCCGCTTTTCGTTCAATACGGCCGGCGGCCGCTGCGAGGCCTGCGAGGGGCAGGGAATGCAGCGCATCGAGATGAGTTTCCTACCCGACGTCCAAGTCTTGTGCGACGTCTGCGGCGGCAAACGCTTCAATCCCGAGACACTGGCGGTCCTGTTCAAGGGCAAGAGCATCGGCGAGACGCTTGCCATGAGCGTCGACGATGCGCTCGAGTTCTTCGCCGCCCAGCGCAGCGTATACCACCCGGTGAGCCTGCTCGCCGACGTGGGACTCGGGTATCTCAGTCTGGGTCAACCCAGCCCGACGCTATCGGGCGGAGAAAGCCAACGAATCAAGCTCGTCACCGAACTCACGAAAGTGCGCACCGACTTGCTGGGAGTCGATACGGCACGCCGCGAAGGCCAGCACACGTTGTATGTGCTCGATGAACCGACTGTCGGCCTGCACATGGCGGATGTCGAGAAACTCCTGCGCGTCCTGCATCGGCTGGTCGATACCGGCAACACCGTCGTCGTGATCGAACACAATCTCGACATCATGGCCGAAGCGGACTGGATCGTCGACTTGGGTCCCGACGGCGGCGATGGCGGGGGCCGCATCGTCGCGCAAGGCCCGCCCGAGGCCATCGTACGCAAGCCGAACAAGAGTCATACGGCGAGAATCTTGGGTGATTTTCTGCTGGAGCGCGGCGTCGCCTGACCGCGCCATATCCGCAGCGAGACGCTATATCCGCGGCAAACGGCAGAAAAACGTCGCACCATGGCCGAGCTCCGCCTCCGCCCAGATCAAGCCCCCGTGACGCGTCACGATGCGCTGCGCGGTGGCGAGACCCATGCCCACGCCCTCGAACTCGTCGGTGCGGTGCATGCGTTGAAATACACCGAAGAGTTTCTCCGAATAGCGCATGTCGAAACCCACGCCGTTATCGCGGACGAAGACCACGATCTCGTGTTCCGGTCCTGGGCGGGCACCGATCTCGATCGACGCCGGCTCGCGCGTTCTCGTGTACTTGATGGCGTTCGACACCAGGTTGACGAACACCTGTCTCAGCAGGACCTTGTCGCCGCGCACTTTCGGCAGTGCACCGCACCGCCACTCGATGCGTCTGTCTTTGAGTTCGGCGTGGCACAAGACCAGGGTCTCGTCGAGCAGCATCTCGAGGTCCACTTCACCCAAACACAATTCCGTTCGAGTGGTGCGGTAAAAATCGAGCAGCGCCTGGATCAATCGATCCATCTGCGCGGCGCCGTCGATGATCTGCTTCAGAAAATTCCGATTTTCGCCGTCCAACACCGAGGATGCCGTCTCTTCCAGCAATTGCGCGAATCCGCTGATCTTGCGCAGCGGGGCGCGCAGGTCGTGGGAGACCGTAAACGCAAATGACTCGAGTTCCTTGTTGGCGGCGGCGAGCGCGGCCGTACACCGTTCGACCCGTGCCTCGAGCTCGCGCACCAAGTCGGCGTTGTCGGGCGAGACGCTCATCGCCCCGCCGGCTCCCCGGCTGCATTCTCCTGTTGGGTCGTCGATTTCGCGCCCCTTCTGGCATTTTTCGCGCGCAAGCCTTCGTCTTCGATCAAGCGCTTGCGCACGTATAGGAAGCGAATGTTCTCATACTCGAAGGGCGAGCCGGTCGAATAGTAGCGAAAGTTGACGTTCGAGCGCTGATCCACCGCATTGACGGTACCGAGCGCCCACGACACGTTGCCGCGATACAGCCCGGCGACGTCAACCGCATAGGAGGTGGCGTAGTCCCCGACAAAACCGAGACCATCACGCAAGGTCGACGGTCCGAGAAGGGGAATGACCAGATAGGGGCCCGGGTGCATGCCCCACCCGGCCAGCGTCGCACTCAAGCCCGTCGGCGCGCCCGGAATTTTGAGCTTCGCCGCTACGTCGAACAGGCCGCCGATGCCGAGGGTGCTGTTGATGACGAATCGGCCAAGACTGCGCACGCCCAACTTGAGTCGCCATTGCAGGGCGTAATTGATCACGCTGTCTACTTCGGACAGATTGCCGAAGAAGTTGTGCACCCCCGAGCGAATCGGCGAGGGAACGCGGCGGTATGCATTCGACACGGGCAGAAAGACCGCCTGGTCGAATCGCGCGTTGAACCTGTAAGTGAAGCGGTTGATGCGCTCCCACGGGTCGTAGGTATACATGGACGGTGCATCGGCCGCGGTCACGGGAGGGAGAGCCGCCGCGGTGTCCTGGTTGGCGCGATCCGTTTCGTTCGCGGCCGCACCCGCCGTCTGCGCAGCGGCGGCAAACGCAGCAACGCCTTCCGCGGCTGCCGCGTTCTCGGCCGCCGGGTCTTCCGCAGGCAGGCTGCGGATACTGATGCTCTGGGACGCGCAGCCGGCCTGCGCGATCACGAGAACACCCACACCCAGGGCCAACCTCATTTAGCGGCTTCCGGCCAGTGCCCCGCGAGCATCGCCAGCATGTCCGAGACCTGTTGGCGCTCGCCGATATTGCCGAGGTGACCGCCATGATCATAAACGGCAATTCTCGAACCGAGAGTGTCCCGCAGCCAGGTTAGTTCCTGGTCATTCAGTATGAGATCGTCGCTGTTGGTCTGTGCGTAATAATCGCCGTCATTGCGCAAGCTGTCGGCGATGGTATCGAGCCGATTGTCGGCAATCAGTGATGCGGCGGTCGAATCGGGCCTGTGCTTCAGATAATAGGGCGCGAACACCTTCGTGAAGTATTCCGAGAACGGCTTGTTGCGCAAAATGCGCTGGGTTTCCTCGAGGGAATCGCCGACTTTCGGCGGATGTTTCGGATCGACGACGACACCGGTGCCGGCATAGAGGTCGCCGGCGAAAAACATATCCTCCAGGTCGATGCGGAAACTCAACGCAATCGCGGCGGAAAATTCCGCATCCGTCTTCAGCACCGCGGCGGCGGCGCCAAGAATGAACCCTTCATCGATCTCGACTCGATCCGATGCCCGGTACAAGTTCGCGAGTTGTGCGTACAGCCTGCGATACAGCCGTTCGATTCCGTCGTCGCCGGGGCCGAAACTCGCAGCGAACAATTTATCGAGGCGGCCGACCGACGAGAACAGACTGACCGGCGGATTGATCATGATCGCGCGATGGATCTTGAGCTTGCCTTCCGCCGCATCGATCGACTTCACCACGGCCGCATTGGCGCCGCCGAGACTGTAGCCGAGCACGTCGATGTCGGTGATCCGAACTCTTCGGGGCAGATGCGCGACGATCTGCTGCATGGCTGCGTACAAATCG
>DASYFQ010000024.1:0-13551 GCA_036498345.1 Steroidobacteraceae bacterium
CATGCGGGCCGAGTTCCGTCTGCGTGATCGACACGGGCGGACTCGCTGGTTCATGACGCGCTGTGTCCCGATCCGCGACCCGGCAGATGCGATAACCGGGTGGGTCGGCACGTCGATCGACATCGACGATGAAAGGGCGGCTGCCCTCGCACGCGACCAGGCCCGGCAGCGACTGGAAGTGGTGACGAACGCCATGTCCGTTGGTGTAGCTCAGTGCAACCGGCAGATGGAGTACGTCTGGGTGAATCCGGCTTACGCGCGCTTGATCGGTTGGCCATCCGACCAGACCGAGGAAATCAAAGGCCGCAGGCTCACGGAGGTTCTCGGCCGTGCAGCCTACGAACGTTTGGAGCCCTCTTTCTTGCGCGTTCTGAAAGGCGAATCCGCCGAATTCGAAGGTCAATTGGAGTTCGGCGCCGATCCGAGCCGGTGGCTTCACGCGAGGTATACGCCCATTTGGAACGGTGACCCCGCGCCGATGGGCTGGGTTGCGGTTATCGACGACCTGACGGAGCGGCGTGCGCTCGAGGAACAACTGCGAGACACGAATCATCGCAAGGACGCGTTCCTGGCGACGCTCGCCCACGAGTTGAGAAATCCACTCGCCCCGATCCGCTATGCGGTTCAACTCATGAAGCCAGGCACTCCGGCCGAGATGGCAGCGGATGCGCGGCGCATGATCGAGCGCCAGCTGGAGCACATGGCGCGGCTGCTCGACGATCTATTGGACGTGTCGCGGATAACGCGTGGCACGCTCGAGATCCGGCGAGATACGATCGATCTGCGCGCGGCCCTGCGGCTCGCAATCGACGCGGCGAGACCGCTTGCGAAGGCTGTAGAGCACGAAATCCGGGTGGAACTTCCCGATGAACCGCTTCCCGTCAGCGGCGACGAGACGAGGCTCATACAGGTCGTCGGCAACATCATCGACAATGCGGTTAAATTTACGAGCCCCGGAGGAACGATATTCGTCTCGGCGGCAATCGAAGGCGCGATGGTCGTCGCCACCATACGTGATACCGGCCGGGGAATGTCGCCGGAGTTGCTGCCGAGCATCTTTGATATGTTCGTTCAAGGCGAGCCCAACTCGCAAGCGCAGAGCGGACTCGGTATTGGCTTGGCGCTTGCCAAGCAAATGATCGATCTGCACGGTGGGCGCATCGAGGCGCTCAGCGAGGGTCCTCGCAGGGGCAGTGAGTTCCGAGTGCTGCTGCCTCGCGTCGCTGAGCATCCGGCCATTCACGATTCCCTCGCCGATGCCGCCAAGATATCAGTGCTCGGAGCAAATAATATCCGGGTGCTCATCGTCGACGACAACGTCGATGCGGCCGATTCACTCGCGCTGTTTCTGAAAATTGCCGGCTATCAAACCCGGGTTGCGTATGATGGGCGCACGGCGGTCGAGATGGCGGAGATACTGGAGCCGGACATCGTGCTGCTCGACCTTGGCTTGCCATATCTGAATGGGCACGAGGTGGCTCGGCGCCTCCGAGCGTTGCCTTGGGGCCGGAAGGCGCGTTTGCTCGCGCTGACCGGTTGGGGCCAGGAGGATGACGTGCTACGCAGCCGTCAATCGGGCTTCGATGAACACCTCACCAAGCCGGTGGATCCGGAAGTGCTGATCCAGCACATCATTCGGCTGACCGGGGATCAGGCGCGGACCGGCAATTAACGACCTGGAATCACCGAATGCGGCGGCTCCGTCACCGCGATGGTCTCGTTCGGAACATTCTACGTCTAGAGCAGACCTTTCCAGGGATTCCAGAAGAGTTCCAGGGCTCGCTGATGCCAAGGGCGGCGGCGCCACATTTTCGCTTCGATGGCGCGGGCGCTTTGGATGTCGGCGAGGAACACCCGTGCCAATGCGTCGGCCGTACGCGTGCCGATCACCACCACATCCACTTCATCGTTGAATCGCACGCTGCGTTGATCGAAGTTCGATGAGCCGACCGCAGACCAGGATGCGTCGACGATCACGCTCTTGGAGTGCAGGATCACTCCTTCGCGCTCATGAATCCTGATTCCGCCGCTCAATAACTCAGCGTAGCCGCACCGCTGGGCTGCGAGCGTAGCTGCGGAATCGTTGTGGGCGGCCAATAGGAGCTGAACGTCGACTCCGCGTTGCGCCGTTTCGATCAAGGCGCACTTTTGCTCGGGCGTCGGCAGAAAATAGCCGGCCGTGATCCACACGCGACTTTGGGCGGCACGCAGTGCGGAGAGCAGCGCGGCGTAATACCGCGGTCGACCGCAGGAGGGCTCGCTGGCAATGACTCCGACACGCTCTTTCCCGGGAAGCCCGGGCTCGGGGCAAGACCCGACATTCGGCAGGACGGGTCCATTTTGCGCCGTCCAATGATTCAGGAACAATCGCTGCAATTGCGCGATGACCGGACCCTCCAGCAGCAGGTCGGTATCGCGCCAGCGCCGGGGGTCTACCCCGTGGCCGTCGCGCGGCGCCGGCGACGGAGTTTCATAGTGCGCACTCAGGTTTATCCCGCCAACTATGGCCAGTCGTCCGTCCACGATCAGTAGCTTTCGATGATCTCGTCTATTAGGGGACCAGCCGCCGCGCGCTTTAGCGGGGTTGATGGGATTGAAAGGCAGGAGGTGTATGCCTGCGCGCTCGAGCGTCTCCAGAAACTTCGACGACGTTTGCTGGGAACCGACGGCGTCATAGATGATGGCAACTTGAACTCCGCCGGCGCGTATGCCGAGCAGGAGTTCGCTCAACGCTTCACCTTCCCAGCGAAGCTCCTCGAATACATAGTATTCAAGGTATACCCAGCGACGAGCTGCGCGAATGGCAGAGAACATGGCCGGTAGCGCTTGCCGGCCGTCACACAAAACCTCCACTCGATTCCCGCGAACTACGTAGGCGTCGACGCCTGTCGCGGACGCGGAATCGCGCTTCATGCACGATTGCTTGCGAGTCACGGGGGGTGGCGGGGAACCGTCCAATCATTCATAGTCTGCCGGAGCAGCGAACAGGCACCATCAGTGTGGAGGGGTGATTATTGTCGGATACCGCCGACATTCACACACGCTTGCACTGACGCACGCATGCACTGACGCCAGTTTTCGAATGCCCGCAGCGCGACCGATCGCGTGCCATTATTTGCCAGGATTCATCTGCCGGACGCCACGTTTGGCTCGATCCAACGCCACAATCGGCTGTCCTAATGCTCCCACATTACAGGGAGCCATCGATGCGCCTCAATCCTCCAAGACCAGCCCTCCTCATTGCGTCAATCGTCGCGCTCGTCGCCTGGCTCTCGCCGGGGCTGCCTGCGGGCGCGCACGCATTGTCCGACATCCAATCCGGAACCTTGTATTTGAAGTCATCACCGGACGCCGAGGCCGTGGCGGCGCTGCGCGTAGCGACGGCCATGCAGGTGCAGGTGACGGGCGATGTTGCGAGAGTCCACGTCATTCAGAAATTTACGAACGCCGGCACCGATTGGATGGAAGGGTTGTATGTATTCCCCCTATCCGCGGATGCGGCGGTAGACGAGTTGCTCATGACTGTCGGTGAGCGAACCATTCGCGGGGAGATTCAGGAGAAGACCAAGGCGCAGGCGAATTATGCGCAAGCGCGCAGCGAGGGAAAACAGGCGAGCATCGTGGACCAAGAGCGTCCCAACATGTTCACCACGGCGGTCGCCAATATCGCACCCAACTCGACCGTGTCGATCGAGATCACTTACCTCGAGACCATCCCTTATCGGGATGCGCGCTATACGCTTCGCTTACCGCTCGCCATCACCCCTCGCTACACTCCCGGTGCCGGCCTCGATCCCGCGGCGCCGCTGGCGGCTGCCAATGCCGCATTCGTCAACGCCTCGATCGGGACCTCGGCGACCCCGGAGCGCGTGACGGCTCCGCGCCAAAATGTGGATATCACCGTTGAATTGGCGCCCGGCTTTCCCGTGGGGTCCCTGACCAGCTTGCATCACGTGGTTAGCGTAAGCAACGATGCGGTGGGAAAGCTGGTACATCTTGCGGGCAGCCAGATCCCTGCGGACCATGATTTTGAGCTGGTTTGGACGCCGGCGGTCGCCGGCGACGTTGCAACGGCGGCTTTTGCGGAGACAGTGGGCGATGACACGTTTGCCCTGTTGGTGCTCACCCCGCCCAACGCCGCCGACGAAGCCACGCAGCCGCGTGAGGTCACGTTCATCATCGACACGTCGGGCTCCATGTACGGGCCGTCGATCGAACAGGCGAGCACGGCGTTGCAATTGGGGGTTGACCGTCTGCAACGAGGCGATCGCTTCAACATCATTCGTTTCGCGAGCGGCTACTCGAGCTTATTCTCGGCGCCGCAGGCCGTCAGCGCCACCGCCCGCACCCTAGCCAGCCAATTTATCTCGGCGCTGCGCGCGGAGGGCGGCACGGAGATGCGCGCACCGCTCGAACGGGCCATGGCCACGCCTCCGAGTGCCGGGTATTTGCAGCAAATCGTGTTCATCACCGACGGCAGCGTGGGGAACGAAGCGGAACTCATCGCGCTGATCCGCCAGCAGATCGGCAAGGCGCGATTGTTCACCGTGGGCATCGGCGCAGCACCCAACTCGTATTTCCTGGAGCAGGCTGCGGCGGCCGGCCGTGGAAGCTACACGTTCATCGCTGAGCGCGACCAAGTGGGGTCGCGCATGCAAGATTTGTTTCGCAAACTCGAGCGGCCGGCGCTCGTCGATCTCAGGGTGCTGTGGCCCGCGAATCTCACTGCGGATCTTGCGGCGGCTTTGCCGGGCGACGTTTACGCGGGCGACCCGCTCGTCATCGTGGCGCGGCTTCCGCACCCGCCCTCGGGCTATTTGACCCTGGCCGGCCGCATGCGTGGCGAGGAGTGGGTGCATCAGGTCTCGATCACGCAGGTGAGTGAGCAATCCGGGCTTTCCAAGCTATGGGCGCGGGAGCGCATCACGGACATGTCGCGCCAGCTTCAGTTTGGGGGCGATCGCGAGCAGCTGCGCATATCGATACTCGAACTTGCGTTGCGCTACCACCTGGTGAGTGAATTCACCAGCCTGGTTGCAATCGATACCGCTGTAGATCGTCCCCCGGGATCGCCGGGTCACGTCGAGCAGGCACCGACGTCAGCGCCGACCGGGAGCTACTGGGCGACGACCGGATTCGCGAAGACCGCCACTCCGGCCGATCTGCTTCTGCTCTGCGGCCTTTCGTCGATCACGTTCGGCAGCTTGGTGTTTTGGGCGAGGTTGCGCAAGGAGACGGCCCGGTGATGATGTATTTGGCGAGCGTCCGTCTTTGGGATTGGGGTAGGGCGGCTGCCATCGCCGCTCTGGTGGCGGGCATCATCTGCGTGTCCGAGGCGGCTTGGATTCACCTGAAGGCCTCGCTGGCGCAAGCCTTGATCGGCGCGGCATGGCGGCGGGAACTCGCGGGATCACGCCGAACGCAGCCTTGGCCATGGGCGGATACTCGACCGTTGGCGCGGCTCACGATCCGCAAGGGTGGTCAGGCTCAGGAATTTATGGTCCTGGAAGGTTCCAGCGGGCGCAATCTTGCCTTCGGTCCGGCGCATGACCCAGCCAGCGTAATGCCCGGCGAAGCGGGCAACAGCGTGATCGAAGGTCATCGGGACACGCATTTTGCCGCGCTTCGTGCCATCAAACCGGGCGATACACTGGATGTCGACACGGTAAATCGGCGCCACGCCAGTTTCATCGTCACGAACATACGAATCGTCGACAGCAGGCGCGTACGTATCGGGTTGCGCGCCGATCAGCCGAGATTGACGCTGGTAACGTGTTATCCGTTGGATGCCGTGGTGCCCGGCGGTCCCCTGAGGTTGGTCGTCACGGCGGATCTCATCGAGCCGCGGCCTGACCGCAGCTGAACGAGTGACATCACGGCCGCTCCGCCGCCCGCTTGATCCAACTCGCGACCTGATCGGCCACGGTAATGGGGAGCATATGACCCCCGTCGATCAGGTGCAGGGTGGCGTTGGGTAAGGCTGCTACGAGACGTTCGCCATGCGCTTGATAATCCAAGATGGGGTCTTGTCGCCCGAAGATGACGTCGATGGGAATCGTCAATGATGGGTAGCGCAGCATCATGATCTCGAGTTCGCCCGGAACCGTTACCATGTCTTTAGATGCGGCAATGAAGCTGTGCGGACGCAGCCCAAGTGCGCCGCCACTATCGATATCAAAGCTTTGCGGCACCCGTTCAGGAGCGAACACCGCCTTGAGAGTCGCCTGATGAGCAAGCTTGCCCAGCGGCGCCATGAGGGTCCAGGCGATGAGCCATCGCAGGGTGGCCGAGCGGATATCGAGCGATTTGAAAATTGCGGGTGGCGAACGCTCCACTTGGCTCAAGGTTGAAATCAACACGAGGGCACGTACGCAGTCAGGATGATCGAGCGCGAGTGCAAGGGCCAAGGCGCCACCCAATGAATGTCCCACCAACAATGGGCGGCCGAGCTCCAGCCTGTGGAGAAATCGAGCGATGATGGTCGCTTGCGCACTCAGGGTAGGGTGTTCGCCCGACATCATGGTCGAATAGCCGGAACCCGGACGATCCACGACTACCACGCGGCAGGTCGCGGCCAGCTCGTCGACCAATGCATAAAAATTACGCAGATTGCCGGCGAGGCCGTGCACCATGACGACGACCGGCCCGGTGCCTCGATCCAGATAATGCAGCCGGACGCCGTCCACTTCGATGAAGCGGCCAATGGGCGGCGCCGAGATTTCCGCCCGACGTGCGGTCAGCGCCGCGAAGAGCGCGAGGCCGACGATCACCAGTGTCAAGCCGGCGCCGATGGCAATGACGGCCAATCCGATACTCATCTCGTTCCTATCAGTAAACGCGCACTTGACATCATGGCTCAAATCCTCGCGATATACTGGCCCATCACCCATGCCGGAGAAACCACTGTGACGCGCAGCTGTGCACGCGATCAACCCGCCGAGCAGGCTGACGACACCGAGTCGCCTGCCGTTTGCATTTCTCGGCGCGAATTCTTCAAGAGCGCCGGTACAGCGGGTTTGGCGGCCGCCGCTTCTCCGCTTGCACTTCTCTCCAGTGACGCGAACGCGGCGCTTACCGATGGGACGCCGGAGCAAATCCACCTCACTTGGGGCGACGACCCCTCGAGCAGCGTGGTCGTCTCGTGGGCGTCGCCGGGCCAAGCAGTCAACCCACGCGTTACGCTTCAGCACGCCTCGAGCGTGGATACCATCCATGCCGTTCAACGTACCTATACGGACGGGCTCAGCGGCCAGACAGTTTTTACCTATCACGCAAGGCTCGACGGTCTCCGGCCCGGTTCAACCGTCCATTATTCCGTGACCGCCGACAATGACGGCAACCGACGGCAGCCGTTCGCCGCTGAGTTCAAGACCGCGCCACGCGGTCGCGTACCGTTTCGATTTACCAGCTACGGCGATCTGGCAACCCCGGTCACCTCCTGGATTCTTTCCTCGCCGCAGAGCCGCCATGCCGTCGAGGCGGTAGAACGCTTCAAGCCGCTGTTTCACTTGCTCAACGGCGACCTCTGCTATGCCAATTTAAACCCGGCGGCGCAGCCTGCGGTGTGGGCTGACTTTGGGAAGAACACTCAAGTGTCTGCTGCGCTTCGACCGTGGATGCCCTGCCCGGGCAATCACGAGATTGAATTCAATAACGGCGCGCAGGGATTCGATTCGTATCTCACGCGATATTCGCTGCCGCACAACGGCACCGCGTTTCCCGGTCTGTGGTACCGGTTTCGAGTGGGTTCGGCGCTGTTCATTTCGCTCTCGGCCGACGATGTGATCTATCAGGACAGCGGCGCTTTTGTTGCCGGCCCGGCGCCGTTGCAACCTGCCTCCAGCACCGGGAGCGCTGCCATCGAGCCCGGAACTTCGCTTTACATTCGCGGCTACAGCGGCGGCGCACAGACGCGATGGTTGGAACAAGTGCTCGCCGAGGCGTCAAAGGACGACAGTATTGACTGGATCATCGTCCAAATGCATCAGGATGCGCTCAGCTCTTCCAAGAACGGCAATGGCTCCGACAAGGGAATCCGTGAGACCTGGCTGCCGCTCTTCGATCGCTATGGCGTCGACCTGGTTCTGTGCGGTCATGATCACGACTACGAGCGCAGTTGGCCGGTACGAGGCTGCAACCGAAACGCCGGTCGGGACGCGACGTCGGGCGCGCCGGTGGACACATGCCAACCGAAACCCGTCATCACCGTCGACCCGGCCGATGGCAAGTTCGACACCAGCCGGGGCACCATCCATCTGATCTTGGGCGGCGGCGGTACCAGCGCGCCGCTCGACGCGTATGGCGTCGATTCGACCGGCAGACCGCAGGCCAAAGTCATTACCAAGGCGAACCGCCCGGTTCCCGGCGCGGTCCCGGGAACGTTTACCAAACACGGTGCCGACGCGCTGGAAGAGGCCATCTGGTCTGCACGGCGCGACACGATGACCGGATACGGTATCGCGGTTTTCGATCTTGATCCGGGAACTCCTCGCGGTAAAACCTCGATTACCATTCGCTATTACCACGCCGCCGGCGCCGATCGAGTGCCCACATCCGATTACGAACTGTTCGAAACCCTGGTAGTCGCCAAAGATCGGCGCGATGAAGAGCACCCATAGTGCTGTTGTCGCCACTTTGATTCAAGACCGCACATCCACCAGGTTCCCCGCGCCGTATCTTAGGCCATGAAAGTCTCTCTCAGAGGCCGGGCGGTCACGGGCACCCTGATATTGAGTGCGGCCTGCATGTCGGCGCAAGCTCTGCGAGGTGCCGCAGCAAATGAGACCGGGGACGCGGCCGGTCTGACGGGTCCGCCGTCATCCACGCTCGATGAGGTCGTGGTGACCGGCGCGCGGCGCAAGCTGATTGGTATCGCAACCACCGCAAGCGAAGGGGTGGTGGTCAACGATGAATTGGCCCTCGCACCTGCCTATCGTCCCGGCCAATTGCTGGAGACTGTTCCCGGCCTTGCCGTTACTTTGCACAGCGGCGAAGGCAAGGCCAATCAATATTTGCTGCGCGGTTACAACTTGGATCACGGAACCGATCTCGCCACGTTCGTCGATGAGATGCCGGTCAATCAGCCGTCGCATGCGCACGGACAGGGTTATACGGATCTGAACTTCTTGATTCCGGAGCTGGCGACCAACATTCGCTATACCAAGGGCACTTACTATGCGTCGGAGGGCGACTTCTCCGCCGTCGGCGCCGTCCACGTCGGATACCTCGACGCGATCGAGGATCAGGTTTCCCTGACCGCGGGGACATGGGGATTTCAACGACTATTGACGACCGGTTCGATCCCGGTGAACAACGGCAATCTGCTGGGAGCGTTGGAACTGCAGCATTACGACGGACCTTGGGCCCAACCGGGCGATCAACGCAAAGTCAATGCGGTGCTGCGTTATAGCGAAGGCGACACCCGCGACGGCTACTCATTGACGGGGTCTTTTTATCACGGGCTCTGGAACAACCAGACCGATCAACCGGAACGCGCCATCACCGAAGGGCTCATCAGCCGTTTCGGCGAGCTCGACCCTTCCGACCAAGGCAGAGCACAGAGGCTCAATCTCTCGGGACAGTATTTTTCTCGAACCGGCGGTGGGCAGCTCGCGGCGAGCGTCTATGCGTTCAGCAATCGCCTGTCGCTGATCAATAATTTCACCCATTTTCTGGTTGATCCCATCAACGGAGACCAGGAGGAACAGCACGAAGACCGCTCGACGATCGGGGCGGCGCTCAGCTATGGATATCCAACGCAGCTGTTCGGATTGGTTAACGAGTGGTTGGTGGGCGCTCAAGTGCGCTATGACTTCGTCGATGTCTCGCGTCGGCCGACCAGGAACGCTGAACCGATAGCGGCCGCCGATGATCCGTTGGGATTCAGCGAGCGCGATCAGCTGCGCCTCGGCAGTGACGCCGCGTATGTGCAGGCGACGACTCATTGGAGCCCGTGGTTTCGCACGGTTCTCGGGCTTCGCGAGGACTACCAATATGGAACCGATGCGGGCACCAGCCCCGGCAGCGCGAGCCGCGCCATCCTGGAACCCAAAGCCAGCCTCATCTTTAGACCGATCGACTCGACGGAATTATATGTCAGCGCCGGCCGTGGCTTTCACAGCGACGATATTCGCGGCGTGAATCAGGCGCGACTGACAGGTATACCGGGCGCTCCGCTCATGGCAACCCAGATGGGCGAGGAAATCGGTGTGCGCCAGGAACTCTTCGCGCGCAAGGTCGCCTTGACCTTCGCCGTTTTCAATCTCGATGCGCAGTCGGAGACGCAGTACAACCCCGACGTGGGCCAGGACAGTGCCGGACCCGCAAGCCGTCGATATGGCTATGAACTCAACATTACTTACCAGGTGCTTCGATGGCTCGAGTTCTACGCCACCCTCTCGCAGGATCACGCGAGGTTCAAGACACCTTTCGACGATGGCACCGGCCACATCGGCTACCACCTCCCCAATGCGCCGTTCGCCACGGGGTCCTTTGCTACCTATATCAAGGCCTTGGGACCCTGGAGCGGCAGCTTGCAATTGCGCTATTTGGGCGGGTACCCGTTGTCATCCGACAATGCCGTGCAAGGGTCGGGCTATCACGAGTGGAATGGCGATGTCCGCTATGAATTGAGCGGAGGGTGGAAGGCGGCCCTGGGTGTCTACAACCTCCTCAATACCAAAGCGAACGCGATGGAGTATTGGTATGTCGATCGCTTGCCCGGAGAGTCGGCGGCGGGTGTCGCGGATGTCCATGTCCATCCTCTCGAACCCATTTCAATGCGGCTGACGCTTACTAAGAATTTTTGACGGTCGGCGTCGATGCGCCGGAACGCGATGCCGGCCGGCGTTTCGCGCGATAGCGGACCGGCGCTCGGCGCGAGAGATCCTCAATCATGGCGTGAATTCATGAACGGCTGGCTCTCGACCTCGCGTGCTTCCTGGTTGCGCCCCTGGGCGCGAAATGCATCGGCCAGCAGCCGCCCGGCCTGTGCCTGCGCATTGCGATCGCCGCTCGCGAGCGCAAGAGCCTTGCGGCCGCAGCCCTCGGCCTGGTGCGCGTCGCTTTCCGCGAGGCGCAGCCGTCCGAGCTCGATCCACAACAAGGGATTGTTCGGTTCGATCCGCAGCGCCCGGTCGAGCGTCGACGATGCGGCCGGCAAGTCGCCGTGCGCGACCTGAGCGCGTGCCTGCGTCACCAGCGAGCGGGTGGCGGGCGAAAGGTGGTTCTCGCGTGAAGGCTGCGGCGGGCGCACCGGCGGCTGAGACGGTGATGGCTGCGCCGGCGGGGCTTGCGGCTGCGACGGCTCCGGCGGCTGGGAGGGCTGCGAGGTCTGCGACGTCGGGGGTCGCGGCGCGAACAGAGAGCAGGCGCTCAAAAGCGCCGCAGCGGTGAACGCGGCCAGCCTTCTCGGTGAGGCGAGCCTTCTCAGTGAATGGTGGTTTTGAGCCATGCCTTGATCTTGTCAGTCAGCGTGCCGGGTGGCTTGTCGGTCGGCGCGCCGGGCGGCGAGGCGCCGCAGCCGGGCTTGAGCGGAAGCGAGGTGCCCGTGGGCACTGCGACGGCGACCGCGTCCGCGCTGCAGGCCACCGTGGTCTCCAATCCGTCCCCGAATCCGATCCAGCGATCCTCGATGAGTTCCGGCGGCACGGGTTGGAATGAAGCAGGCTCAACGCGTGCAATCGCGTCGGCCCACACCGGCAGCGCGCCTGCGGCGCCGGTAAGCCCGGTGGCGCGGTTGTCGTCATAACCGACCCAGACGACCGCGAGGTAGCTGCCCGTGAATCCCGCGAACCAGCTGTCGCGGGTGTCGGAGGAGGTGCCGGTCTTGCCCGCAACGACGGTTCCCGGCGGCAGGCGGGAGGACGCACCGCGGCCGGTGCCGCGCGCGGTCACGAGCGTCAACATTCGATTGAGCTGGTAGACGGCGGACGGCGCCGCCACGGCCTCGACCTGCACTTTGAAACTCTTGAGCGGCCGGCCGTGCTCGTCCAGCACCGCTTGCACCGCTCGCAGGCGTGTCCGAAATCCGCCGTTCGCAAGCGTCGTGTAGACCTCGGCGATCTCGAGCGGCGTCATCTCCACGGTACCGAGCAGCAGGGACGGGTTGAGCGTCGGGCGCGTCTCGAGCCCGAGACGCACCAGCGTGTCGGCGACCTTGGGCAGGCCGACGTCGAGTCCGAGACGCACGGTCGCGAGGTTCATCGACTCGGCGAGCGCACGCACCATCGGCACTCGGCCATAGATCTCGTGCGTATAGTTCTGCGGCGCCCAGCTGCTGCCGTCGCTGAGCTTGAGTGTGATCGGCGCGTCGTCGAGCATGGTCGCGGCATTGTAGCGGCCGGTCTCGAGTGCGGCGAGGTAAACCGCGGGCTTCACCAGCGAGCCGATCGGCCGACGCGCGTCGAGCGCACGGTTGAAGCCTTCGGCGCCGACCGCGCGCCCGCCCACGACGGCGACTACATCGCCGCTGTTGGGCTCGGCGATGATCACCGCGCCCTCGAGATGAGCATCGCGCATGCGGCTCGCTGCATCCAGGCGACTCAGGTGCCGCGTGAGCGATTCCTCTGCCGCTGCCTGAGCGCGGGGATTGAGAGTCGTGTATACGGCGAGGCCCGCGGCGGCGAGATCCGCTTCGGCGTAGTCCCTCTTCAGGTGCCGGCGGACGAGATCGAGGTAGGCTGGGACGTAGCCGCCGCGGGGAGGCCGCAGACCGAGAGCGCCTGCGGCCGCGCGTTTTGCGGCTGCGGCGTCGATCAATCGCGCATCGGCGAGCTCCTGGAGCACGACATTGCGTCGCGCGCGGGCGCGGTCGGGGTGCTTGCGCGGGTCATAGTAGGACGGCCCCTTGACCAGCCCGATCAGCAGCGCGAGTTCGCCGACGTCGAGTTCGGCGAGCGGCTTGGCGAAGAGGTACTCGCTGCCAAGGCCGAACCCGTGTATGGCGCGTTCGCCATCCTGGCCGAGGTACACCTCGTTGAGGTACGCGACCAGGATATCCTCCTTGGAATAGTGCGCCTCGAGCCTGAGAGCCATCACGGCCTCGGTCGCCTTACGACCAATGGTCTGCTTGTCGGACAGGAAATAGTTCTTGACGAGCTGCTGAGTCAGCGTGCTGCCGCCTTGAATCACGCGGCCGGCACGCAAGTCGGCCCACAGGGCACGCAGGATACCGTAGGGGTCTACGCCGTGGTGTTCGTCAAAGCGTCGGTCCTCGACTACTTTGACGCCCGAGCGCAGCAGCGGCGGCACGTCGCCCGGTGCTAGAACGATGCGATCCTCCCCATGGACGGGAAACACGTTGCCGACCAGGAGTGGATCGAGGCGGAACACGGGCAGCTCCTTTCCGTCGGCGTGCCGGAGGCTGATGATCGCGCCGCTGCCCGCGCGGATCGACACGAGCTCGGGCTCCCGCATCTCGTCGACGAAGCGCACACGGCGCGAATGGAGATCGAAGTCGCCGCCGTGTCTCCGGTAGACGCCGGGCCCCGCTGCAGGATCGCCGCTGCGGTAGTGGAGGCGGCGCAGTTCCTCTTCGAGGTCATCAGCCGC
>DASYFQ010000025.1:0-24211 GCA_036498345.1 Steroidobacteraceae bacterium
CTGGTCAAAGTCAAATTTTTTGCGCAACCAAATCTACTTGCGGATCGGCGCGTGGTCGGCGAGTATTTTCAGGAGGAGATTGTCCCAGAGTCGATCGGAGCGGAGCTCTTGATGTGGCTGGAGGATGCCGAACGCCGCAGCGGCTTGGAACGTGAGTTCTCGCGAATTCACGCCGACTTGCGCCGCGACGCGGGAACTCGCGCGGCGCAGGCCATCTTGGCTTTACTCGAATGAGGCGGCGAGTGGCCGGTATCGACGAGGCGGGGCGCGGACCCCTGGCGGGACCCGTGGTCGCTGCGGCGGTGATTCTGCGTCCCGGCCGTCCCATCGCCGGCATCGCGGACTCCAAGGTATTGAGTCCGGATGAGCGCTCCCGCCTGAGCGTAGCCATTCGCCGCGACGCCCTGTGCTTCGGCATCGGCTGGGCGGACCGGGCCGAGATCGACGCCCTGAATATATTGCAGGCCACGTTTCTCGCCATGCGCCGGGCCCTGCTGGCGATGTGCTTGACCCCCGATCACGTGTTGGTGGATGGCAATCGATTGCCGAGTTTGGGCGGCCTGGGCAAGACCCTGACCGCGCGCGCCATCGTCGGCGGCGACGCCACGCAGCCGGCCATCAGCGCGGCCTCTATCCTGGCTAAAACAGCCAGGGATAGTTACATGAATCATATGGATACAGTCTATCCCGCATATTCTTTCGCAGATCATAAGGGCTACTGCACCCCCGATCATCAGCGGCTTCTCGGCCTGCACGGGCCCTGTCCCTTGCACCGTCGCTCGTTCGCTCCGGTGCGGCTCGCGCTGGGTCTCGATCCTCTTGCGCTGGAGCCGGACCTCCTCGCGCTGGAGCCCGACCTTTGAGGCAATTCGTCCACCTGCGATTGCACACCGAATACTCGCTCGTCGATGGGATCGTGCGGGTGCCGGAATTGATGGCCGCGGTGTCGTCGGCGGGAATGCCCGCGGTCGCGCTCACCGACCAGAGCAATTTATTCGCCATGGTCAAGTTCTACAAGGATGCGCTGTCCGCCGGCGTCAAACCTTTGATCGGAGTCGACGCCTGGATTCGCGAGGCGGGCGAGCGTGCGCCGCCGTCGCGCATCGTGTTTCTCTGCCAGGATCTCGTCGGCTATCGGCATCTGACGCAACTGGTGACCCGTTCCTTTCTCGAGGGTCAGCAGCGCGGCGCACCGATGCTGGAACGCAGCTGGCTGCAAAGCGACATGCTGCGGGGACTGATCGTTCTATCGGGCGGCGCGGAAGGCGACATCGGACAGGCGATTGCCCGCGGCCGCGATGACGAGGCGGCGCGGTGTCTGGCTCGTTGGCAGGCGCTGTGCGGCGATCGGTTTTACCTCGAAGTCCAGCGCACCGGCCGAGCGGGCGAGGAGGCTCACGCCGAAGCCGTCATCGACTTGGCGGTGGAGCGGGGCGTCGCGGCGCTGGCCACCAACGATGTGCGCTTTCTGACCCGCGCGGAGTTCGATGCGCACGAGGCGCGGGTGTGCATCCATGACGGCGCGTTGCTTGCCGACCCGGCGCGCGCGCGGCGCTATTCCGAAGAGCAGTACCTGAAATCGCCGGCAGAGATGGCAGAGCTGTTTAAGGATATGCCGGAACTGCTTGATAATACGGTGGAAATATCCAAGCGATGCTCGCTGGAAATCCGCCTGGGCAGCTCCATGCTGCCGGCGTACCCCGTGCCTGCGGGCAGCAATACCGAAGACTTCCTGCGCGACGAGGCGGTGCGCGGGCTCGAGGCGCGGTTGGCGGAATCCCAAATTGGCGGCGACGCGCGCGCGGCCAACGACGCGCGCACGGCCAACGATGCGCGCACCGTCGCATACCGGGCGCGTCTCGACCTCGAGCTCGGCGTCATCTGCTCCATGGGATTCGCCGGATATTTTTTGATCGTGGCCGACTTCATCCGCTGGGCGCGTGAGAACGGCGTGCCGGTGGGGCCCGGCCGCGGCTCCGGCGCGGGTTCGCTGGTCGCCTACGTCTTGGGCATTACAGACTTGGATCCGATCGAACATGATCTTCTGTTCGAGCGATTCTTGAATCCGGAACGCGTGTCCATGCCGGACTTCGACGTCGACTTCTGCATGGAAGGCCGTGACCGCGTCATCGAATACGTCGCCAACAAGTATGGCCGCGAGCGCGTGTCGCAGATCATCACCTACGGCACGCTGGCGGCGAAGGCCGTGGTGCGCGACGTCGGCCGGGTGCTCGGGCACAACTACGGCTATGTGGACAAGATCGCCAAGCTGATTCCAT
This sequence comes from Steroidobacteraceae bacterium, assembly GCA_036498345.1. GTDB lineage: Bacteria > Pseudomonadota > Gammaproteobacteria > Steroidobacterales > Steroidobacteraceae > Bog-1198. Next base: position 2,280 of record DASYFQ010000025.1, read on the forward strand.
TCGAGATCGGCATCACGCTCGACAAGGCGCTGGAACAAGAAGAGGAACTGAAGCGCCTGTACGCGGGCGATGCCGAGGTTCGGGAACTCATCGACCTGGCGCGAACTCTCGAAGGCCTTGCGCGCAATGCCGGAACGCATGCAGGCGGCGTGGTCATCGCCCCGTCGGTGTTGACCGATTTCACGCCGCTGTACTGCGAAGAGGGCAGCACGACGCCGGTGACGCAGTTCGACAAGGATGATGTCGAGGCCGCCGGGCTGGTGAAATTCGACTTCCTGGGATTGCGCACGCTCACCATCATCGATTGGGCGGTACGCGACATCAATACCCAGCGCGCTGTGCTGGGTGAAGCGCCGCTGGTGATGAGCGCTCTGCCCATGGACGATGCGGCGACCTACCAACTGCTCAAGAGCTGCAAAACCACGGCCGTGTTCCAGCTCGAGTCGCGCGGCATGAAGGATTTGATCCGTCGCCTGCAGCCCGACCGCTTCGGCGATATCGTGGCGCTGGTGGCCTTGTTCCGGCCCGGGCCGCTGCAATCGGGCATGGTCGAGGATTTCATTTCGCGCAAGCACGATACCAGCGGCGCCACCATCGATTACCTGCACCCGGATCTGAAGCCGGTGCTCGCCGCCACTTATGGCGTGATCCTGTACCAGGAACAGGTCATGCAGATCGCGCAGATCTTGGCGGGTTATACCCTGGGCGGAGCGGATCTTCTGCGGCGTGCCATGGGCAAGAAGAAGGCCGAAGAAATGGCCAAGCAGCGCTCGGTGTTCGTCAGCGGTGCGGTGGCGCGCGGCGTGCGCGAGGCTCAGGCCACGCATATTTTCGATTTGATGGAAAAATTCGCCGGCTACGGCTTCAACAAGTCGCACTCCGCGGCGTACGCGCTGCTGTCCTACCAGACGGCGTGGCTCAAAGCACATTATCCGGCCGCCTTCATGGCGGCGGTGCTGTCGTCGGACATGGACAAGACCGACAAAGTGGTCACCCTGATCGACGAATGCGCGAACATGGATCTCACCGTGCAGCCGCCCGACGTCAACGAATCGGTGTACGCGTTCCATGTCTCGGGACCCCTCAGCATTCGTTTTGGGCTGGGAGCCATCAAAGGCGTCGGCGCCTCGGCCGTGGAAGCCATCATCGAGGAGCGCACCGCGCAGGGGGCGTTCCAAAGTCTCCCGGACCTATGCCGGCGCATCGATTTGCAGCGGGTGAATCGGCGCGTGTTCGACGCGTTGATTCGCTCGGGCAGCTTGGACCGGATCGGGCCGAATCGCGCCACGCTGACCGCCGAGCTCGATCGCGCGATGCACCTGGGCGAGCAGAATTCGCGCGCGATGAGCGTGGGCCAAGTGGACTTGTTCGGCTTGAGCGCGGCGGCCACGGACAGTGTAGTGGCGGATTGGAACGAGGCGACGCGGCTCGCGGGCGAGCGCGAGACGCTGGGCCTTTTCCTGAGCGGACACCCGATCACACCCTATGAACCGGATTTGAAGCTGCTGGGATGCGCGCGCCTGGCGGACGTCATCAGCGGTCCCAGACCGGCGGCGCCGATCGACGGCGCGCGCAGTTGGTCGGCGGGCAAGGCGGCCACCGTCGCCGGGCTGGTGCTGGAGATCCGCCGCCGGCCCAATCGGGTGACATTGATCCTGGACGATCGAAGCGCGCGGCTCGAAGTGAGCTTGTACGAGGAGATTTTCCAGCAGCATCGCGACATCATCGTCAAGGACGCGATCCTGATCATCGACGGCACGCTGCGCTTCGACGACTTCATCGAGGCATGGCGATTGCAGGCCAAGTCGTTGATGGATATCGACCGTGCGCGCGAGCGTTTCGCGCGCCGTCTGTGGCTACGGTGGCCCGCGGAGTTCGACGGTCCGCAGGGCATGAATCGGTTCGAACAGATGTTGAAGCCCTACCTGCGGGGTCCCTGCGGCGTGAGCGTGGTGGTCAACCGGCCCGACTATTCCGGGCGGCTCAATTTGGCGGACGGCTGGTCGGTGCGTGCGTCGCGGGAATTACTCGATAAGCTGAGCGCCCTGGTGGGCCGCGACGGTTGGTATTTAGTGTATGGTCCGCGTAATGATGTTCGCGGCGAGGAAACGTCTTCATGGCGATGAATTTTCTAGAGTTTGAACAGCCGATCGCAGAGCTCGAAGCGAAGATCGAGGAGCTGAAGTTCTTGGGCGCGGATTCGAGCGTCAATATCACCGAAGAGATCAAGCGCCTGCAATTGAAGAGCCGGGCATTGACGAACAGCATCTTCGCGAACCTCACGCCCTGGCAAATCACGCAGTTGGCGCGTCATCCTCAGCGTCCTTATACGCTCGACTATGTGTCGATGATTTTCACCGATTGGCATGAATTGCATGGCGATCGGATGTACAGCGATGACCTCGCCATCGTCGGCGGCTTGGCCCGGCTCGAGGGGACACCGGTGATGCTGATCGGTCACCAGAAGGGCCGCGACACCAAGGAGCGGGTGCGGCGCAACTACGGCATGCCCAAGCCTGAAGGTTATCGCAAGGCGCTGCGCCTGATGATGATGGCCGAGCGGTTCCGCATTCCGGTCGTCACGCTGATCGACACGCCGGGCGCGTATCCCGGCATCGGCTCGGAGGAGCGTGGTCAGAGCGAAGCCATTGCGCGCAATTTATTCGAGATGTCGAATTTGGCGGCTCCGGTGTTGAGCGTGGTCATTGGTGAAGGAGGATCGGGCGGCGCGCTCGCCATCGGCGTTTGCGATCGGCTGATCATGTTGCAGTTCAGCGTGTACTCGGTCATTTCCCCCGAAAGCTGTGCCTCCATCCTGTGGAAGAGCACGGAAAAAAAGGAAATCGCGGCCGACGCCATGGGCGGCACGGCGGAACGGCTCAAAAAGCTCGGCCTGGTCGACGAAGTGCTGAAAGAGCCGCACGGCGGCGCACATCGCGACCCGCAGGCCATGGCGGAGGTCGTCAAACAAAGTATCGTCAAGAATCTGGCTGAACTGCGCAATCAACCGGTGACCCAGTTGCTCGACGCGCGGCAAGCGCGCCTGCGAGGCTTCGGTGCGTTCCGCGAGGCATAGCCTACACGCCCCATGAGCTTTTCCGCCGCTTCTCTGCGTGCGGTCCTCGGCGCTCATACGCCCGCGGGCGCCACGGGGCTCGTCGTGGCCCTGAGCGGCGGCGCGGATTCGGCCAGCTTATTGGCCGCCGCTTGCGCCTCGGGCGCGGCCTTAGGCGCGACCTTCCGCGGCCTGCCGGTGCGCGCCGTGCACGTCGATCATGGCCTGCAGGCCGCCGCGGCCTCTTTTCGGGACTCCTGCGCGGCCTTGTGCGCGCGCCTCGACGTTCCCCTCACCATGATTCCGATCACGGTCGAAACGCCGCCCGGCGCGTCGATCGAGGCGGCGGCGCGCGACGCGCGCTATGCCGCGCTCGCCGCTGCGCTGCGGCCCGGTGAATGTCTATTGACCGCTCATCACCGCGAGGATCAGGCGGAAACGCTGCTGTTGCAGGTCTTGCGCGGCGCCGGCCTCAAGGGCATGTCGGCCATGCCCCTGTGCCGGCCCTTCGGGCCCGGTTGGCATTTACGGCCGCTGCTCGGCGTGCCGCAGAGCGAGCTTCTGGCCTTCGGCGCTTCGACGAGCTGCGTCTCGGTGGTCGATCCCATGAACGAGAATTTGCGTTTCGACCGCGGCTATTTGCGCCGGGAAGTCTGGCCCCTGATCGAGTCGCGCTGGCCTGGCGCGGCGGCGACGCTCGCGCGCACCGCGCAACATGTGGGCGAAGCGCAGGCGTTGCTGGATCGCGCGGCTGCCGACGATGTGGGCCGGCTGCGCGACGGCGATGCGTTGTCGGTCCCGGGTCTGCGAGCGCTGAGCTCGCCGGAGCGGAACAATGCCCTGCGCTTCTGGCTGCGCGATGCCGGCGTCGAGCCGCCCTCCACGGCGCGCTTGAACGAGGCGCTGAGGCAGCTCTTCGACGCAGAAGCCGATCACCTGCCGGCGATCGTGTGGGATGACTACGCGCTGCGGCGCTATCGGCAGAGACTGTTCCTGACCGACGCTCACCCGCCGCGCCTCGAGGGGGTCCGGCTCTGGCGCACGGCGCCCGGCTCGCGAGTGGATCTGGGACCACATTCGGGAACATTGCGCTGGACGCTGCAAACCGGCGGCATCGACGCGCGGCGCTTGCCGGAAACGGTGACTGTGCGCCGGCGCGACGGAGGCGAGACCCTGAAGCCCGGCGTGAGGGCCAGGACGCAGAGCGTGCAGCATCTGTGTCAATCGCAAGGCGTGCTGCCGTGGCTGCGCGACGCCTTGCCCCTGGTATTCGCGGATAACACCTTGATTGCCGTAGCTGATCTCTGGTCGGACGCGCGCTGGTGCGTGGCTCCGCTCGAGCAGGGCCTCGCCGTCGTCTGGGAGGGGGCACCGAATGTTGTCTAAGTGGATTGTCGCAGGCTTCATGTTCTGCTAACCTGAATTCCCGTCGAATTCCCTCCTTACTCGGCGGTGACTACATGACTCGATTCGTTTTCGTCACCGGCGGTGTCGTTTCCTCGCTGGGCAAGGGCATTGCATCCGCCTCCCTGGGCGCCATCCTCGAGGCCCGCGGACTCAAGATCAGCATGGTGAAGCTGGATCCCTACATCAACGTGGATCCCGGCACCATGAGCCCCTTCCAACATGGCGAGGTTTTCGTCACGGCCGACGGTACCGAGGCCGACCTCGATCTCGGCCATTACGAGCGCTTCGTGCGCATGACCGCCGGGCGCAACAGCAATTTCACCACGGGCCGGATTTACGAGCGTGTGATCGCCAAGGAGCGGCGCGGCGACTATCTGGGCGCGACGGTGCAGGTGATCCCGCACATTACCGACGAAATCAAGTACCGGATCCGCATGGGCGCCGGCGACGCCGATGTGTGCATGGTGGAAATCGGCGGCACGGTGGGCGACATAGAATCGCTGCCGTTCCTCGAGGCGATTCGCCAGATGGGCGTCGAGCTCGGGCGCAATCAAGTGCTGTACATGCATCTGACCCTGGTGCCCATCGTCGGCGGTTCCGGCGAGATCAAGACCAAACCGACGCAGCATTCGGTCAAGGAATTGCGCGGCATCGGCATCCAGCCGGACATTCTGCTGTGCCGCTGCGCTCACTCCCTGCCGGACGAGCAGCGCCGCAAGATCGCCTTGTTCACCAATGTCGAGGAGCGCGCCGTGATTTCCGGCGTCGATGCCGACGACATCTACAAGATTCCGATGCTGCTGCACGAAGAGGGGCTGGACGACATCGTGGTCGACAAGCTGCGCCTGGACGCGCCGCCCACGGATCTGCCGGAATGGCGGGCGGTGGTCGCGGCCAAGCAGAACCCCGAGGCCGTGGTCGACATCGGCATGGTCGGCAAGTACGTGCAAATCCGCGACTCGTACATTTCGCTGAACGAGGCGCTGATGCACGGCGGCATCAAGACGCGTACCCGCGTCAACATCCATTATTTCGAATCGCAGGACATCGAGCGCCTGGGTCCCGCGGCGCTGCAAAACATGGATGCCATCCTGGTTCCGGGCGGCTTCGGCGACCGCGGTATCGAGGGCAAGATTCAGGCGATACGCTTCGCGCGCGAGAACCGCATTCCCTACCTCGGCATTTGTCTGGGAATGCAGCTCGCCATCATCGAATTCGCGCGCAATGTGCTGGCGCTCAAGGGTGCCAACAGCACGGAATTCGATCGCGCCACCAATCATCCGGTGATCGCCTTGATTACCGAGTGGCAGGACCTGGAGCGCGGTCAACAGGTGCGCGACGAGAAATCCGATTTGGGCGGCAGCATGCGGCTCGGGGCGCAGGAAGCGAAGCTGGTGCCCGGCTCCCTGGCGCATTCGGTGTACGGCAAGGAAGCGATCTTCGAACGCCATCGCCATCGCTACGAATTCAACAATCACTATCTCGAGGAGCTGGCCGCGGCCGGCTTGAGCTTCTCGGGCTTCTCCGCCGACGGCTTGGTGGAGTTCATCGAATTGCCCTCGCATCCCTGGTTCGTGGCCAGCCAATTCCACCCGGAATTCACTTCGACCCCGCGCGACGGGCATCCGCTGTTCAGCGGATTCGTTCGAGCGGCGCGTGAATACCGCGCTGCTCAGCAGCCCGGAAGTGCTCTCCTGTCCGGGCGCGCGACCGCATGAAATTGGCCTCTTTCGAGGTTGGCCCCGAGCACCCGTTTTTCCTGATCGCCGGTCCCTGCGTCATCGAAAGCGAAGGCCTGGTGCTCGATGTCGCGGGACGCTTGAAGGAAATCACCGCCAAGCTCGGCGTCCCGTTCATATTCAAGGCCTCGTTCGACAAGGCCAATCGGTCTTCCCGCGCCAGCTTTCGCGGACCCGGCCTCGATGCGGGGCTGAAGGCGCTGTCCCGCGTGCGCGCCGAGATCGGCGTGCCCGTGCTCACGGACGTGCATGAAGATACGCCGCTCGCCGACGTGGCGGCCGTCGTCGATGTCCTTCAGACGCCGGCATTTCTATGCCGGCAAACCAATTTCATCGTCGCCGTGTCGTCGCAGGGCAAGCCCGTGAACATCAAGAAGGGACAGTTCCTGTCGCCCTGGGAAATGCAGAACGTGGTCGACAAGGCGCGTTCCACCGGCAATACGGCGGTCATGGTTTGCGAGCGCGGCTTCTCCTTCGGCTACAATAATCTGGTGTCGGACATGCGCTCGCTCGCCATCATGCGCGGCACCGGATGCCCCGTGGTGTTCGACGCCACGCACTCGGTGCAGCTGCCCGGAGGCAAGGGCAATGTTTCCGGCGGAGAACGCGAATTCGTGCCGGTGCTGGCGCGCGCCGCGGTGGCCGCGGGAATCGCCGGATTATTCATGGAGACGCATCCCGATCCGGCGAAAGCCTTGTCGGATGGCCCGAACGCATGGCCGTTGGACCGCATGGCGTCGCTGCTGACCACGCTCAAGGAATTGGACCGAGCGGTTAAAAAGCAACCCTTCGAGGAATCTCTGCTATGAGTCGTATCGTCGATATCCGCGGCCGCCAAATCATCGATTCGCGCGGCAATCCCACCGTCGAAGCGGACGTGGTGCTGCATTCCGGCGTGGTCGGCCGAGCGGCCGTTCCTTCCGGAGCCTCCACCGGTTCGCGCGAGGCCGTGGAATTGCGCGACGGCGATGCCAAACGCTATGGCGGCAAGGGCGTGCTCAAGGCGGTCGCTCATGTCAACGGACCGCTGCGCGATCTCTTGACCGGCTTCGACGCCCAGGATCAACGCGGGCTCGACGCGAGGATGCTGAAAGCGGACGGCACCGACTTCAAGTCGAACTTGGGCGCGAACGCCATTCTGGCCGTGTCGTTGGCGGCAGCGCACGCGGCTGCCCGCGACAACGGCTTGCCGCTATATCGGCACTTGAGCGGATCCAAGGACCTGACGCTGCCGGTGCCGATGATGAACATCATCAACGGCGGCGCTCACGCCGACAACAGCGTGGACATACAGGAGTTCATGATACTGCCCATCGGCGCACCGTCATTCTCGGAGGCAGTGCGCTACGGCGCCGAAGTTTTCCACATGCTCAAGAAGGTGCTGCATGCCGGCGGTCTCAACACCGCGGTCGGCGATGAAGGCGGCTTCGCGCCCGATCTGCCGTCGAATGAAGCGGCTCTCACGACGATATTGGAGGCCATCGACCGCGCAGGATATCGGGCCGGCAAGGACATTTATCTGGGCCTCGACGTCGCGAGCACCGAGTTCTACAAGAACGGCGTGTACACGCTCGAGTCCGAAGGGCGGCACTTCACTTCAGCCGAATTCGCCGATTATCTGGCGAATCTCGCAGCCAAGTATCCCATCGTGACCATCGAGGACGGCATGAGCGAGAGCGACTGGGACGGCTGGGCGATTCTCACCAAGAAACTGGGCACGAAGGTGCAGCTGGTGGGCGATGATTTGTTCGTCACGAATACCAAAATTTTCGCCGAGGGCATCGCCAAGAAAATCGCCAATGCGATTCTCATCAAACCGAATCAGATCGGCACATTGACCGAAACGCTGGCGGCCATCGACATGGCGCACGCGGCCAAATATGCGGCCGTGGTGTCGCACCGTTCGGGTGAAACCGAGGACTCGACCATCGCCGACATCGCGGCGGCAACCACCGCCACCCAGATCAAGACCGGGTCGATGTCGCGTTCGGATCGCATCGCCAAATATAATCAGCTGCTGCGAATCGAGGGAGAGCTCGAGGACAAGGCCGCCTATGCCGGCGCGCGCGCTTTATCGGTACCAATCTCTTAAGAGTTCATGCTAAGCTCCTGTCCCCATGAGGATTTTAGCTGTCGTCCTGGGTCTTGCGTTGGTATTGCTGCAATATCGCTTGTGGCTCTCGGACCAAGGATTGCGCGAGGTGTCGCGCCTTCAGGCTGCCGTGGACGCCCAAGCCGTCGCCAATCATGAGCAGGGTGCGCGCAACCGGCAATTGGTTGCCGAGGTGACTGATCTCAAAGTGGGTCTGACCGCCCTCGAGGAGCGAGCCCGCAGCGAACTCGGCATGGTCGGTAACAGCGAAACCTTTTACCAAGTCGTGACCGCGGCGACCCAAGCTCCCGCCGCGCCAGCTGCCGCCGTCACCGCTCGCGCGCACTGATGCCCGTCCCCGCGACGCGGCGCGTTTGGGCGATCGTTCCTGCAGCGGGCCGTGGAACGCGCTTTACCGCCTCGGCTGCGGAGGCGGCCCCCAAGCAATATGCGCCGCTGCTCGGCGCCACCGTACTCGAATGGTCGCTGCGCGCGCTGCTGGCGGAGCCGCGGGTGCACGCGGTGGTGGTTGCGCTCGCGGCGGATGATGCTCACTGGCCGGGCGTCGCAGCCAAGCTTCAACACCCCAAGCTCCAAACCACGCTGGGCGGCGCCAATCGGCAGGACTCGGTGACGAATGGCCTGGATGCATTGGCCGCGCACGCCGCCGCAGATGATTGGATTCTGGTACACGATGCGGCGCGGCCCTGCTTGAGTGCGGCCGACCTTCGCGCTCTGCTCGATGCCCTGGACGCCGCCGGTTCCGCGGACGGCACGGCTGATTCGGCCGGCGCCGTTCTCGCGGCGCCCATCGTCGATACCGTCAAACGCGAATCGGGAGATCGCGTCGCGACCGTGGATCGCCAGGGACTGTGGCGGGCGTTGACGCCGCAGTGTTTTGCATTTGCGCAATTGCGCCATGCGCTGAAGGAAGCGACGCTCGCCGGTATCGCCGTGACCGATGAGGCGCAAGCCGTCGAGCGCATGGGTTTGCGGCCGACGCTGGTGCCGGGCTCGCCGTTCAACGTCAAAATAACGCGCCAGGAAGATCTGGCGCTGGCGTCGAGGATATTGAATATGACGGAGAGTACGCCGATGCGGATCGGACAAGGCGTCGATGTGCACGCGTTCGGAGAAGGCGACCACGTCGTTCTGGGCGGCGTGCGAATCGCGCATCCCAAGGGTGTCGTGGCGCATTCGGACGGCGACGTCGTCATCCACGCCCTGTGCGACGCGATTCTGGGTGCGATGGGCGACGGCGACATCGGCCAGCATTTTCCCGACAGCGATCCGCGGTACCGCGGCGCGGACAGCCGCGTTTTCCTGCGGGTGGTCGCGGCGCGCATGCACGCCGCCGGGCTGAAACTGGTCAATGCGGACGTGACGGTGCTCGCCGAAGCGCCGCGCATCGCGGCGCATCGCGCCGCAATGGCGGCGAATCTCTGCGCCGATCTCGGCGTCTCGGCGCAGCTCATCAATATCAAGGCCACGACCACGGAACGCTTGGGGTTCATCGGCCGCGGCGAAGGGCTGGCCGCACTCGCATCCGTGCTGCTGGGACCGTGAGCGCGTGGACGCGGGCCGCATTGCGGCCGCCGCGGGCGCATGGTGCGCCGCTGCCGCCGGCGGAACTCAGAGCTACGCCCGAGGATTTTCACGTCGAGGAGCAGCTGTCGTTCGAGCCGTCCGGCAGCGGGCCGCACTGGCTGCTGCGCGTGGAGAAGCGCACCGCCAATACCCGCTGGGTGGCGGCCGAGATTGCCCGCCTGGCCGGCGTGCCGGCCCGCGATGTCGGCTACGCGGGCCTCAAGGATCGTCATGCGGTTGCCGTGCAGTGGTTCAGCGTGCCGAATCTCGGCCGGTCAGCCGAATCTTGGACCGACGTGCGCACGGAGGAATTCAGAGTGCTCGAAGCGCGCGCCAATTTGCGCAAGCTCAAGGTGGGTGCGCTGTCGGGCAACCGCTTTCGCATCCGCTTGCGCAATGCGACGTGGTCCCGCGAACGATTGGACGTGAAGCTCGATGCCTTGCGGGCGCATGGGGTGCCGAATTATTTCGGACCGCAACGCTTCGGCCGCGACGGCTACAACCTCGATCGGGTCGCGGCATGGGTGCAAAGCGGAGTTGCGCCGCGCGGGCGCGCCGAGCGCAGCTTTACGCTGTCGGCGGCGCGATCGCTCATGTTCAATGCGCTGCTCGCGCGGCGTGTGGAGGCGGGCGACTGGTCGCAGCTCGCTCCGGGCGACCTCGCCAGTCTCGACGGCAGCGGCAGCCATTTCTCCGTGACCTCCGTCGATGATGAGTTGCGCCGCCGCCTGGCTGCGTTCGATGTCCATCCTTCGGGACCTCTCTGGGGCCGCGGCTCTCCGGCGAGCGGGGGCCAAGCCCTCGAGCATGAACTCGAGGTGGCGCGCGAATTCGCGCCGGTCGCCGAACTGCTCGCCGCGGAAGGGTTGACGCAGGAGCGGCGCGCGCTGCGCTGCGCTATCCGGGAGTTATCCGCGGAGCGCGACGCCAGTACCGTGACCTTGAGCTTTGCGCTCGGGCGCGGTCAATTCGCGACCGCGGTGCTGCGCGAAATATGCGAATTCGACGGCGTCCCGGAACTCGACGCGGACATGTAGGCAGCTCGCATGAACTCGAGCACGACGGCGGCGCACTCGGCAGGACGGGATTGCAGCAACAAGTGCGGCCCATCGATCTCCGCCAGCTGAGCGCCGGGCAGCATTTTCAGAATCCACCGTGTGGCAGCTCGCGAAATCACGCGGTCGCGCCGTGCTCGGAGCACCAGCGTCGGCATGCGGATGCGGCCGAGCGCCGCACTCTCATCCACCGCCAGCAGCGCCGCGATCCGATGCCGAATCACGGCCGGCGACACGCCCGCGATGGCCCGATCCCTCTGTGCGGGCGCTCGTTGCGGCGAAGCAGACCCCCACATCAGCAGCGCGCGCATCCAGCGCGGCAGCGACTTCAACGGCAGGTACGCGGCCAAGGGCCGCGCCCACCAAAGCCAGGGAAAGGGATTTTTCGCGAAGGTTCCGCACAGGATGACGGCCACGAGACCCGCCGGCGGCCGCGCGGCGATCCGGATGGCGATGGGTCCGGAGAAAGAATCGCCCAGAAGAACGAACGATCGATCGGTCGGCAGCGCGGCGCGTACCAGCGCTTCGAGTTGGTCATACCCCAGGACCTGATTCTTGGGGTAGGGGACCAAGATCGAGTCGACGCTCGGCCAGAGATGCTGCGCGAACTCGCCGAAAAATTTGCCTGTGCCGTCAATCCCCGGCAGCAAGACGACGGTTCCCGCGTCGGTCATCAGTAGATATCGAGGACCGCTTCAGCCCGGCCCAGGCGGCCGTGCTCATCCGCGATGAGCAACACGAGGGTGTGGCGGCCATGCGGCAGCTGCACGCCGGCCACGTGCAATCCTTTTTCGGAAACTGTGGCGCGATCCGTGATCCGCTTCGTCAGGTCCCTGGTGATCGATCCGACGTAGCAGACGCGAAACGTATCGGGACGGATGCGTGCGCTGCGGGTCGGCACGAATCGTACGTCGAAATCCAGCGGCGCCGTCAATGATCGCCCCAGAGGGGGCGCGAGAATCCGTATTGTCGGATTGTCTGCGTCATTATCGGGAGTGGAATGACAAGTCGGCGCCGAGTTGTCCTCGCGCAGATCGGGTGTGCTGAAATCCTTCGGCTCCTTCGGTTGACCTGCGTTCCATGTCGCCGCCTCGCTCTCGGTCACCAGATCGAAAGTGGCCGCGCTGGAAGGAGAATCGGCAGCCGTGGTGGCGCTGGCCAAGATCGCGGCGAGGATCGCCCAATGTCGCACTCTCATCGGAGCAACACGTATATCGCGCCGGTGCCGCCGTCGATGGCGCGTGCGGAAACGAATGCCAAGACGTCCAGGTGCGCGCGCAACCAATGGTTCACGGCTGTTTTGAGCACCGGGCCGCGCGCGCCCGAGCGATAGCCCTTGCCATGGATGATTCTCACGCAGCGGCAGCCGCGGTCGCGGCTGCGTTCGATGAAATCAGCGAGTTCGTTGCGCGCCGCCGATTGACTGAGTCCGTGAAGATCCAGCTCATCATCGATCGGGTAGAGGCCGCGGCGTAGCCGGCGCATCACTTGGGTGCGCACGCCGGCGCGTTGAAAGGAGAGCGCCTCGCCGCCGGTCAGGATTTCCGCCGTGGGAATCGTCTCATCCGCAGGCAGGCCGCCGGCCGGAGGCACCGTGGGATTGCGCAGCCGCACGCGTGGTTTGGGCCTCGCGAGGCCGTCTGCCGGCGGGGTTTGCGGCAAAGGCGTGACATCACGCACCGCCGCGCGAAATGTTTCAGACTCGGTGGATCGTTGTTTGACCATGAATGTGGACTCGATCGGCTATCCGGGTTTCCGGCGTTACAGTATAGTCCGCACGGCGACACCCGCCAGCTTGGGGCAGGCTGTTAGATCTCGTGAAAATCCTTCTTTCGAATGACGACGGCTACCGCGCCGAGGGTCTGATTGCGCTTGCGGCCGCGATCAGGCCTTTGGGGGACGTGACCATCGTGGCTCCGGACCGCAATCGCAGCGGTGCCAGCAATTCCCTCACCCTCGACGTGCCGGTGCGCGCGGCGCGCTATGACGCCGATGCCTACTACGTGAACGGGACGCCCACCGATTGCGTGCACCTGGCGATTTCGGGCCTGTTCGATTTTGAGCATGACATCGTGGTGTCGGGGGTCAATGACGGCGCCAATCTCGGCGACGACACCTTGTATTCGGGCACGGTGGCCGCCGCCGTCGAGGGTCGATTTCTCGGCCTTCCCGCGATCGCGGTGTCGCTGTGCGTCGAGCCGGGGAGTCCGCGCAATTTCGCCTCTGCGGCGCAGGTGGCGGCGCAACTCGTGCGTCAAATGTCGCAAGACCGATTCCAGGGGCCGGAAGCCGGACCGGTTATCCTCAACGTGAATGTGCCGGATTTGCCCGATGGGCAGTTGCAGGGCCTCAAGGTGACGCGGCTCGGCAGTCGCCATCGCAGCAAGTCGATCGTGAAGGCAAAAGATCCGCGAGGGCGCAACGTCTACTGGGTGGGCAACGCCGGTGCCGGCCAGGACGCGGGACCCGGCACGGATTTTCATGCGGTCGCCGCAGGCTTTGCGTCCATCACTCCCCTGCAGATCGATTTGACCCGCCATGCCGCTCTGCCCGAATTGCAGAAGTGGCTCAAGCTTGAGTAGCTTCATGGAAGGTCCGCGCCTCAGCGGTATCGGCATGACCTCGGCGCGCACGCGGGAGCGCCTGGTGCAGCGCCTGCAGGAGCAGGGCATAACCGACCGGCGGGTGCTGGATCGGATTCGACATGTGCCGCGGCATCTATTCATGGACGAGGCGTTGGCCAGCCGCGCCTATGAAGACACCGCGCTGCCGATTGGTTTCGGTCAAACCATCTCCCAACCCTATGTGGTCGCGCGTATGACCGAGGCGCTGCTCGCCGCCGGGAACACGCGCACCGTCTTGGAGATCGGCACGGGCTGTGGTTATCAGACGGCGGTGCTATCGCCCCTGGTGGAGAAGATTTACACCATCGAGCGTATTGCCAGTCTATTGGGGCGTGCGCGGCGAACGCTGCGCGAGTTGAAGATTCGCAACGTCAATTTCCGTCACGACGATGGCAATGTCGGTTGGGCGGCGCGCGCTCCGTACGACGCGATCCTGTTGACGGCGGCGCCGCACGCCGTGCCGCCCGCGCTGTTCGAGCAACTGAGCGTCGGAGGCCGCCTGATCGCGCCGGTAGGGCCGGACGGGCGCCAGGAGCTTTTTCGTTACACCAAGGGTGAGACGCGGATCGAACGCGAGTCGCTCGGCCCCGTGAGCTTCGTACCCTTGCTATCGGGATTGCAGCGATAGCGTCGCGCGTCACGCGCTCGATTTGCACCGTTGGGTTGTGTTGCCTGTTGCTGGGCGCATGCGCCGATACCGCCGCCGCCGGTCCGCCGAGCTACGTGGTGCGCCCCGAGGACACCCTCTACAGCATCGCCTGGCGCCACGATCTCGACTATCGTGATTTGGCGCGATGGAACAACATCGGCGCGGACTTCCGCATCTCCGTAGGCCAGGTCTTGGTGTTGGGCCCCCGAGAGGCGCCGCCGTCCGAGCATGGGACGCCCGCGCGTGCGCCGCCCCGCGCACCGAACGCAAGTGCGCCAACCCATCATGCACCTATTGCAGTTGCACCAAGCCCACCGCCCGCGTCGCCGCGAGCAGTTCCGAGCGCCGCCAATCGCGCGTCGAGATGGCTTTGGCCGACGGACCGTGTCGGCGCACCTCGTCCCGTGCCGGGCGGGGGGATTCTTTTGTCCGGGCGATTGGGGCAGGACGTGCGCGCCGCGAGTGCCGGTCGGGTGGTGTACGCAGGCAGCGGTCTGCGCGGTTACGGAAATCTGGTCATCATCAAACACGCCGACAGCTTACTGTCCGCGTACGCGCACAACCGCGAGATGTTGGTACGCGACGGCCAGGAAGTTGCCGCGGGCCAAGTGATCGCGCATATGGGCGAGGGTGCTCACCAGGCGCCGGTTCTGTACTTCGAAATTCGCCAGAACGGCAAGCCGATCGATCCATTGCCGTTCTTTTATAAGCTAAAGTAGGCTATGATGTATCGTGTACAATCTATTGAATTTATTAATATATTACTTCCATAACTCGATCGCCGGCTGCTTGCGACCGCACATTTCCTGTGTTTAACTGCGCTCATCGGAAAAGTCCATTGCAGGGCGCTGAAGGCTTACACGCGGTAAGAGGGGATAAAAGAGTAACAAGATCAAGAAGAACAATAATTCTCCATACCGTATTGATCGTGTTTTCCGTAAGCGCCCTGCCATTTTTTCCTTCCATCAATCACACCATCAGCAATGCCACCACGCGGCGTTGCTCGGCCACGAGCACGTTGAACGTGCGGCAGGCTGCACCCGTATCCATGACTTCGACGCCGATGCCGGCGCTCAGGAACTGAGCGCGGAAGGATGCAGCCGGGAAGATTTGGCGCGGCCCCGTCCCCAGCAGAATGAGTTCAGGATCGAGCGCGAGAATGCGCGACGGATCGAGGCGGGCGAGGCCCTCGACGTCGCGAACATCGGGCGCCGCCTGGAGCGCTGAGGCGCTGACGATGATGGCGCTACGATACACGTCCTCGTTCACACGCAGCTCGCCGTTCGCGTACGCACGGATGAGATTGGTGGCTGAACTAGATTCTTGGGTGAAGCGCATATGCGTAAGATACTGAAATTGGCGCCGGAGCGTTCGTGTCTACCCATTACTTCCGATTTACCCGTCGCGGCGCGGTCAACCCGCAGCGCGCCCCATTGCTGGAACGACTGCTGGCGCGCGCCGATGGTTCCACCGCGGTTACCGATTGGCGTGTCGATGCCTTTCGCCTCATTGCGCCGCCAATGACTTCCATGCCGGCCGTAGGCGCCGCCGCCTTGTACGGCGACTTGGGTAGCGTGGATGCCGCATCGGTGTTTCTCGCGACTCCGGTTCACTACGTCGCGGAGATGAGCAACGTGAGGTTGCCCGCCGACGGCATCCTGTCTCTGCGCCGGTCGGAAGCCGACGCGCTGGCCGCCGATTTCAATCGCGTTTGGGACGACGCCGGCATCCGTCTGCTCGCGGGCCGACGGGGTGATCTTTATTGCGTGGTCGATGATGCCCTTGACGTAACGACTCGCGATCCCGCGGAAGCACTCGATCGACGAATCGAGGATTATCTACCGGCCGGCGCCGCTGCCCCGCGCCTGCGCCGACTCATGAGTGAAATCGAGATGTGGCTGTTCGAGCATGCCGTGAATCGATCACGCGACGCGAATGCGGAGAATACGATCAACGGTCTGTGGCTGTGGGGAGGCGGTTCCGCACTGGCGTCTTTGCCGCCGGTGGAGGGCTGGACTGCGGGCGATGACCCGTTTTTCAACGCATTCGCGCCCTCGTCGATGAGCGCGGTATCCGGCGTCATGGTGACTGCCGCGGAACCGGGGTCGGCTGAATGGCGCGACCTCGAATCGCGTTGGCTCGAGCGCTCCGTGGCCGATTTGCGCTCCGGCCGGATTGCACGACTCGAGTTGTCGGCGGGCAACCGATGTTTCCGCGTCGGCGCCCGCTGGAACTGGCGGCGATGGCGCCGTGATCGACCGTGGTGGGAGCATTTCGCGTGATCGCGACAGTGATCCGCCGGCGTCCGCTCGCGGCCTCGTGCGACTTCTCGGCCTCGCTTCATCCCGTGCTGCGGCGCGTGTATGCGTCGCGCGGCCTTCTCGCCAGCGCGGATTTGGACTTGTCGCTGGATCGCCTTCTACCGGTGGGTTCGCTCGAGGGGGTCGAGGCGGCAGCTCAACTGTTGACTGCGCATCGGGCGGGACGAGTGCTCGTGATCGGTGATTTCGATGCGGACGGTGCCACCAGCACCGCGCTGGTGGTCCGCGGCTTGCGCGCCATGCGCTTTGCCCATGTCGATTTTCTGGTGCCGAATCGATTCCGATTCGGTTACGGGCTCACTCCTGAAATCGTGGCGCTGGCGGCAACGCGCCGGCCCTCGTTGATCATGACCGTCGACAACGGCGTGTCCAGCGTGGCTGGGGTGGAGGCGGCGCGGGATTTGGGCATCCCGGTATTGGTGACGGATCACCACCTGCCCGGCGCCGTGCTGCCGCGCGCAGAGGTCATCGTCAATCCAAACCTCGCAAGCGCTCGATTTGCAAGTCCGGCCTTGGCCGGCGTGGGTGTCGCGTTCTATGTCCTCGCGGCGCTCGCGCGAACGCTGGTCCAGGATAATGTTCGAGTCGCGGAGTTGCTCGATTTGGTGGCTCTCGGCACGGTCGCCGATGTCGTCCCGCTGGACCGCAACAATCGGATCTTGGTGGCGCAGGGATTGCGCCGCATTCGCGCCGGCCGTTGCGTGCCCGGCATTCGGGCATTGCTCGAATCGGCGAACCGTCGCCTCGAGCAGATCACGGCGGCCGATTTGGGATTTGCAGTGGCGCCGCGTTTGAACGCGGCGGGGCGGCTCACGGACATGAGCGTAGGCATCGCCTGTCTGCTCGCCGACGATCCGGCCGAAGCGGGACGTCTGGCGGGAATGCTCGCCAAGCTCAACGAGGAGCGGCGCGAAATCGAACAGCGCATGCAGATCGAGGCGCTCGACATCGCCGCCGGTGTCCGCTTCGGCGACGGCGGCGAAGAATCACCCGGGCTGTGTTTGTTCGACGAGAGCTGGCATCAAGGCGTGGTGGGTCTGGTCGCCGGCAGGATCAAAGACCGATTGCATCGGCCGATCATTGCCTTCGCGCGCGCCGAAGACGGTTCTCTGCGCGGTTCGGCGCGCTCCATCTCCGCGGTCAACATTCGCGACGCCTTGGATAGCATTGCGACGCGCCACCCGGGCCTCATCGACAAATTCGGCGGCCACGCCATGGCGGCGGGGATGAGCCTGCCGGAGGGAAACCTGGCGGCGTTCCGAACCGCTTTCGCTGCCGAGATTGCCGAGCGCACCCAAGGCGAAGCACTGACCGGCGTGGTTCACTCGGACGGCGCGCTCTCGGCGTCCGAACTCTCGCTGGACACCGCCCGGGTCCTGCGCGGCGCCGGCCCTTGGGGCCAGGGCTTTCCGGAGCCGGTATTCGACGGAGACTTTCAAATTGTCGATGCGCGGATCGTCGGCGGCAAGCATCTGAAAATGCAGCTTAGGATGACCGAGCGCGGCGAAGGCGATCCCATCGAGGCGATCGCCTTCGGCTACCTGGGCGGCGCCGCCGAGGATCCGCAGTTGCGCAGCGGCTCGCAGATTGAGCTCGCCTATCGGCTCGAACTCAATGAATACCGCGGCGTCGAGCGCCTGCAATTGAACTGCCAGCACTTCAGCTACCGATCCGGATAGGGCGTCCCGTCCATGTGGGCGTATCCCGCGTCGCCCTTCAGGAAACGCAAGTCGATATCCGGATACTCTCCTTCATCTTCGGCGATCTTGCGGGATCCAATCTCGAGAACGACTACGTCTCGCGACGAGCGATTCTGCAAATGGTGCCCATCTTTCGAGCCCGCCTTGAACCCGGCACAATCGCCGGCCCGGAGAATTTCCTCCCCGGCGTCGGTCGCCAGCACGACCTCGCCTTCGAGGACATACACGAATTCATCTTCGGCCGAATGCCAATGCCGTTGGCTGGACCAAGCGCCGGCGGGCAACCGCAACAGGTTGACGCCAAAATCCGTCAGTCCCGCCGCATCTCCCAAGCGCTGCCGCATCCGCGCCGTACACGGCACATCGAACGGCGCCGGATACCCCGAGCCGGTGGCCACCGGCACGGCATTCAGGTCAATTCGCTTTCCCATGATGACTCCCCGTAACTCGAATGACTCCCCGTGTCTCGGCCGATCGTCGGGGCCGATTATTGCCGAGCGGCGTCACGAAGTGAATTGCTCCCCAATCTTGGGGGATAACCCTGTGCACAACCTGCGATCTGTCACCCAAACGTCACCGTGATTCAGCCGCTTGCACTGATGTGCTGTTTTTTTGACCACCCGCCGGCACCAAGCGCAAGATCAAGCGCATGGGGACCGCTCCCGATCCGTACGCTTTGCAGCGATTCGTGGACGCTCAGCGCGGCGTCTACGCACAGGCGCGGGCGGAACTTCGAGCCGGACGCAAGGAGAGCCACTGGATGTGGTACATCTTTCCGCAGATCAAGGGTCTCGGCCAGAGCGCAATGGCGGAGAAGTACGGCATATCGTCAGTGGCGGAAGCAACGGAATACCTGCATCACCCGGAGCTTGGCAACCGGCTCCGAGAATGCACCCAGCTCGTCACCGCCATCAACGGCCGGTCGATCCAGGATATCTTCGGCTATCCGGATTATCTGAAATTCCAATCATCGATGACGCTTTTTGCGCATGCCGCCCACGACAATCAGATCTTCATGGACGCGCTGAAAAAGTACTATCGATCCGAGTTCGATCGCCAGACCATCGAGCGTTTGTGACGCTGCTGCATCGCCGCGTGACTCCGGCAAGCGCCGGGCAAAGCGGTTCACGTACGCCTGCGTTCCCGCCCGAGCCGTGGGCCACGGGCGCGCGGATATTGTGTTCCCGATTCCCCGCGTATACCGTCTCCATCCTACGCTCGCTGGAGATGCTGCATGCAAGCTGCCGACTGCCTGGCGCGGTTATTCTGTTCTTATTTGGTCTTGACTGCCGCGTTGTCCACGACACCGGTGCTTGCCGCCGATTCGATCGATCGGACTCTGTTGGTGGGGAGCGCACCGTCCTGGGCCACACCGGCGAACTATGTCGCGGCGGCCGAACCGACCACCGACGTCGGGTTCCGCGTTTACTTCGGGTGGACCAATCCTGCCGCGGCGGAAACGCTCGCGCGCGCCGTGTCGGATCCGCACAGTACGTCTTATGGCCGCTATCTCACGCCCGATCAGTTTCGCAGCCAGTTCTCGCCCGCGGCCAACGACGTCGCCAAGGTGGAGAACTGGTTGCGCAACCAGGGCTTCTCCATCATCTACACGCCGAAGAACAGCCACTATGTATCGGCGGAAGGCAGCGTCGCGCAACTTACGGCTGCTTTCGGTGCGCGCTTCGGGCTCTACAATGTCCAAGGCCAAACATTGCGCTCACCTGCTGCCGAAGTGTCGATACCCAGCACTCTCGCGGGTGTCATCAAGGCGGTGATCGGTCTCGACGAGAGTTATCAATTCGTCGAGACGCATCGCAGGGTCGAGGCTCAGGCCCTGCCGACGGCCGGCTTCAGAAACGCGGCGCCCCTGCTTGACTATTGGGCAGAACTGCCTCTGTCTCCTTATGCGTTTCCTGCGGGATTCACCTCGATCGCAGGTACGGTGCCGTGGTCCCCGAAGGGCTACACACCGGATCAGATCAGGGGCGCTTATGGGATCGTGGGCTTTGACGGCAGCGGCCAGACCGTGGCCATCATTGATGCGTATGGCTCACCGACGATACTGCGGGATGTGAATCAGTGGTCGACGAACCGTGGACTGCCGATCATGACGGCTGCGCAATTGATGCAAGTCGTGCCGCCCGGCGTCTATAAGCGGCCACAACACCCGAAGCAGGACCCGCAGGCTTGGTATGGCGAGGAGACTCTGGATGTCGAGGCGGTACATGGCATGGCGCCGGGCGCCAGGATCGTCTACGTCGGAGCTCCGAACACCTATCAGGATCTCGACGCGGCCATGAATCACGTAGTCGATCAGCATCTGGCGCAGATCGTCACGAATTCATACGGCTTCCCGACCACCGAGTTGTTGCCGCCGGGATATGTCCTGCCGATGGAGGACACGCTGATACAAGCGGCGATCGAAGGCATCGGCGTGTACTTCTCTTCCGGCGACTCCGGCGACGAGACCGTGAACTTCGGTTTCGCCACCACCGACTGGCCCGCCTCGAGTCCGTGGGTCACGGCCGTGGGCGGCACGAGCCTCGGCGTCGGCGCGGCCGCCACCCGCGTGCTGGAGACCGGCTGGGGTACGAGCAACTACAATTGCAATACCGGCACTATGATTTGCATGCGCACCGGCTGGGACTATGGATCGGGCGGCGGCGTCAGCGCGGATTTCATCGAGCCCGCGTACCAGAAATCCGCCGGCCTCGTTTTCAGTGGTCGCGGAGTGCCGGATGTCGCCGCGCTCGCCGATCCGCAGGCCGGTCTATTGGTGGGACAAACCCAGACCTTCCCGGACGGTGTGTACTACGACGAATATCGGGTTGGCGGTACCAGTTTGGCCAGTCCGATTTTTGCCGGACTCATGGCGTTGGCCGATCAGAAGGCCGGTCACGCTCACGGCTTCGCCAACCCGCTATTCTACGACAACCCGGCTGCCTTCTACGACGTCGTGCCGATGAAGACCGCCCTGGCACGCCGCAATTTTCTCGATAACGTCGATGCGGGCGCCGGTACGGTCGACCGGTTGCGCACGCTCGATGACTACTCGGGCTCGCCGACCCAGCACACGGCCGTCGGCTGGGACGACGTGACGGGCCTCGGCACGCCCGGCACCGATTTCCTGAGCTTGATCGGACAGTAACCCCCCATCCTCCGGACGGTAGTCCGTCGGGCAACGAGGCGTCTGCCAGCGCTTATAATGTGGCGCAACTACCTAATAATAAAGGAGAAAATCTTACCTCAACAAGATGATTTCCATGCCGGATTCTTCTATAATACTGGATATAACCCCAGTATTTGAGGAGCCCTACATGGATGGGAATCCCATGACGGACCGGGACGCATCGGCACGCAGCGACGCATCGCCGCTCAGCGACGCGCCATTCAGCGACGCATCGGCACGCAGCGAAGCATGGGCACGCAGCGAAGCATCGCCATGCAACGACGCGCCATGCAGCGACGCATCGCCACGCAGCGACGAATCGGCATCGTCCCTTAGCGCCTCGCTATCACTGGCCGAACTCGAAGCGCAAATCACCGAGCTCGCCGGCCACCTCAATGCCGCCAATTATCGCTGGCTCACCCTGATCGGCGAGTTCGATCGGCGCAACGGCTGGGCGGATGGGAAGTTGCCCTCCTGCGCGCACTGGCTGAACTTCAAGTGCGGCCTGAATCTGGGCGCGGCCCGCGAGAAGGT
>DASYFQ010000026.1:0-39203 GCA_036498345.1 Steroidobacteraceae bacterium
CAAGTACAGGGCCAGTACCAGCACCCCGCCGATGAGCACCGCGACGGCAGGATGGCTCAGCGCCCCCGTACCCTGCCTGCCGGTGACGCGCTGGCCCAGCCACGCCAGCATGACCGCCTTGCCGAACAGGCCGGCGCACAGTAGACCGAACACGACGAATGGCACGGCCGCTATGCCGATCACCGTGACGCACAACAACACCACCAGCACGGGAGTCAGCAACATGGTGATCAGCGCGGCCAGCACCGATTGCCCGGGCTGCGCTTCGAATGTCTGCACACATCGGGTGAGACCCTCGCGAAACAGCAGTGCAAGCGCCGCATACAGCGCCAGACAGGCGAAGGCCAATCCCCAGGCCCAACCCAGGCCGGGCGCCAGGGCCAGCGGGCGTCCATAGAGCAAGCAATGATGGATCCAGCTGCGCAGCCAGCCAACACTGCCGAAACTGCCAAAAATGCTTTGGACGTTGCCCCGAACGATCGCGGCGGGGTCACGCTGCAGGGCGCCGCCGATGGCCACGACATTGCCGTCGATCTGCGCGTGGGGTCCGAGCTCCATATTCCCGAGCACCGCGACGGCGTCGCCATCGACTTTGCCGTCGACGTACACATTCCCTAGGACGGCGACGGCACCGTCGCTCGATGGTCCCGTTACCCGCGTGTCGCCGAGAACGGAGACGACGTTGCCGGCCTCGCCGTCGCTGGTCGACGAACCGAAGATGGACACGACCGAGTCCGCGGTCTGCCCGCGCGGCAGATTGGAATCGTGGCCGATGTTGACCAGTTCGTTGCCGTGCCCGTGGCGGCCGTGGCGGGCACGCCAGCCCGATCGATCGTGCCGATCGACGCGGTCGCGCGAGTCCGCATTGTCCTGCCAGTCGGTGCTGTCGTGAGTGCCGTCGGGAAGCGGTGTGGCGGGAGCCGTCTCATCGGGTGACGAGGACGGCGCTGCCGTGTGAGCCGGCGTGTCGGGTATCGCGGGCGGCGCTGCCGCGTGAGCCGCCGCGATCGCGATCATGGTGCACAGGGGCAGCACGGCGAGAAATGTCAGTCGCTGCAATAGGAGGGTCTTCATGGGATTGAGCTGCCCGGAGGTTGAAGGTAAAGCGTGCGGTACGCGGCGGCGCCGAGCCCGAACAGAGCTGCATACAGCACCGCGCACACGGCGATGCTTTCGTAGACCCAAATCGGCGGCGCGCTGCGCGCGAGCAATGCGGCGAGATCCGCGGCTGAGTCGGTGATTGCCCCAACCTCCCGCGCCCAGGCGAGCGAGCGGATCCCGGCGACCGCCGTGGTTCCGCCCAGAAATGCCACACTGATCAGCGCGCCGCAGACCACGAGAAAGGCCGCGCGTGCCGGCAGCGGCCAGTGCGCGAAGCTGCGGCGCCACCACGGAAGCGCGGCGCGCCGCGCCAGTTCGCGCAACACCCGCGATTCGAGTGCCGGCGGTGCCTGCCGCAAGGGAAGCTCATGCAGCGCATGCTCGATCAGCCGTTCCAATGCCTCAGGGGATTCGTTCGTGGTCATTTCAGTTTTCCAGGCTGCCGGCCGCGATGCCGGTCGATTGAAGGATGGGCAGCAGCGCCGCACGGGCACGCCGTATATCGGTTTTGACCTTGGCAAGCGAGGCGCGGAGCTTGACGGCGATCTCCTCGTAGGAAAGCTCCTCGAAGTGATACAGCACCAGCGCCAGCCGTTGATGTTCGGGGAGCTTACGCAGCGCGCCGTCGATCAGTACCCGCCGCTGCTCCGCGCCGATGTCGGCAAGCAGCATGTCCGGCTGCGCCCCTAGTTCCGGTCCCGGCGAATCCTCATCGGCGCCGGCCGGTCTCAGCTCCGAGAACAAGCGCCAGCGCTTGCGGTACCGGCTCAAATAATTGAGCGTCAAATTGGTGGTCACCGTCTTGAGCCAGCCGCCTGCCGTCGGGCTGGTGTGCAGCTGCGCGAAATGTTCATAGGCTCTCAGGAAAACCTCCTGCGCAATGTCCTCCGCCTGACCGTCATTGCCTGCCAGGCGGGCAGCGGTCGAAAAAACCATATCCTGATACGCACGCATGAAGGTCGTGAACTCGGTTGAGCGGTCGGGCCCGTTGGATGGATGGCGCACTGGAGTGGGTTCGTTTAGACCCAAAACACGGCTGGCAGTGAAAAGTTGCACCGCTGCGGCGGGGCGTGCGCAGAAATGGCAGGTCTCTGATAGGCTGAATACATTGGCGCAGTCGGTGGCGCTGACTCAATGAAAGCGAACTGATGTTAACGATCTTTCAAAGCGTGCCTCCGCTGATTCTACTGGTGATAGCAACCCTGTTGGAAGTCAGCGGGGACGCCGTCGTGCGAATGGCGATTTACAACCATGTCGGCGCGGCTCGTGTCGGGCTGTATCTAGCGGGCGCGGCGCTGCTCTTTGGTTATGGATCGTTTCTCAACCTTGCGCCGATCGAGTTCGGACGTGTGGTCGGGCTCTATATTGCGACTTTGTTCGTGGTCTGGCAGGTGATCAATTTCGTCGCCTTTCGAACTCTCCCGACGATGCCCGTTTTGGCCGGCGGCGCGCTGGTGATCGCGGGAGGGGCAATCATCACCTTTTGGAGACCCAGCTAGCGCCGTACACCCCTAGGACGGCGTCAACCGATGAGAGAGATGGGCTTTAACCGTCGGCCACTCGCGGTCGAGAATGCTGTACACGCAGGTGTCGCGCAATGTGCCGTTGCCGGCGATCTGGTGTTGGCGCAACACCCCGTCCAATTTCGCGCCCAGGCGTTCGATGGCGGCGCGACTCTGTTGATTGAAGAAATGGGTTCGGAATTCCACTGCAATGCAATTCAATTGTTCGAACGCATGGGTCAACAGCAGCAGCTTGCACTCGGTGTTCAAGGCACTGCGCTGTACGCGTTTTCGATACCAGGTGGAACCGATTTCCAGGCGCCGATTGACCGCGTCGATATGCATGAACGTCGTCATGCCCACGGCCTCCCGGCTGGACTCGTCGATGACGGCAAATGCAATCATCGAGCCTTGGCGTTGAAGCTCCAAGCGCCGGTCGATTTCCGCGCGCAACCCCTCGGGAGCAGGAATCTTGGTGTACCACA
This sequence comes from Steroidobacteraceae bacterium, assembly GCA_036498345.1. GTDB lineage: Bacteria > Pseudomonadota > Gammaproteobacteria > Steroidobacterales > Steroidobacteraceae > Bog-1198. The sequence goes on from DASYFQ010000026.1 coordinate 3,089, forward strand.
AGCTCCACAGCTCGCCATCCTTTACGGCCTCTACGAGGTCGTCGTGATGCGAGTGAGACAGCGGCACGAGCGATACGTGCAGGCCGTGCAATGAGACGGGGTCCGTGAAATTCATGGCGTTTCGGATTATGGGGATGGCGGCCCGCAAACGCTAATCGGCATAATGGGACATGACCGCGCGCATCATTTACTCAACCGGAATCGGGAGTCTGTGTCCCAATTGCCGAAGGCCCGTGCGCGAATGTGTTTGCCCGAAAGGCGCCCCCGGCGCCGCCAAGCCGTCCGCGGTGCGGGTGGGTCGGGAAATCAAAGGCAGGGCAGGCAAGGGCGTCACGACGGTCACCGGCTTGCCGATGTCGATGGCCGACATCGAGGCATTGGCCACCAAGCTCAAGAAGCGCTGCGGATCCGGGGGCACCGTCCGCGAAGGCGTCATTGAAATTCAGGGCGACCACCGTGATGTCATCGTCGCGGAGCTGATCAAGCTGGGGTGGCCGGCGAAAAAGTCGGGCGGATAGGCGGCGAATCCGCGGCGGTCGTTCGATTTGGCGGCGAGCCATCGCTGGACCACCCGCTCCAATACCGCCAGCGGCACCGCGCCCGTCGACAGCACGACGTCGTGGAATTCGCGGATATCGAACTTCGGTCCGAGCGCCTGCCGCGCCGTCTCGCGGAGTTCGAGGATTTTCATTTGTCCCACCTTGTAGGCCAAAGCCTGGCCGGGCCACGCGATGTAGCGGTCGACTTCGTTGGTGATGTCCAGTTGGCTTTTCGGCGCATTGGCCATGAAATAGTCAATGGCCTGCTGACGAGACCATCCCTTGACGTGCATGCCGGTGTCCACGACCAGGCGCACGGCGCGCCACATGTCGTAGGTCAGTTGACCGAATTTGCTGTAGGGATCCGAATACAGGCCGAGTTGGTCGCCCAAACTTTCCGCGTACAGGCCCCACCCTTCGGTGTAGGCGGTGAATCCGGCCATGCGCCGAATCATCGGCACGTCGGCGTCGTTCTCGTATTGCAGGGCGATTTGCAGATGATGGCCGGGCACCGCTTCGTGGCTGGTGAGCACCGCCATTTCCCATTTCGGCCGCGCCTCCGGGCGGTACAGGTTGACGTAGTAGTACCCGGCGCGCGATCCGTCGGCGGCCATCGGCTGGTAGTACGCCGTCGTCGAATTCGGCGCACTGGTGTCCGGTATGGCGCGGACGCCATAGGGTGTGCGCGGCAGCTTGCCGAACAGCGTGACGAGATTCGGGTCGATGCTCTTGGCGATGACCATGTAGCCGTGCAGCAGTTCGGTCGGGTCGGTGTAGAAGAACTTCGGATCCGTGCGCAGGTAGTGCGCGAATTCCTGGAAGCTGCCCTTGAAGGCGGCTGCAGCGATGATCTTGTCCATCTCGCCGCGAATGCGGCTGACTTCGGCGAGGCCAATATGATGGATTTCGTCGGCGGTCAGCTGCGTCGTCGTGTGATAGGCGATGAGCGCGCGATAGTAGGCAGGGCCGTCGGGAGTGTCGGATAGGCCGACGCTGTCGCGGCAGGCCGGCAGGTACGTGTCGTTGAAGAACCGATCGAAGCGTGCGAATGCCGGCAGCACCCCGCCGGCGATCGCGGCTTTGCCGGCATTGATCAGGCGCGCGCGCTCGGCGGCGGAGATGGAACTCGGCATATGCGTGAATGGCGCGAAAAAGGGACTGGCGTCGGGTGCCGCGACCCGCTGCGCGGCAATCTGCGGTTTGATCCGCAGCATGATTACCCGAGGCTGAGTGCGCTTTTCCCGCACCGCCATTTTCAACAAGTCGGTTCCTTGATCCAGGTAGGCGCCGAAGCCGCGCAGGCGGGCGATCCAATTCTCGTAGTCCTGCACCGTCGCAAACGGCGAGATTTCGGCGATCTCGCCCGCGGCTTGCAGACTGGTCGGAGTCTGCACACTGCCGAGCTGCGAAATCCACCAAAGGTTGGGTTTGAACGGAGCAAGCGCCAGACGGCGCTCGAACTCGAATTTGACGATGTCGTAATTCAGCCGATCGGGCGCGGCGAGCGATGCCGAATCGATGGCGCTGAGCGCCGCGAGCGCGGCCTCATCGGCATCGTGGGTTTTCTTGATCGCGGCCGGCGACAGATCGGGCCAGCGATCGTTGTAGCGCGTATCGCCGATGCTGGTGGCCAGCGTCGGATCCTCGCGCAGCCAACGCTGCCACGTGTCATCGTAAATCCGCTCGATCTGAGTTTTCACGGCCGCAGGCGCCGTCGCGGCGAGGTTCGGCTTCGCGGCCTGCGCCGCCGCCGGCGCGCCGGGGGAATACAGGGCCGCAGCCACGGTTGCGGCGGCTGCCAAGGAAACCAGGATATGTTGGGTCATGCCGGTGATTCTACGGATGGTGTATCATGACGTCATCGCGATAAGAGCTGTCTGGAGAGAGTCCTTTCGATCAGGACCGCCGAAGGCGCAACCGCCCGGAAACGCTCAGGCACACGAACAGCAGGCTCTGGCGATCTCTGGAGAGCGATCGCAGCGGCGATCCACCGAAGGGGAGCAGCGCTTTCTTAGCGCGCGATCTCTCAGGTCTTAAGGACAGAGGGGCAAAGCACACTTGTGCTCGTGTCTCTTGTTTCTTAACGCCGCGAGGTTGCGATGGGCCTGAAGACCGCGCTCTATGACACCCACGTTCTGCAGGGTGCGAAAATCGTCGATTTCGGCGGCTGGGAAATGCCGCTGCACTATGGTTCACAGATCGAAGAGCACAACGCGGTGCGCCGCGATGCGGGCATGTTCGACGTGTCGCACATGGGAGTGGTCGATCTTACCGGCGACCGGGTCCGCGAGTTCTTGCAGAGCTTGTTGGCCAATGATGTCGGTCGGCTGAGAATTCCCGGTAAGGCACTCTATTCCTGCATGTTGCTGCCCGGCGGCGGCGTGATCGACGATTTGATCGTCTATTTTCTATCGGACACCTGGTTTCGGGTGGTGGTCAATGCCGGCACCCGCGACAAGGATCTCGAGTGGATTCGGCGGCATGCGGCGCCTTTCGCCGTGTCCGTCGCCCTGCGCCTCGATTTGGCGATGATTGCGATTCAGGGCCCGAATGCCCGGGAGAAGACCCTGCCGCTGCTCGCCCCGGCGCAGCGCGCTGCGGCGCGCGAATTGGCGCCTTTCTTCGGCGCAACCTTCGACTCCTGGTTCGTTGCGCGCACCGGCTACACCGGGGAGGACGGTTTCGAAGTGATGTGCCCGGCCGTCGAGGCGGCCAACCTCTGGAACGCGCTGCGCGCGCAGGGAGTTCGGCCCGCCGGCTTGGGCGCGAGAGACACCTTGCGGCTGGAAGCCGGAATGAATCTCTACGGCAACGACATGGATGAAGATCATCACCCCTTGGAGTCGGGGTTGGCGTGGACGGTGGCCTTCGAACCCGGCGACCGCGACTTCATCGGACGCCAGGCGCTGGAAAATCTGCGGCGCACCTCCGGCGCCGAACTCGTCGGCCTGGTGCTCGAAGAGCGCGGGGTGCTGCGCAGCCATCAGAAAGTAGTACCCGCCGGCGAAGTGACGAGCGGTACTTTTTCTCCCACTTTGAATCGCTCCATTGCGCTCGCGCGCGTGCCGCGAACCGCCTCCTCGAGCGTGCAAGTGGAGATTCGCGGCAAATTGCATCCCGCGCGCATCGTCAAGCCGCCGTTCGTGCGTCACGGGAAAGCGTTGATTTCAGTCTAGCCTCAAGGGGGATATACGTTGAGCAACATACCGAGTGATTTGCGATATACCAAGAGTCATGAGTGGGTGCGCGCCGCGCACGGCGGGGCGCCTGACGGCGTCGTCGAGATCGGCATCACCGAGCATGCGCAGAGTGCGCTCGGCGATCTGGTGTTCGTCGAGGTTCCGGAAGTGGGCCGCGCGGTAAACGCGGGCGAGGCGAGTGCGGTGGTCGAATCCGTCAAGGCGGCCTCCGATGTCTACAGTCCGGTGAGCGGGAAAGTCATCGCCAGCAATGGTGCGCTGGCGTCGCAACCCGAACTGCTCAATCAGGATCCGTACGGGGCCGGGTGGATGTTTCGCGTGCAGACGACTGCGCCGATCGACGCCGCGGCGCTCATGAGCGCCGCGGACTATGCGGATTACCTGGCCGACGAAGCCAAGTAAGGAGCCCCTATGCCATTCATTCCTCACACTCCGGAAGACATCGCTTCTATGCTGGACGTGATCGGCGTGCGGTCGATCGACGATTTGTTCGATGAGATTCCCCGCGAGCTGCGGGCCGGCGTGCTCGGCGTGCCGCCCGCGCTCTGCGAAATGGAAGTCGGGCGTTTGTTGACCGAACGCGCGGCAAGCGACGGCCGGCCTTTGAATTTCATCGGTGCGGGAGCCTACGAACACCACATCCCAGCGCCCGTGTGGGCAATCGCGACGCGCGGCGAATTTTACTCCGCGTATACGCCGTACCAGGCGGAGGCGAGTCAAGGCACCTTGCAATTGATCTATGAGTATCAATCGATGATCTGCGCTTTGACGGGCATGGACGCATCGAATGCGTCGCTCTACGACGGCGCTTCGGCGCTGGCCGAAGCCTGTCTCATGGCGGTACGCGCCAATCGCGCCTCGAGTTCGCGGCGCATCCTGATGCCGCGCGCGGTGAACCCCACCTATGCCCAAGTGGCGCAATCGATCGCCGGCAATCAGGGCATCGTGTTCGAGACGGTGGATTTCGATCGGGCCGCCGGGCGCACGCTGCTCGAATCCCTGCTCCCCTATAGCGGGCAGGATGTCACCGCCCTGGTGATTCAGCAGCCGAATTTCTTCGGCAGCCTCGAAGAGGTCGATCGGCTGACCGACTGGGCGCACCAACATAAAATCCTGCTGATTGCGGCGGTCAACCCGATTTCGCTGGCGTTGCTCAAACCCCCCGGAGAGTGGGGCGGCGCGCGGGCCGACGGCAATCGGGGCGCCGACATCGTTTGCGGCGAAGGGCAGCCGCTCGGCGTGCCCCTGGCGGCGGGCGGACCTTACTTCGGATTCATGGCGACCCGCATGCAGTACGTGCGCCAAATGCCGGGGCGCATCGTCGGACGTACCGTCGATACCGAGGGCCGTCCGGGATTCAGTCTGACCCTGCAGGCGCGCGAGCAACATATTCGGCGCAGCAAGGCGACCTCGAATATTTGCACCAACCAAGGCCTGATGGTCACGGCCGCGACCATTTACATGTCGCTCCTGGGTGCCGCGGGCCTCGAGCGCGTGGCCGCGGCCAGCTTGCAGCGTGCGGCGGATCTGGTGACCGCGCTCAGCAGGGTACCGGGCGTCAAAACCGCGTTTACGGCGCCGCGCTTTCATGAAGCCGTATTGCTGCTGGATAGGCCCGTGGCTCCGCTTCTGAGCGCCCTGGCACGCCGCGGGATCTTCGGGGGACTCGACCTCGCCGATCGCTATCCGGAATTGGGTCATGCGCTCCTGGTGTGCGCGACCGAAACCAAATTACAGGCCGACATCGATGCGTATGCCGGGGCCCTGACCGACATCATGAATCCGTCGCGCGTTGCCGCTTAGGGAGGACGTCATGGCAGAACTGCAAGCGAGAGAACCGCTGATATTCGAACTGAGCAGACCGGGGCGCCAGGCCGGAACGCAGTTTCCGCCGCAAGTCGCGGGCTCCGCCGACATTCCCGCGCATTTGCGCCGCGCGGCGCCGCCCGCGCTGCCCGAGGTATCCGAGTTGCAGGCGGTGCGGCATTTCACTCGCCTGTCGCAGATGAATTTCTCGATCGACACGCATTTCTATCCCTTGGGTTCCTGCACCATGAAGTACAACCCCAAGGCCTGCAACACCTTCGCCATGCTCCCGGAATTTCTCGGCAGGCATCCGCTCGGGCCCGAGCCGCAAGGATTTCTGGCCTGCATGTACGAGCTACAGGAGATGCTGCAGGAAATCACCGGCATGCAAGCCGTCAGCCTCACGCCCATGGCGGGCGCGCAGGGCGAGTTCGCGGGCGTCGCCATGATCCGCGCCTACCATCGGGCGCGCAACGATCTGGCCCGCAATGAAATCATCGTGCCGCAGGCGGCGCACGGGACCAATCCTGCCACCGCTGCGATGTGCGGCTGCAGCGTCAAAGAGATTCCCTGCGATGCGAACGGCAACGTCGATATCGACGCCTTGAAAGCCGCGGTGAGCCCGGCGACGGCGGCCATCATGCTGACGAACCCGTCCACTCTCGGGGTGTTCGAGCACAAGATTACCGAGGTCGCGCGCATCGTGCACGAAGCCGGCGGGCTGCTGTACTACGACGGTGCGAATCTCAACGCCATTCTCGGCAAGGTTCGGCCCGGCGATATGGGGTTCGACGTCATTCACATGAATTTGCATAAGACCTTTTCGACGCCGCACGGCGGCGGGGGCCCGGGTTCCGGAGCGGTGGGCGTCGGCGCACGCCTGCGGCCGTTCTTACCGATCCCGGTGGTGGGCAAGGAGGGCGCGCGATTTCGTTGGTTGACCGAACGCGACCTGCCGCAGTCCATCGGCCGACTATCGGGCTTCATGGGCAACGCCGGCGTGAATCTGCGGGCGTATATCTATATGCGGTTATTGGGCCGCGACGGCATGGTGCGAGTCGCGGAGTTCGCCGCGCTCAATGCCAACTACTTGATGAAGCGGCTGCAGGCGGCGGGCTTCGAAGCGGCCTATCCCACGCGGCGCGCCAGCCACGAATTCATCCTCACGTTGAGGCGGGAAAATCGGCTCTACCAGGTCACGGCGATGGATGTGGCGAAGCGGCTGCTCGACTATGGTTTTCACGCACCGACCACGTATTTCCCCTTGTTGGTGCCGGAATGCTTGTTGATCGAGCCCACCGAAACGGAGGCCAAGGAAGACCTCGACCGTTTCTGTGACGCGATGATTGCGATCCGGCGAGAAATGGAGCACGAGCCCGAGAAACTCTGCTCCGCTCCGCATACAATGCCCGTGCGGCGACTCGACGACGTGCGCGCAGCAAAACAGCTGGATTTGGCATGGAAACCCGCCGCTTGAATGAACGATAGACACAAACCGACCGGAATTACGCGCTTGGTGCGTGCCTTTGGCTATTCTTTTCAAGGTTTCCAGCATACCTGGCGAGAAGAGGCGGCATTTCGCCAGGAGGTACTGCTCTCCCTGCTGGTCATTCCCGCGGGACTGTTTCTCGGCAATTCGGGGGTCGAACGCGCCCTGCTGGTGAGCCCGATGTTGCTGATTTTGGTGGTTGAGATTCTGAACAGTGCGGTCGAGGCGGTGGTGGATCGATCCGGTACCGAACGTCACCCTCTGGCCGGCATGGCCAAGGACATGGGATCGGCCGCCGTGATGCTGAGTTTCGCCTTGTTAGGAACCGTTTGGTTCCTGATCTTGTCCGACCACGGGCACTCGAACACAATTTGACCCTAGGATCCCATGTCCCGTATCGCATTGTTTCTGACCGTATTTCTGTTGTCCGTTACCCGCGTCTTCGCCGCCGCCGCCTCCGCACACGTACCCTCGGTCGTGCCGGCGCGGGTGCCGGCGCCCGGGATTCCGAATTCGCCCGCCAACTGGGCGCAGACACTGGAGAGAATCGCCAGCGGCGTAGTCACCATTCAAATCGACAGCACGCGTGCCTTCGACACCGAATGGAACACGACGGCACAGGCCACCGGTTTCGTCATCGACGCCAAGCGCGGGCTCATCTTGACGAATCGGCATGTCGTGACCCCGGGACCGGTGACCGCACAAGCGATCTTCCTCAATCGCGAAGAGGTGCAGCTGTATCCGGTGTACCGCGATCCCATCCACGACTTCGGCATCTATCGCTACGATCCGGCGAAATTAAAATTCATCCAGCCGGCCGAATTGCCGCTGTATCCGGCGGGCGCGGTCATCGGCCGAGAAATTCGCGTGGTGGGCAACGACGCAGGCGAGCAGTTATCGATCCTTGCCGGCACCCTGGCGCGCTTGGATCGCGAGGCGCCGGAATACGGCTACGGCAAGTACAACGATTTCAATACGTTTTACTACCAGGCGGCCTCGAGCACGTCGGGCGGCTCGTCCGGCTCGCCGGTCATCGACATCGAGGGCCGGGTGGTGGCGCTCAACGCGGGCGGAGCGACGGGCGCTGCCTCGAGCTTCTATCTGCCGCTGACGGCTGTAACGCGGGCGTTGAAGTTCATCGACGCGGGCAAACCCGTGCCGCGCGGCACTCTGGAAACCGTGTTCAAATACACGCCCTATGATGAGCTCAGGCGCCTCGGCCTGAATTCCGACACCGAAGCGCGGATGCGCAGCGTCTACCCGAAATTGACCGGTATGCTGGTGGTCCAGGACGTGCAGCCGGGGTCGGGGGCCGACGGGGTGCTGGCGCCCGGCGACATTCTCGTGGGCATCGACGGCAAACCCATCTCCGAATTCTTCGCGCTCGAGGACGTGCTCGACGAGCATGTCGGCCAGCAGGTCAATGTGGAAATACAGCGCGGCCGCGAGACTCTTCGCCATGCGCTCGATGTCCGGTCGTTGGGTTCAATCACGGCGGACGAGTACATCGAATTCGGCGAAGCCGTGGTGCACACCCTGTCTTATCAGCAGGCGCGGCATTTCAACGTGCCGATCAAGGGCGTGTATGTGGCAAACCCCGGTTATGTTTTCGGCAGCGCCGGCATTCCGCGCGCGGCTCTGATCAGCTCGTTCAACGGCAAAAAAATCGACAATCTCTCGGATTTTGCGGCCGCTCTCGCGGACCTCGCCGACGGCGCACGCGCGCCGGTTCGCTACGTGACTCTGGAAGATCCGCGCGCCGCCCAGTTGAAGGTCATTCGCATGGACAGGCGCTGGTTCCCGGCGCGCAGGTGCAAGCGCGACGACGCCTTGGGTACCTGGCCCTGCGTCGGCATCAGCCCGGGCCCCGTCCCGACCAGCGTCAAGCCCGCCTCCACGCAGTTCGCCAAGACCGGCGACGCGCGCATCGACCGCTTGGCGCCATCGCTGGTGATGGTGAACTTCGACATGCCTTATTCCGTGTCCGGTGTGACGGAGAAGAACTATCACGGCACGGGCGTCATCATCGACGCCGAGCGCGGATTGGTGGCGATCGACCGCAATACCGTGCCGCTCGCCATGGGGGATGTGCGAATCACCTTCGCCGGCACGGTCGAAGTGCCGGGGAAAGTCGTGTTCATTCATCCGCTGCACAATCTGGCGGTGGTTGCCTACGACCCGAAAGCGATCGGCACGACGCCGGTGCGTGCCGCTACGCTGATCACCAAACCGTTGAGCCCGGGCGATGATGTATGGGTGGTGGGACAGCGCGCCGATTCGAAGATCCAGTCGCAGAAGACCCAGATCTCCAGCGTCGATGTGGTCTCATTCCCGCTGTCGCGCACGCTGCGTTTTCGCGACAGCAATCTAGAAGCCGTGAGCCTCATCAATCCCCCGGGCGATTACGACGGCGTGCTGGCGGATGAAAAAGGCAATGTGCTCGCGCTGTGGTCGAGTTTCGCCTATGAATCGCAGCGCGAACTCGAGCAGGTCAATCGCGGCATGCCGGCGGAACTGGTCGCGGAGATGATCGGTGTGGTGGCTGGCGGTCGGCCGCTGTATTCCTTCGAGGCGGAGTTCAACGTGCAGTCGCTGGCGGGCGCCCGTGAGCTCGGCTTGCCCGACGAGTGGATGAGGCGCTTCGAGGAGCACAATCCGCAGCGCCGGCAGGTACTCGGCATCGATAGACTGGTGGCGGGCTCGCCCGCCGCGGCGCTGCTCGAGCCCGGCGATTTGTTGCTGGCCATCGACGGCAAAGTGGTCAACCGCTTCCGCGAGGTCGAACGCGCCGTGCAAAATCCTGAAGTCAAGGTGAGCGTCTGGCGGGACGGCGCCGAGAAGACGCTGCAACTGAAAACGGTGGCGCTGAGCGGCAGCGACATCGACCGCGTGCTCATTTGGGCCGGTGCCACCCTTCAAGCCCCACATCGCGCCATGGCCGCACAGCGCGGCATCGCTCCGTACGGCGTTTTCGTGTCCTTCTTCTTTTACGGTTCGCCGGCAACGCATTATGGGCTGTATGCGGGGCGGCGCATCATCGAAGTCGATGGCCAACCCACCGCGGATCTCGACGCCTTCATCAAGGCGGTCAGCGGTAAACCTGATCGGGCGTCCTTGCGCTTGAAGACCGTCAGTTGGAATGGCCAGACGGACGTGATCACGCTGAAACTCGACAAGCACTACTGGCCCGCTTATGAACTCGAGCGGCAGAAGGACGGTAGCTGGACTCGGACGGCGCTGGATCCGGTGGAGGTCACGGCGTCGCTGGCGCATTGACCGCCGGCGCCGGGACGGTCGTCCTTGGCGCGCGACCGCGAATCCGCGCCTGTCGCAGATCATCGGCATCGTCGGCGGCTACTGTCCGATCGGGAATCGGGTTGCAACTGGTGGGCGGTTGCGATTTTCCCTGACACATCGAGAGATGTTGCAGTTTTATTTCTTAACTTACGATGTGGCGCTCAGCTGTGGTCAAGTTCTAAACTTGTGAACCGCTCGCTTGCCCGGCGTTGATTGGGCTGCACGGCACGCGATACATACGCTGATAACTGAAAAAAATTGAGGGGTGATTCCGACATCTTGCGACACAAGGCTATGACCCGGCGCGGCCATTGATGGCCCCCGCCCCACGCTTATTCGTATCATTTTGCTATGAGGGGATATCTCGTGATCAATCAATTCAAAACTCGGTTGGTATTGGGCGGCCTGATGGCCGCCGCACTCGCCTACGCGCCAACGATGGCGAATGCGGCGGGGACATCCTCACCCGCCGCCTCGGGACACGTGGCGGGCTGGGTAAAGAGTGCGGCCATGGTCGGCCCAGCGCCCGCGAACCGGTCGGTGAGCGTCGCCGTGCACTTGACGCTCAAGAATACCGCAAGCCTGAAAACGTTCGTGGCGGAGGTGTCATCGCCAACGAGTAAGCAGTATGGGCGCTACCTCACGGCCGAAGAGTTCGGACAGCGCTTCGCGCCGTCCGCCGCCGATGTGAACGCTGTCAAGGCGATGCTCGAGCACGCCGGTATGTCCGACTTGCAGGTCGGGCCGCACGGCGTGTACGTGTCCGCGACGGCGACCGTGAGCCAGCTGCGCAACACCTTTCACGTGACCCAGAACTTGTATTCATACAAGGGCATGACCCTGCGCGCCAACAAGGAGGAGCCGACGATTCCGGCCGGTCTCGCCGGGAAGATCCTCTATATCGAGGGCCTGGACGACACGACGTCGCTGCGCCAGCCGTTCCACCGGTCGGTCACCATGGGCGCGCTTGCCGCGCCGGCTCCAACGGCCAAATCGGCCGTGACTCCGCCGCCCGTGGCCGCGGGCCTGCCCTCGCCGTATTGCAATACACATTATGGCGCCGGCGCCCTCGTGGCCACGCTGAGTACCGCCGCGGGCGAGTACGGGGCTGCCATTCCCTGGCTGAACTGCGGCTATACGCCGCAACAAATTCGCGCAGCTTACGGCCTGAACAAGGTCAAATACACCGGGACCGGCGTCACTGTCGCCATCATCGACGCCTACGCATCGCCGACTCTATTGGCCGATGCCAACCGCTATGCAGCCAATCACAATTTGCCGAAGCTCGAAAAGGGAGAAAATTTCTCCGAGATCATTCCGGTCGGCATCTACAACGTATCGCCGTCCGAGACCTGCGGCCCGTACGGCTGGTGGGGGGAACAGTCGCTCGATATGGCGGCGGTGCACGGCAGCGCCCCGGGCGCGAACATCGTCTACGTGGGCTCGCGTGATTGCGGCACGTCGCTCGATATTGCCTTCTTCAATGCGCTTTACAACCATGTGGCCGACGTCGTCACCGACAGCTGGGGCAACAACGGCGAGTCCATAGCCGCCGGGTCACAGGCCAGCTATGACCAGGCCGCGATGGCGGGCGCGGCGCAAGGCATCACGGTGCTGTTCAGCTCCGGAGACAACGGCGACCTGTCCGCACCCAACGGTGTCGCGTCCGGATCCTGGCCGGCCACCAGCGCCTACGTCACCGGCGTCGGCGGCACGTCGCTCGAAATCCTGGACTCGAACGGAGCGAAGGCGGAATACGGCTGGGGTACCTATCGCGCCTTCCTGGCGGACGCGACGGTGAACAGCGCGAAGTCGGTGACGACATCCGGTGTGACGCAGACCTCGGCCTTCGGTTATACATTCGACGCTTACGCGTTCTATGCGGGTTCCGGCGGCGGGATCAGCCTGCTCGAACAGCAGCCGGCCTACCAGGCGCATGTCGTGCCCGATGCGCTCGCCACGACCCTCAATCTCGCGAGCGGTTACAGCGAGCCGCTGCCCTCGCCACAACGTGTGAGCCCCGACGTGGCCATGGTGGCCGACCCCTACACCGGGTATCTGTACGGCCAGACGTACACCATCGCCGGCAACCCGATCAGCGACGCGGGGTGTAAGCCGATTTCCAAGACCGAGGAATACTGCGAGGGCAGCATCGGCGGCACCAGTCTCGCCTCGCCGCTGATGGCCGGCGTGATCGCGATCATGAACCAGAAGCGCGCGGCGAGCGGCGAGCCACTGGTCGGATTCGCGAATCCCCTGTTCTACAGCGCCGGCAGCCGCGGCAACGGCGCCAATCTCACCTCTGGGGCGATCAACGAGATCGTGGCTCCGTCCGCGCCCGTATCGTTGCTGCGAGGCTATGCCTCCAATGCACACGAGGTCAGGGTCGTCACGGTCAACTCGGTGCCATTCCTGATCACGACCACGCCCTATGCGTTGCAGGTTTGCGCTCTGCCCATCTGTGAGGGGTTGAACGACGTGTTCAACTACACCTCGTTGTCTTCCGCCAGCGTGCCTCCGACGCCACGCGGCTACAACGACGTGACGGGGCTGGGCGTGCCTTACCTGCCCAAGCTCATCAACGAGGAATAGCTCCGGTCTTCTGCTTGATCGGCGTCCCGCGCTCTCGCGCGGGGCGCCCAGGGATCCCTATGTCATTGTCCGCCGACTGAATCCTGCTGATCGTCGCCGGCGTTGTCTTCAGGGGCAAGCGCCACCCCGCGAAACACTTCGCCCGCCTTAGCTGCGCGAAGGGTCACGAAATGACCCAAGGAATCATGGCTCTTGCTGTCGGCGCGCTTCGGCAAGCTCATCGCGTCGAGACGGTCGGTTACCTTCACCAGGAAGTTCGGGTCCGCGCCTTGATCGCCGCTGGGGCTGACGGTCGACGTCACGGCGTAGATCGTCACGATCCCCTCGTGGCTGACGTGGCCCGCGATGTTGCGGCAACCGTCCGTTGCGGGACTAAGGGCCGCGGGGTAGTTTGCGACGCTGTACGGAACGCCGATGTTCAAGCCATTCTGTAGAACGTAGTCCATCTGCCAGACACCGTTCACCCGGCTCCACTTCTGCACGCCGGCGGTGGCCAAGGACGTGGCGTCCGCCACGTTCCCGTTGACCGCGGGACTCACCAGCGTCCCATCGCCCTCATCGCAAATGTACAGAGTCTTTTCATCCGCGAACCAAATCCCGAAGGGATACGCGACCGGTGTCGCCGCGCCGGTGGACGACACGCCGCTCGCGAGAGTATTGGGAAGCCCTGCCGGAATTGTGATCGGCACCGCCGCGAGGGTTGCCGTGTCGCCGGCCGGCAGAACGCCCGCAGTTCCCACCTGATACACCGTGTTGATGCCGTTTCCGCCGCTGCCCTTCGTGACGTACAAGGTGTTGTTGAAGATTGTCAGGCCGCGGAAATTGTTGTCCTTGCCGGCTTTATCCAGCGCGTACGGCAAGCCGGTGGACGGTTCGATGACTTGATTGATCTCGAAGTCGCCGATTTTGTTGATGTTCGGCGGCACCGGCGGTGCCTGGCCCGGAACCAGCAGCTCGGCGCCGGTGGAATGGACCAGTTCCTCACCGATGATGGTCGTCGTCGTCTGCTTCTTGGACAGGTTCCCGCTGTTGTCGTTGCCGACCATGTAGTACAGCCCGTTTCCCTTGATCGCCGCGCGGCCATTATCTCCGCTGTAGGCGTTGCTCTCCGTTATCTGGAGGTGCCCATGGGAATCGACCTCTGCCACCGAGCGATAGTACTGTCCGACGGCCGCGTTCGTCGGGTCGATGACACCCGGCGCGTTGGCATTGGATACATCGAACACATTGACCGCGGTGGGAAATCCCGGGGCACCGCGATAGCCCATAAAGGTGATCGACTTGCCATCCACGGATCGGTTCACGGCCAATTCCGACTTCGAGCTGAAGCTGGTCACGATCTGATCCGTCGGGATCGCCAGAGTGCCGAGTAGACGGCCATCCGTCGTCAGATTGTCCAAGAAGATCGGCGAAGTGATGCCGAAGTGCCCGTCGGCGGCACCGTTGTTGAATACGTCCGGAAACGTGCCGTCGGCGATGGGCGTGCTGCACGTCACCGCGACCGAGTTCGTGCCTCCGGCAATGAGCGGAACGCTGACCATGCCGGCCACGCAGCCGGGCGGTAACAACGTCACGCCGGGTACCAGCAAGGAGGGGGTCCCGACATAGACGCTGCGGCTGAGCACCAAAGTGTCCGGCTTGAATTCAAATCCGCGAGCATGATCATCGTCGGCGCGAGCCCCCGCGGCCAGTGCCACCGTGACTGCAAATGCAAGTGATGCTGTTTTCATGCGATCCCCTCCTCGGTTCATTAAGCTGGTGCGTAGCCACGTTGCGCGGGACAAATTCTTGGGATCGACACTCTATTCACTCTTCGTGAACACCAGATGAATGGGAAGCGGTGCCCGGCGCCGGTCGCACGGCGCATTCCGGAGCGTCATTCCCGAAGCAAGGCCATGAATTCCTTGCGAATTCCATGACGGCAGCAAGTGCGCCTGCGCCGCCAGACTTGGTTGCAGTCTAAAATGAGCGAGACTTGATCCCATGCGCAGGTGCCAATCGTGACTGACCAGAGACCCGCGGCCGACGACGCCTCCCGCCACGATCTTCCTCAGATTCTGGCGATCTACAACGAAGTCATCCGCAACTCGACCGCGGTCTATTCGGAGGAGGAGTTCACGCCGGCCCGGGGTGAAACCTGGTTCGACGCCAAAATGGCCCATGGATTTCCCATGGTCGTGGTGCGGGACGCATCGGGCATTGCCGGGTTCGGTACCTTCGGTGAGTTTCGGGCGTGGCCCTGCTATCGGCACAGTGTCGAGCACAGCGTCCATGTGCGCGTGGACCGCCGCGGGCAGGGTATCGGGCGTGCGCTGGTGATCGAGCTCTTGGCGCGCGCCGCCCTCATGCACAAGCACGTCATGATTGCCGGCATCGATGCCGACAATGCCGTGTCGATCGGACTACATCAGAGCCTTGGATTCATCAGCGTCGGCTATTTTCGCGAGGTGGGATTCAAGTTCGGCCGCTGGCTCGACTTGGTGTTCATGCAATGTATCCTTCCGCCGACAGTTGACCCCTCGGTTGAGTAAGCACAGTAATTCGTCACCCAAGCCGGCAGTTAGTCACTCACCCACGGCCGCCCATGAGAGCAAAAACGGCAGTACGGCACAGATATGCCACTCGGAAGCGTCAGCGAGCTTTGCTGATATCGCAGTCTTGATATCATGCGTCCGTGGTAAGAGCTACTCAGACCGAAATCGAAGAAGCCGTCGAAGCCCTGCGCGCCGGCGATTTGGTGGTGTTCCCGACCGAAACCGTCTACGGGCTCGGGGCGAACGCCTCCAATCCGGCCGCCGTGCGCAAGATATTCGAGGTGAAAGGGCGTCCGCCCGATCATCCCGTGATCGTGCATTTGGACGATCCGCGGTATTTGCATCGCTGGGTGTCCTCGCTGCCGCCGGTCGCGGAACAGCTGGCCGCCAAGTTCTGGCCGGGTCCCTTGACCCTGATACTGCCCAAGGCGGACAACGTCAACGACATCGTCACCGGCGGTCAGGACAGCATCGGAATCCGGATTCCTTCGCATCCCATGGCACAGCAGTTGTTGAATGCCTTCGGCGGAGGGATCGCGGCGCCGTCCGCCAATCGCTACGGGCGCTTGAGCCCGACCAAGCCCGAACACGTGCGCGACGAGCTCGGCGATACGGTCGGCGTCATCCTGGACGGCGGAGATTCACCGATCGGGCTGGAGTCGACCATCGTGTCATGTCTCGACAATGAGGCGCGCTTGTTGCGGCCGGGATTCATTACTCGGTCGCAGCTCGAGCAGGTGGTCGGAAACCTCGCGATTGGCGGAGTCATTCCCCGCGCGCCGGGAGACCGAGCTCTGCACTATGCGCCGTCCACTCCCCTCGAGATCGTGCCCTCGGACGATCTCGAAGTGCGCGCCGGCGAGGTTACCGCGCGCGAGGAAAAAGTGGCGGTGCTCGCCATGCGCCCGCCGTTGCAGACCCAGCGCCACATGACCTGGATCAACGCGGGTAAGAGACCCGATATCTACGCGCACAATCTCTACAACCATCTACGAACGCTGGATCGCGCCGGCTGCGTGAGAATTTTTGTTCAAGGCCTGCCTCAGGATGAACGCTGGGCGGCGATTCTCGACCGTTTGCAGCGCGCCAGCGGCCTGGGAGACGATTCTCTCGAGCTGAGCGTCGGTTAGTGGCCGAATCGTCGTCGAGCCCTCGTTCCGTCACCGACGAGCCGTTGGAGCTCGACCCTGCACTGGATCCGTTCGCGCACGAGTCCGTCAAGCGCTTGGTGACCCGCTACGGCTCACCGTTATTCGTCATCGATGTCGAGCGCGTGCGCGGGCAATATCGACGCCTCGCGGCGGCGATGCCCGGCGTCGACCTTCACTATGCGCTGAAGCCACTGCCGCACTCGTCCGTCATCAATACGCTGAACGCTGAAGGCGCTTGCTTCGATTTGGCGACCAATGGCGAAGTCGAACTGGTGCGGCGCCTGAAGGTGGCACCCGAACGCTGCATTCATACCCACCCGATCAAGCGCGACAGCGATATTCGAACCGCCTTAGCCTATGGGGTCGATCGATTCGTCATCGACAATCCCGACGAACTGCGTAAATTCGTGAAGTATCGCAACCGGTCCTCGCTGCTGATTCGCGTTTCGTTCAGCAGCCCCGAGGCCCGATGCGATTTGTCGCGAAAGTTCGGTTGTGACCCCGAGGCCGTTGCCGAGCTGTTCCAGCTGGCGGCCGAATTGCGCATCAAGATCGACGGCTTGTCGTTTCATGTCGGATCCCAGGCGGCCGGACCCGCGATGTTCGTCGAGGCCATTGCCCGATGCGATGAGCTCCTGCGGCTTGCGACGCAGGCAGGGCACACTCCCGGTATCTTGGATATCGGCGGCGGGTTTCCGGTGGACTATCTGCAGCGCAGCATGCCGATCGAGGAATTCTGCGCACCGATTCGCGCAGCGTTGAGGAATCTTCCCTCCACGGTGCGCATCATCGCAGAGCCGGGCCGCTACATCGCTGCTCCCGCGGCGATCTCGGTGACCTCGGTAATGGGCCGTGCGCAGCGCGACGGCCGTTGGTGGTACTACCTCGATGATGGTTTGTACGGCAGTTACAGCGGTCAGATCTACGACCATGCCACCTACCCGGTCGAGGCGCTGGTGCCTCCGGGCGAGATGCACCCATCGGTGCTCGCGGGCCCCACCTGCGACAGCATCGACGTCATCAACGAACACTTGGAACTCCCCAAACTCGACATAGGCGATCTCATCGTCGGCCGCGCGATGGGTGCCTATACATGGGCGTCGGCGTCGGAGTTCAACTTCTTCCCGCGTGCCACCGTACTGGCGCTCGATGGCGGACGGCTGGTCACCGACGGGGGCCGTCGATGACGTGGAACCGGCGCAGGGTATTGAAAACGGGCGGGGCGCTGGCCGGCGTGTCGGCGGCGGCCTTCCTGGCGGGAACCGTGCCCGCCCGGGCGGCGGCGAATCAGCGTGCGGCCGGCCGCCGAGACCCCGAGCCCGGCAGTGTTGCGCCGAGACGCATCCTGCTGCTGAATCTGCACACGGACGAGCGGCTGGATATCGAATATTTTCGCGATGATGCCTATGTGCCGAAAGCGCTCGCAGCCATCGAAGTGGCGCTGCGAGATTTTCGCACCGGCGAGCGGCATGCCATCGACCCCGGCCTCTTGGATTACCTCCTCCAAGTGGCGCAAAGCCTGGGGGTCGATCCGGCGTTCAAGGTCATCTCAGGCTATCGATCCCCGCAGACCAATGCCCATTTGCATGAGCGGAGCACCGGAGTCGCTCAGCATAGTCTGCATATCGAAGGACGAGCCATCGATGTGCGCATTGCCGGTGTCGATTGCGCCGAACTCGCCGCCCGCGCCTTGGACCTGAAACGCGGCGGCGTCGGCTACTACCGCAAGTCGGATTTCGTGCACCTGGACACGGGCGCATTTCGGACGTGGCGGGGCTAGCGCTAACGGCGCAGCCGGTGTCATTGAATCCCTCTACCGATGCGTAAGCCACGGCTCTATTTCGGGGTCGAGTTTGCTGTTGCCCTGGCTATCGGCTCGGTCTCGCTCTTCGCGGATAGCATCGACTTCCTGGAGGATGCGTCGCTCGATGCCACCGGCACCGATTCCGCTGACGCTGGCCGGCCTGGGTGCCTTGGCGATCAATTTGTCGTGTGCGTTCATGCTGGCGCGTTTCCGGGCGCACGGCGGCAGTCTGACGCGAGCGGCGTTTCTCTCGGCTCGCAACGATACGGTAGCGAACATCGCGATCATCGCGGCCGGGTTCGTTACGGCCTATACGCATTCTGCTTGGCCTGATCTCATCGTTGGGCTCTGCATTGCCGCGATGAATGCCGATGCCGCGCGAGAAGTCTGGGGGGCGGCGCGTGCAGAGCACAAGGCTGCCGAGTCCGAACGGATTTCGAGCTGAGCCGCGCGAGAGTTCGGGATGCCGAACTCTCGACCCTAATCCGGTTACCGATAGTCGCGCTAACTCCGTACGCGCTTTGCCTCCAGCGCCTTTTCCAACCGCTCATCGTGCCGGTAAATGTCGTCGAAGAACAACACATTGCCCTTCTCGGTGGCGATGGCGGTGCCGTAGACAATGAACACACGAATGCGATTCTTGAGGGTCACCGTGAGCGGCTTGTCGCCGTCCATCGCGGCGAGAATCTTCTCACGCGTCCATTCCGGCGCATCGCGCAACGCATATTGGGCCAAACCGACGGGATCGCTGACCCGAATGCAGCCGTGGCTGAAATCGCGGCGGGTTTCGGCGAACAGGGATTGCGCTGGAGTCGAGTGCAGGTACACGTTGTAGGGATTGGGGAACATGAATTTCACCAGCCCGAGGGAATTGTTCGGGCCGGGCCGCTGCCGGAGCCGCAGCGTGCCCTTGGCAACCAGCTCGACGTTCTCGGCGGTGTTCGGCATGACCGTGGCGGAGTCGCCGTTGCCGCGGACGATTTCCATTTGCCGCCGCTCGATGTCGGCGGGGTTGTTGCGTGCCGTTGGTACGATCTCCTTGAGCGCGATGTTGTACGGCACTTCCCAATACGGCCTGAAAATCAGATAACTCATGTCGGCGGCGAACACCGGCGTCTGGGTCGAGTCGAAGGACTTGCCCACGATCACGTCCATCTGGCGTATGTGGGCCTCCGAATCGGAGGTCGATTCGAATGCAAACAAACGGAACTGCGGAATGTTGACGATGATGGGCGCGGTCACGAGTTCGGACGGCAGCCAACGCCAGCGTTCCATGGTGAGCTCGATTTGCTGCACGCGCTGACTGAGAGGCCGCGTCAATTGAGTGAATGTCGCGGCGCCGAGAACGCCGTCCGCTTTCTCGCCATGCCGTCCTTGGAAATGCTTCAGGGCGTCGACCAATTCCGGCGAGAGAGATTGCGCTGCCGGCGCGTCCGGCGGGGGCGGCATGGCGTCGCCCAGCGCGACCAACAGGCGCTGCAGCTTGCCGGCGCCTGAATAATCGTCCCCGGGTTTGAGCGACTTCGCGGGCAATGCGGGCAAGTCGCTGAGCCCATCCTCGCTCGCCAGCGCCCGATAGTGCGACAACTGACGCTTCAGCAGGGCGTAGTGACTGAACTGCGGTTCCAGCGCGTCGACGGCCACGGCGACATCCATCGCGCCCGCGAGGTGGGCGAGGGTGGCGGGAATATCGAGCTTGACGCGTCCGATGCTGAGATCGTGTCCCATCGTCGACGGATCGATTCGCCCCAAATGGACATCCGACAGGAATCGTATTCCGGCCAGCGACAAGCCGGCATCGAAGAGAGCCCATTGCTCGATGCCTGCACGCGGCGCATCGATCAAATCTATCAATAAGTAGGCGAGACGATTGCCGGGATAGTCCTCCGGGTCCAGGCCGCGCTCCCCCGCCAAGCGCAGTTGCTGCAACAGGGAAATCGCCTGCGGCGTAGGCTTCCGGCCATCGCTCCAGAGCAGGCGATAGCCGTTGCCTTCGTAGAGTTTACCGATCTGATCGCGATCGCTCGACGCGGCCGTCCAGTCGACATAGGCCGGGTTACCTTCCTCGATAATCCGCTTCAGGGCGTCTTCGGCCGGTGCCTGCGCAAGCGCGGTCGACGCGAAGCCCCAAGCGATCGCGGCCACGGTTGCTGCACAGAGCCGCAATCCGCTACCGAGCGGCAGCCCTGAACCGAGCCGCAACCTCGCAGCGAGCCGCAATACCGAACCGAGTCGCAACATGGAGGTACTCCGCTTCGCCATTTGATACGATTTAGCATATGTCGATCCGAAACGTCTTGATCATGCTGATGTTCGCCGCCGCCCTTAGCGCCTGCTCTCCGAAAAAAAAGCCCGGCCAGCCCCAGGCGAATTCGGGCCCGCTCACGGCAACGGCCGCTGCCGCTGACTCTAGCGATGCGGGAGCATCTCCGGCGCAAGCCGGTTCCCGCATTTATAGCGGCAACTGCGTGCCCTGCCATCAACAGACAGGAATGGGAATCGCGGGCGTGTATCCGAGCTTGGCCGGTTCGCCCATAGTGCTCGGGGACCCTGCGCAATTGGCGCTATGGGTAATCAAGGGGCAAAGGCCTTCCTCCATGCCTGCTGGGCGCTATCCCACCCAGATGCTGCAATTCGGGTGGATGAAGCCGGCGGACGCCGCCGCGCTGTTCTCCTATTTGCGCGCGAATTTCGGCAACTCGGCGGCACCGGTCGATGCCGCGACAGTGGCGAAAGCCCTCGGGCAATGACACAGCCTACCGTCATACACGCCATGGTCGATCGCTGCCGGGCCGCGAACTATCCGGCGAGGGTTATCCAACTGCGTTCCGGCTGGGTGGTCATGGGCGAGCGCCAGGTGCTGACCGGCTATTGCCTGCTGGTGCCCGATCCGGTCGTGCCGCATCTGAATGCGTTGCCGTCCGAATTGCGTGGGCAATTCTTATCCGATATGGCGATGGTCGGCGATGCCTTACTGGCCACAACCCAGGCCCTGCGCGTCAATTACGCGATCTACGGCAATGTCGATCCGGCGCTGCACGCGCATATTTTTCCGCGCCACACCACGGAGCCCGAGGCGACGCGGACGGCACAGCCCTGGGCCCTCGACTGGAATGCCGCGCCGACCTACTCCGAGGCGCTGCACGGTGAACTCAAAAGGCGCATAGCCGCCGACATTCGGGGCCGTTTGAGCGCCGATTGACGTGCGGGAGGGGCGGTACCTATACGTCCTCGACCCGCGTCATGGCAAAACTCCTTACACGGCCGTTCTGTACCAAGACGCCGTCGGCGCGCAGGCGTCGGACTTGTTCTCGGTGTTCGGCCGATGACTTCGGGAACACGATGCGGCCGCCTGCACCGACCACCCGATGCCACGGCAGATGGAGCGCTTTGGGCGCCACCCTTAACGCAAATCCAGCCTGGCGTGCGCGGCCGGGAAAACCGGCGGCGCGGGCGACAGCCCCGTAAGTGGAGACTTGCCCCCGTGGTATCGCACAGACCGCGTGCCATATCGCCTGCAGGGCGGGATTGTCATCAGGTGCCAGCGGCTTGCGCGACGCTGAGATCTTCGAGCGGGAAGGCCCGAGCAGCGCTGTGAATGTTTTCTTCGTCGGACGCGTCACGAGATGCTCGGATGAAGATCGGAAGCCTCTAGCATAGCAATTGATTGCCGCTGCGCGACTCGAGTCCGCTTGCGCCCACACTTATCGTCAATGGTTCGTCCGCGTCGCGCGCAATAGGATGTGTCAATCAATCGAATAGATGCAATTCATTTCCACTATCGCTAGATCTGTTCCATCGTCCGTTCATGGGCATGGCGCGGCCATGCAAGCGTCACCGTGAACCAACAGGAGCAGGAACCATGAACCTTAGAGAAGCAGAGTCCCGGCGAGAGACAGACCTTCGGCGGCTCGAGTCAGGCGATTCGCCCGGAGATTTCCAGCCGAACGCAATTACGAAAATGTCCCACGCCTTGACGGCCGTCCTGGCGGATATGTTCGCCCTGTACATCAAGACCAAGAATTTCCATTGGCACATATCGGGGCCGCATTTCCGCGATTATCATTTGCTGCTGGACGAACAGAGCGGGCAGATACTCGCTGCAACCGATGCGGTCGCCGAGCGCGTGAGAAAGATCGGCGGGACCACCTTGCGCTCGATCGGGCAGATCGGCCGGCTTCAGCGCATCGCCGATAACGACGGGGAGCACGTCGCCGCCCAGGACATGCTCATGGAACTTCGAGAAGATAATAGACAATTGACGGCCAGCCTGAGAAGCGTACACGCCCTTTGTGACGAGTATGGCGACGTCGCTTCCGCCAGCCTGATCGAGAACTGGATCGACGAGGCCGAGCATCGCGCCTGGTTCCTGTTGGAGGCCACACGGTGAGCATTGGGCGGTATCAGCCGGGACCGTGTCCGGTTCGGCTGATACCGCAGGATGCGGCGCGGATCTACAATTTCAAATAGGCGGAGATCCCGATAGTGCGTGGAACGAGCGTGTAACCGCGGTTGACGGTCTGCAGGTTCGGGCGCTGAATGATTTTATGATCGTCGAGCAAGTTCTTGGCGAAAAGCGAGAATTCCCAATTCCGGTAGGCGGCCCCCGCGGTCATCGCCATTACCGCGTAAGAGGGGCGATTGAAATCCGGATCGGTCACGCCCACCGTGCCGTGACTTGCGCCCACGTAATTCCAATCGGCCGTGGCAAAGACGGAAATGCTGGGGCCGGCGGGTGCGCGAAACTGCGCCGCAACGTCGCCGCTCCAGCGCGGCACACCGGGGATTTGCTGTCCGCTCGTGATGCCGAGCGCGGACACGTCCTGCGTGAAGGTTGCGTTGGTATATCCGGCGGCCAGGTTGAGGGTCAGATACGACATCGGCTTGAATTTCAGGTCAGCTTCGCTGCCGTAGCTTCGGGCAGCACCCGCGTTCGTGTTGTAGTCGAAGGTACACGGCAGATTGATGTCCACTTGGATGTTCTGCCACTTGATATAGAAAACATCCGCCGATACCGACAGCCGTCCCTCCATCAACAGCGACTTGACGCCGCCCTCGTAATTCCAGAGCGAGTCGGGTCCGTACGTGCTGGGTTCGCTCGGACAAAACGACGGCAGCGGGCGATTCGGCCCGCCAAGCCTGAAGCCCTTGCTGATCGTGGCGTACGCCAAGGTATCCGCATCCAAGTCGTAGGTCACGGTGAGCTTCGGCGTCGTGGGCTTGCCGTGGCTCCGGATGGTTTCGGCGCCGGGCGAGCCGAGAGCGAAGTAGTAGCCGCCGACCCGCAACAGCGACGTGCTGGCGGTGAGATAGCGCAGACCCGCGGTGACTCGCAGCGCCGGCGTGATGTGATAAGTCGCCTCGCCGAACACGGCGTATTGGTCTTCGGTGTAAAACTTGTTCGAGAGATACACCGTGTCGTTTGGAAAGACTGGAACGGGCGGGTTGCCGAAGGCGTTGAGGAAGGCCGGGGACGTCAATGTGCCGGGGCCATAGATGGTCGAAATCGCATTGTTGAGGCCAGGAGCCGTTTCGAAATCACGAGAGTCGATTTTCTGGCCGGAATAGAACAGGCCGGCGATCCATGTGACGGGCGTGCCGCCGGGTGCATAGGGCTTGGAGGCAAGCCGCAGCTCCTGGGAGAATTGCTTGGTTCGAACCCGATAGTGAACTGGCGAGCCGACGTTGCCCACCAGATTACCGTCCAGATTGCCATCCAATCCCGTGAGCCCGGCACCGTCGATGACCGAGCCTATATAGCCGGAATTATAGAACGTGCCGTCGACGATGCGGTCGAAGTCGCGGTAAAAGTAACTGGTCACGGACGTCAAATCGGACCAGGACAGATCGTAACCCACGGTCAAACTGGGCACGACGAGAGTGTCCTTACTGGGCTCCGCCACACGCTTGTGCTGCGACAACAGGTCGGCGGAGCCGAGATCCAGCACGTCCAGATCGTCGCTTTTGGTCAATTGATACAATGCCGACGGTTTCACCACCAAGCCATCGGCGGGACGCCATTCCAGAGCGACGCGTGCGGTGGTTTCCCGAATTCCGTTGACTCCCCGCGCCACCAGTTGACCGACGTTGTCGGGATCGTAGTGATCGACATAACCGCTGTTCTCGGTCGTGACGATTCCCGCCCGCAGTCCGAGCTGATCGGTGATGATGGGAAGATTCACGATCGCGCGCTCGGTGTAGTTGGTATCGCCATGTTTGGTCCATGACAAATCCGAATAGACCGAGCCGCTCAGCGTGTCGAGGCTGACTGGATTCGAGATGTAGCGAATCGTGCCGCCTTCGGAGCTGGACCCGTAGAGTGTGCCTTGGGGACCGCGCAAGACTTCGACGCGCTCGACATCGAAGAATCCGGGTTCGGCCTGCCCCTGAGTATCGAGGTTGCGCACCGTCATCGGTATATCGTCGAGGTAAACGGAAACGGTGGATGAGCCGGCGGTCGAGCTGATGCCGCGCAATTCGAGATTCTGATTTCCCGGGCCGCCCTGCGTGGTGAAAGACAAATTGGGCACGGCCCGCGTCAGATCAGCGATCTCGACCATGTGCAGTTCGGTGATGTCGGCAGCCGACACGACCGAGATGCTGGCGGGTACCCTGCGCACGTCTTCAGTGACCTTCTGGGCGCTGACCACCACTTCTTCGAGCTGATTGCTCGTATTGCCGCCAAGATCACCGGCGATGGCGCCCACGGACGACAGTCCGATGACCAAGCCCAATAGCGTCGCGGTGGGCAACATGACTGTGCGCACAGTCGGTGTGGGACGCTGCATACGATGCCTCCGGCTTCGCGAGATTCTTATAGTGATCAACGGCCCCCGGGGCAATAGTGCGTGAGGATTACAGGATTGTCGAGCGCGGCTCCGGCGGCAACGCGTCGCGAAATCCGCACGTGTGCCGAAGGGGCTGGAGCGGACATGCGGTTTCGTGACTTCAAGGGTGCAATTCGATAGAGTTTCGACGTACAAGAAGCGATTGTCCTGCACGATCTGTTTCCAATAGTGGCCCGAAGCCACAGAGGGAGAGGGCGCATGGCGGCGACCACGATTGACGAGGCGCGCGGCGGCGGCCCGCGATTCTACGTTTGGATGGCGGGAATATACGTCCTGATCGCCTTTGGCGGGTTCATTCCGACCTATTGGGCGAAGCTCGCGACAGGCTCATTCGTCGGACCGCCCATCCTTCACATCCACGGCTTCTTATTTTTCTCGTGGACGCTGTTCTTCCTCGTGCAGACGATGCTGGTCGCTCGCGGCCGCGTGATGAGTCACCGTAGTTGGGGCGTGGCCGGAGTATCGCTCGCGACCGCGATGGCCGGTACTGTCGTTCTCGCGTCAATAGCGTCGATGAAGCACGCGGACATACTCGACATGGGCGATCAGGGGCGGCGGTTCTCGATCGTGGCGCTGAGCGGACTCGTGGTCTTCGCCATCCTTTTTACCCTGGCGATTGTGAACGTGCGTCGGCCGGAGATCCATAAGCGGCTGATGCTCATGGCCATGATTCCCCTGATGCAAGCTGCCGTCGCGCGGGTATTCCTCGCGCTCTTCGCGCCGCCGGGCGGCGTTGGTCCGCCACCTGTATTTGTCGCCGTACCGCCGGGCCTGTGCGTCGATCTGCTGATCGTCGCAGCCATCACCTACGATTGGCGGACACGCGGCCGCCCCTATCCGGTGTATTTCATCGCAGGGTCAGTCATCCTCGCCGTACAAATCCTTTGCGTACCCCTGAGCTCCACAGCGGCGTGGATGTCGATTGCGCGCTTTGTGGAATCGCTCGCAGGCTGAACCAGCAGCTATGGCCCGGAGATCCAGGCTATAGCGCCAGACCCCTCGCCATCCCCTGCGCTGCCGCGATTGGGGTCAGCGCGTACCGTTGTCGCGATTGCCTTCGTGTCTGCCATCGGCCGGCGCCGGCTGGCGCGGAGCTTGAGGCTGCGGCCGTTGCTGGGGCTGCGCAGCGGGGGCTTGCGGCTGCGGCCGTTGCTGGGGCTGCGCAGCGGGGGCTTGCGGCTGCGGCCGTTGCTGGAACTGCGCGGCGGGGGCTTGCGGCTGCGGCCGTTGTTGAAACTGCGCAGCGGGGGCTTGCGGCTGCGGCCGTTGCTGATACTGCGCAGCGGGCGGTTGAGGTTGCGGCCGTTGCTGATACTGCGCAGCGGGCGGTTGAGGCTGCGGCCGTTGCTGATACTGCGCAGCGGGCGGTTGAGGCTGTGGCCGTTGCTGATACTGCGCGGCGGGGGCTTGCGGCTGCGGTCGTTGCTGATACTGCGCAGCGGGCGCCTGCGGTTGCGGCCGCTGCTGATATTCCGCAGAGGGCGCTTGGGGTTGCCGTTGCTGAGGCTGCGCGAATTCCGGGCGGAGTCGCGGCTGCTGCTGTGGCGCACCGGTCGGCGCCGTCGTGGTCATCGCCTGTGGACTTTGCGCCGGAGTGGCGTCTCGATAGGGGGTTGGCTCACGATTACCCGGATGGGGCTGGAGCGCGGGACGGTAGGCGGCTTCCGCGCCTGGGACCGCGGTAGGTGGCAGGGCACCGCGCGCCCGGACGATGTTCGGCGCAGTGAAAGCGGCCGGCCGCGGAGTGGCGGCAATTGGCGGGCGGCCTTGATTGAACCTTGCCTGCAGCTCGGGAGTCCGGCCCGCTTCGTCGATATGGCGTCTCTGCAGCATCGGCGGCGGAGCATGCCGCTCGCGCGCCGCCAGTTGGTCCTGATGGCTCGGTGCCGCCGCGATACCTCCTGCGCCGCCGTTGTAGCTCACCTTGTTGACGGTAATGTTGTTGATTACCGTCTGGTTGTATGTGTTGTGGATGATCGTGGTGTTGATATTGTTGACCGCGGTGTTGTACCTGAAGTGGTCGTGTTCCCAGCGACCGCCTTCGAAACCTTCCCCCGTGTAGCCGGCGCCGTAATGGACTCCGCCGTAGAACCCGACGTGCGGACCCCAATAGCCGGCGTGAAACAGAAACGCGCCGCCGCCCCAGCCCCAATACCCCGGAGTCCATAGCAGGCCCACTTGCGGCGGCATGACCCAAGTTCCAGGAACCCAAAAGTACCCTTCATCGCCGTAGCCCCAATAGCCCGGCGTCCACAAGTACCCGGGTTCCGGACACGGCGGCTGCTCATAGTCCGGCAGCGGCGGCGGTGGTTCCGTCGTCCGAACTTCTATTTGCACTCCGGCATACCCGTACGAAGGCGCAGCCGGCGCGTATTCCTGCGAGGCTGGCGGGTATTCCTGCGAGGCTGGCGGGTACTGCTGCGAGGCTGGCGGATACTGCGGCGTCGACGGATATTCATTCGGCGGGGGGCTGTCCTCCGGAGGCGGTCCGTAGACTCGCTCCTGGACTATGCAGCCGTTCAACAGCGCGAGCACCGCTGCGACGCTCATCGCGCCTACGGCGCGCGATGCAAGGCTGCGACTTCGTTCTCGTTGTGTTGACACTGTGATCGCTCCCGTGAACGTGCCCTGAGGCAACGCCAGCCATGGCGCATATCCATCTAACGATAGCGGGGGCATGGTTGCCACTACTGTGAAGCGAATGTAACGATCACCTGAAACGGCGCGGCAACGTGTAGATATTGTAATAATACGCGCGCTGTTTGCTGTGAACGCCGGGGCGCTAACCGCAAGACTAGTCGATGCGCAGCGTGAGCTCGCGTGCAATCTCGCTCAAGTCGGCGAACGGCGCCGAACACGTCATGCCCGTGCACACATAAGCCACGGTGTGGGCCGCAGCGCGTTTGGCTGCAAGCGCGGGCGGCAGGCCCGCGGCGTCGGGCGGAATGGCGAATACCATGCGTGTCGGCGCGTACAAGGTGCTCAAGCTCGCGGACCAGCGTTCGAGTTGCGGCGCGTCGCCGCGAATAATCACTATTTGCATGGACGCCAGGAAATCCTCCAGCGTATTCACCAGACTCATATGTGCCTGGGGGTATTGCTGGAGCATGGGCCATCCCGCCCGCAAGGTGCGTTCGGCGGCACCCAAATAGGACAGCTCGCCGAGCAAGTATCCGAGGCGGCACAGCACCGATGCCGCAACCCCATTTCCCGATGGCAGAGAATCGTCGCTGTACGTCTTGCTGCGGTGGAGGAGTCGCTCGTGATCGGCGGCAGTGAAGAAAAATCCGCCGCTCTGCGGATCCTCGAACTGCGACAACAGAACGTCGGTCAATTGACGCGCAAAGTCCAAGTCGCTGCTGCGCCAGCGGGTCTGCAACAGCTCGAGCAGGGCATCGGCGAGAAAGGCGTAGTCATCGAGATAGGCCGGCAGGTGCGCGCGCCCGTCCTTGTGGGTCGCGAGCAGGCGGCCGTCGCGCCACAGAGTGCCGCGTATGAAATCGACGGCCGCCGTGGCCGCGTCGGCCAAGTCAGGCCGATGCAGCACCCGCGCCGCAATCGCGAGTCCCTTGATCATGAGCGCATTCCACGCGGTGAGAATTTTCTCGTCGCGCGCCGGCCACACGCGGGCCTCGCGCACTTTAAATAATTTGGCTCGCGCCGATTCGATCAGCGCAGTGACGTCCTGCGCGGATTCGCCGAGCGCCGCAGCTATGGCATCGATGGATTCATGGATGTGCAAATGCCATTCGCCCTCGAAATTAGCGCTTCGATCCAAACCAAAACGGCGTGAAAACGCGGCATATTCTTGCGTCGTGAGCAGCGCTTGGACCTCGGCCCGCGTCCATACATAGAATTTTCCCTCGTGGCCCTCGGAATCCGCATCGAGGCTGGAGTAAAAGCCGCCTTGCGGCGAGCGCATCTCCCGTAGTACCCAGTCCGCGGTGCCGCCGGCGATGCGCGCGAACAGCGCCTCACCGGTGGCTAGGGCGGCACGCGAGAATTCGCACAGCAGTTGGCCATTGTCATAGAGCATTTTCTCGAAGTGCGGAATCATCCATTGGCCATCGACGGAATAGCGCGAGAATCCGCCGCCGAGCTGATCGTAAATTCCGCCTTCGGCCATGCGGGTCAGCGTGAGGCTCGCCATGTACAGCGCCTTGAGATCCGGGCTGGTCGAAGCCGCCGTGCCATGCCATTGCCGCAAGCAGCGCTCGATGCTGCTCGGATGGGGAAATTTAGGGGCCTGGCTGAAACCGCCGAATTGTGCGTCGAAGGACCGCTCCAGACTCGAGCGCGCCTCGCGCAGCGGCGATGCGTCCAAGGCGATGCCGTCGGGCGCCGATTCCGGCGCAATGCCCGCGAACGCCAGCTTCAATTGCTGATTTTGCTGGGCGATCTCTGCGCCGTGGTTGTGATAGTAGTCGGCCACGCGCCGCAGCAGATCGCTGAACGCAGGCATCCCGTAGCGCGGCGCCTTGGGAAAGTACGTGCCGCCGAAGAAGGGTGCTTGTTCGTCCGGGGTGAGGAACATGGTGAGCGGCCAGCCGCCGGAGCCATGAGTGATCAGCTGCTGCGCCACCTGATAGATCTTGTCCAAATCAGGACGCTCTTCGCGATCCACCTTGATGTTGATGAACAGCTCATTCATCAGTGCGGCCGTAGCGGGGTCTTCGAAGGACTCGTGCGCCATCACATGGCACCAGTGGCAGGCCGAATAGCCGATGGACAAGAGAATGGGCTTGTTACGCTGCTTGGCCGCGAGCAGCGCCTGCTCTCCCCAGGGATACCAGTCCACGGGATTATCGGCGTGCTGCAACAGATACGGGCTGGTTTCTGCGGCTAGGCGATTGCGCTGCATGTTACCGCTCCGCGTCGGTTAGAATGGGCATCACTATATCTGAAGTACATTCCATGTCTGACCCTAGGCTAGCGGCAGAGTTGCCCACCCTGCGCTTGAAACGTAACGAAGATCGCCGTCTGCACGCGGGCCATCTGTGGATCTTCAGCAACGAGGTCGATACTCAGCAAACCCCTCTGACCAAATTCACGGCGGGCGAGCTGGTGCGTGTGCTGGCGCACAACGATAAGGCATTGGGCTTGGCCTATGTCAATCCGCAGTCGCTGATCAGCGCGCGCATGTTGGGAACATGGAAGCTTCCCGATGTGGCTTGGCTGGCGAGGCGCATACGCTCGGCGCTCAGCTTGCGCGAGCGACTGTATCCAAAGCCCTACTATCGTTTGGTGTATGGGGAGTCCGACGGGTTACCCGGGCTGGTGATCGACCGTTACGGTTCTGCCTGCGTCGTGCAGATCGGGACCGCCGGTATGGAGAAGCTCAAATCGCAGATTCAACAAGCCTTGGAGCAGGTTTTGCATTGCGACGCGCTGCTCTTCAAAAATGACAGCTCGGCTCGCGAAATGGAGGGCCTGCCCAGTTATGTGGAGACCGCGACGGGGAAGTTCGACGAATTGGGGCAGGTCCTGGAGGATGGTCTCGAATTTCAGGTGCCCTTGGCCGAGGGCCAGAAAACCGGATGGTTTTTCGATCAGGCGTCCAATCGCCGGGCGCTGTCGAAATACGTGCGACCGGGCGCGCGCGTCCTGGACGTGTTCAGCTACGTCGGAGCCTGGGGTGTGCGTGCCGCGCACAGCGGCGCGCGCGAGGTGGTATGCGTCGACAGCTCGGCGGCCGCGCTCGAATTGGCGGCGAGCAATGCCGAACGCAATCGCGTCAATGAACGCAACGGCAGCAAACTCACCACCCTCAGGGGCGATGCCTTCGATGTGCTGGAGGATTTGGCCAAGCAGCGCGCCCGATTCGATATCGTCGTGATCGATCCGCCGGCGTTCGCCAAGCGTAAGAAGGATTTGCCGAAGGCGCTGGCCGCATACAAGCGCTTGAACCAGCTGGCAATGCAGGTGATCGCCGATGACGGTATTCTGGTGTCGTGCTCCTGTTCCTATCACGTGAGTCCCGAGGACTTGCAGGATGCCATTGCCAAGGCGGCGAGGACGGCCGACAGACACCTGCAGATCTTGGAAATAGGCGGTCAGGCGCCGGACCACCCGGTGCATCCTGCGATTCCCGAGACGCGTTATTTAAAAGCCTATTTCTGTCGAGTGAATGAGAGTTTAAAGTAGCGCGCATGCTCACCTATCCGCATATCAACCCCATTGCCATCTCGATCGGTCCGGTATTCGGTGTTGGACCCCTGCGCATTCACTGGTACGGCCTCATGTACCTCATCGGCTTCGTCGCCGCATGGTGGCTGGCGCGATACCGTGCGAAGCAACCGGGTTCGACCTGGACTGCTCTCGATATCGATGATCTCATTTTCTACAGCGCCATCGGCGTCATCGTCGGGGGTCGGGTCGGTTGGTGCATTTTTTACGGCCACGACGTGATCGCCGAGAATTGGCTGAACGTCTTTCATATCTGGGACGGCGGCATGTCCTTTCACGGCGGGATGACCGGGGTACTGGTCGCAGGCGGCGTCTTCGCGCGGGTCAAGGGTAAGCGAATTCCCGACGTGTTGGATTTTCTGGCGCCCCTGCCGGGCCTCGGCCTTCTGTTCGGCCGGCTCGGCAACTTCATCAATGGCGAGCTCTGGGGCAAGCCGACGGACCTACCCTGGGGCTTTGGGGTGCCGAACGCTGACGGCGTACTGATCTCGCGGCACCCCTCGCAACTCTATGAAGCAACCCTCGAGGGATTGGTGCTGTTCTCGGTGCTTTGGTGGTACACCAGCAAGCCGCGGCCGCGATTGGCGCCCACGGGCCTGTTCCTGCTCGTGTATGGATGCGCGCGGTTCACGGTCGAGTGGGTGCGCCTACCCGATGCGAATATCGGGTATCTGGTGGGCGATTGGCTGACCATGGGCATGGTGCTGACGATACCGATGATCGTCATCGGCGGCGGGCTGATGATCTATGCCTATCGGCGTAACGCGGCGACCGGCAATTTGGAAGCAGTGAAGGCTTAATGCGGCAGTATCTCGATTTTTTGCGCCACATCAGGCAGCACGGCGCTCGCAAGGACGATCGCACGGGCACCGGCACCTTGAGCGTGTTCGGGTATCAAATGCGCTTCGATCTCACTGCCGGGTTTCCGCTGGTGACCACAAAGAAACTGCACCTGCGCTCCATCATTCACGAGCTTCTGTGGTTTCTCACCGGCGACACCAACGTCAAGTATCTGCGCGACCACGGCGTCAGCATTTGGGACGAGTGGGCGGACAAGGACGGCAACCTGGGACCGGTGTACGGCAAACAGTGGCGCAGTTGGCCGGCAGCCGACGGCCGGACCATCGATCAACTGGCACGGGTGGTCGAGCAGCTGAGAAGCAATCCCAATTCGCGGCGCATCCTCGTGAGCGCATGGAATGTCGGGGAATTGGATCAGATGGCGCTATTGCCCTGTCACGCCCTATTCCAGTTCTACGTCGCCGACCGCCGCTTGTCCTGTCAGCTATACCAGCGCAGCGCCGACGCGCTGCTCGGCGTGCCCTTCAATATCGCCTCCTACGCCTTGCTGACGCACATGCTGGCGCAGCAATGCGATCTCGAGGTCGGGGACTTCATCTGGACGGGCGGCGATTGCCATCTGTACCTGAATCACCTGGAACAGGCCGATCTGCAGCTGACTCGCGCGCCGTACCCCCTGCCGCGGCTGGCGATTCGGCGCAAACCGCCGAGCCTGTTCGACTACACCTTCGAGGATTTTGAAATCCTCGATTACCATTCCCATCCTGCCATCAAAGCGCCCATCGCCGTATGAAAAAAATCCCGACTCCCCGCCGCGGTCCCTTATTCGAAGTGCGACATTCCCCCATCCACGGGCATGGCGTATTCGCCGCGCGCCGCATTCGCAAGGGCACGACGATCATCGAGTACCTCGGTGACCGCGTGAGCCACGCACAAGCAGACGCGCGCTACGAGGACAAGGATCCGAACGATAACCATACGTTTCTGTTCACGGTCGACGCGAAGACGGTGATCGATGCCGGTGTGAACGGCAACGAGGCGAGATACATCAACCATGGTTGCGATCCGAATTGCGAGAGCACCACCGTGAACAAGCGCATCTTCATCGAAGCGATTCGGACCATACAGCCTGGCGAAGAGCTGTCCTACGACTATCAGATCCAGCGCGACGACGACGACGCGCCCAATGTCGATAAAATCTACGCGTGTCGCTGCGGTGCCGTGAATTGCCGCGGCAGCATGCTGGAGGCGGCCAAGAGGCCGCGCAAGCCTGGGCGGCGTGCGCCGCCGAGCCGCGTTGCCGCCACGAAGGGCGCGGCCCGCAAGAGGAAGGCGCGGCGCGGCCGCATGGCCGAACGAACGCAGCGGGGCGGCCGCTGAGGGCGACTCGCGGATGCCTGCTGCCATGAGCATTGATGCAGGCTCGGTCGACGGCATTTCGGTTCGGGATCAATTCCTGGCGCCGTCGCAGATCCGCGCTCTCGCCGAATGCGCGCGGCTGCGTCGCGTCCGCGGCGATTTCGACGCGGCCCGTATCGGCGGCGGCGGCAGCTTGCAGCATCGCGAGGACATTCGCGGCGACTCCATCTGCTGGATCACCCCGCCGCTATGGCCGGCGGAGCAGGTACTGTTGGAGGAACTCGAGCGATTGCGCTTGGAGTTGAATCGCGAGAGCCTCCTCGGGCTTTTCGAGCTCGAGCTGCATTACGCCTGGTATCCACCCGGCGCCGGCTACGCGCGCCACGTCGATCAGCCGCAGGGGCGCGCGCAGCGCCAGGTGTCCCTGGTGCTGTACTTGAACCAGGACTGGATACCCGCGGCGGGCGGCGAGCTGCGGATTTTCGATGCCGCTGACGGCTACCGGGACATCGAGCCGATCGCCGGCCGCTTGGTATATTTTCTCACGCCGGGCCGCGAGCATGCGGTGCTGGCGACCCAGCGGGATCGCCTGAGCGTCAGCGGCTGGTTCCGCAATCGCGACTAGCGACCTCTATTCCGGGCCTGAAGATCACGTTATGTCCACTTGGCCGCGCACATCGCATTGC
Source organism: Steroidobacteraceae bacterium (assembly GCA_036498345.1). Classification (GTDB taxonomy): domain Bacteria; phylum Pseudomonadota; class Gammaproteobacteria; order Steroidobacterales; family Steroidobacteraceae; genus Bog-1198. Next base: position 37,381 of record DASYFQ010000026.1, read on the forward strand.
GTGACGTAGTTACCTCCACCCCCGCGAGTCCCGGCATAACTTGATGGCCCTACGATTATCGTTCCAAAGGCATGCCATCAGCCCATCGTTCACTGCTTCTCGGCGTTTGTTCGCTGTTGCTCGTTTCCGGCTGCGGGTCCAGTTCGTATAGCAGCGACAGCGGCCCCACCAACTCCACGGGCGGCGGCACGAGCGGCACCGGCAGCACAGGCGGCGGCCCGACTGGTAACCCGATTGGCGGCAGCACTGGGCCCACGGGAAGCAACAATTTGGTGGTGGCAACGCCCTCCGTAGCCGGTAACGTTTCCGTCGTTGTCGGTGCCCAACAGACTGTCAGTATCAGCTTCAATTCCAGCGACGGAAGCGCGATTTCGGGGTTCGGAATATCGGGTAGCCTGGGATCAACCCTTCCGGCCGGTTGGAGCGGGCCGAGCAGCCTTGCCTGCGCATCGATCAGCACGGGCAGCGGCTGCGTGCTGAATTTGACCTACGCCCCAACGGCGGTCGGCAGCGGCGTTGTCACCATTAATTACGTATATGTCGATAATGCGACCATGCCCAGTACCGGCGGCTCGCTGACCATCGTGTATGCCGCCACCGCGCACAACAATGTCGTTGCCGCAGCGTCGCAGCCGGGGCAGATCGACGCCATCGTCGGAGGCGACCAGCCGGTCAGCGTGAATTTCACGACCGACGACGGCAACGCAGCCACAAGCCTTACGCTGACCACCGATCTCTCCACGTTGCCGGCGGGCTGGAGCAGCACGGCGAGCAGCCTATCGTGCGCCATCGTGAGCACGGGCAGCGGTTGTGAGCTGCCGCTGACGTACGCGCCGACGGCGGCCTCTCGCGGCACGCTCACATTGAACTACAGCTACACGGACAATTCCGGCGCGACCAGGACCGGAGCGCTGAATATTCCTTACTCCACGTCATCCCATGACGATGTGACCGCCACCGTCTCGCCATCGGGCGAAATCAATGCGATCGAGAAGTCCGGCGGACAGGCTGTCGCCGTTACTTTCACCACGGATGACGGCAAGCCGGCCACCGGCGTATACGTCACCTCCTTGGCCGCGCTGCCACCCGGTTGGAGCAGCTCCTCGAAGAGTTTTGCTTGCAGCAGCGTCAGCACCGGCAACGGCTGCCAACTGCATCTGACTTACGCGCCGGCTGCCTTGACCAAGGGCACGCTGGTCCTGAACTACGCCTACACCGATGGCGCCGGGATGGCCAAGACGGGATCGCTGAATGTGGCCTATGCCGCCACGACCGACGACAATGTGGTCGCGACCGCATCACCGACCGGCCAGATCAATGCGGTGGTGGGCTTAGGGACCCAAGCGGTCGCGGTTGCGTTCACGACGGATGATGGCCGCCCCGCCACCGCGTTGCAGCTCACGAGCAGCCTGAGCTCGTTGCCGCCGGGCTGGAGCAGCAGCGCCACTTCTTTCTCATGTAGCGGCCTCGGCGGCGGGAGCGCCTGTCAGCTGCCCCTGACGTATGCTCCGAGCGCGGCCGGCAGCGGCATGCTGAGCTTGAGCTACGCGTACAAGAACGATGCCGGCGTGGCCAAGACGGGCTCGCTGAACATCGCCTATCGTGCGACGACGAACGATAGCATCGTGGGGACGCCGAGCCAGAGCCCGCTTGCCGTCATCACCAACAGTACGACGACGGTCAGTGTCGTATTCACCACGGACGACGGCAATCTCGCGAGCAATTTGGCGGTGACCTCGGGTCTCGGTACGTTGCCCAGCGGCTGGACCAGTACGTCCAGCACCTTTACCTGTTCGGCCGTCAGCACGGGGACGGGCTGTCAA
>DASYFQ010000027.1:0-23069 GCA_036498345.1 Steroidobacteraceae bacterium
CTAGGAGACCGCTGTTTTTATTCCTGGGGCGACGACCTGCGCCGCCGCGATATGAGCCACAGGAAACCGATGCACACGGCAAAATTGAGCACCCACCACCACATCTGCCGGGCGGAATTCTTGTCGTTCGAGGAACCTGCGCCCGCGGCGACCTGCAATGTGCCCTTGAGCGTCTCGCTTCCCGCGGCCTGCGCCACCTGAAAGTCGACCACCGCCGCACCCGGAATGGCGAGGTCTTTGGTCTGCAACGTGAAGCTGCCGTCGGCTTCGGCCGTCGTCGGGTGCGCGATGCCCCGCAGCGTCACCGTCACCGCGGCGTCGCGCACGGGCGCGTTATCGATCAGCCGGCTGAGACGAATGGTCATCCTGTCGTCGTGCGCCACCCCGACCGCCAGTAAATCCGCGGAGCGTGCTTCCACCCGCGCCGGTGCCGGCGCCGCCGATTCCGGGGACGCTGCGGCGCAGGATGCGGCCGCAATGCCCAGCACGGCGAGCATGCGGGCGAGCCTTGCCGCCGATACCTTGATCAAAGCAGGGCGCCCCAAATGCCCATCGCTGCGCCGGCGACACTGGCGAGCACGCCGAATAGGGGGAAGAAATTGTTGCGTGCCAGGAAAAACAAGGAACACAGGACCAGGCCGAGTTCCAGAAACCCTTCGCCGATGTCGAAGCGCAGGGCACGGCGCTCCTCGACCTGGGTCTCGTCGTCCTTCGCCTTGGCGTCGTCCTGGATCTTCCCGGCATCCGCGGTGTACTTGGAGCGGGCGGCCTCGAGCTTTTGAACCGGCGCCTCCATCTTCGCGGGGTCCGTGCCAAGCGTGTGCAGCAGCGTCAGAGCCACTTCGCTGGTGTACTCGCGGTTCTTCTTGGCCTGGTAGTAGGCCCACGCGTCATTCGATTCGGTTCGGTGGATGACGGCTTGGGTATGCGCGCGATGCGAGGCAATGGTGACCAGCGACAGGAGAATACCGACCACTCCCACCAGAATTCCGACGCGGCGCGTATTCGGATCGGCGGTATGTTCGGGCTTGACTTCGATTTCAGGCATGGCGCAAAGATGTCCTCAACAACAACGAAATGGGCGGGTGCCTGCGACGCCGGCCCCGAGAGCCTTCGAAGCGACGATCGGCGCATTCATTTGACGACGTGCAGCCTCGGATTGGCGCGGGCGATACCGAGAACGCCGCTGCGGACCACTTCGACGATGTCGCCGAAGGCGGCGACGTGGGCGATGAACTCGCCGATCTCGGTTTCGGTGCTCGTCAGCTCCACGATGAAGCTCGAGGGGTTGGACGATAGCACCCTGCCGCCGACCCGACCCAACAGCGTACCCACGGCTTCGACGTGTTCGGCCGCGATCTGGAGTTTGATCAGCAGCAATTCGCGCGCCAAGTGGTCGCCGCTGGTCATGTCCTCGACCGCCACGACATCGACGAGCTTGAGCAGCTGGGCGTTGATTTGCGCGATGACCGGGTCGGAGCCGATGGTCACGAGCGTGATACGCGATACCGTGGGGTCATCGGTCGGGGCCACCGACAACGACTCGATATTGTAGCCGCGAGAGGAGATGAGACCGGTGACGCGCGTCAGCGCGCCCGCTTCATTTTGCAGAAGTATTGCTATGAGGTGGCGCATGGAGGGTGAAGCATACGGGAGGGCGGCACTTGGGCGCCAGGGCGAGAACTGCTAGTCTTTCGCCGTGAAAGACCGATACGACATGTTAAATCAAGCCGCGCACCCGCAAGCGGGCGCCAGTATGACGGGCGCCGAGATGCTGGTGCAGGTGCTGGCGGACGAGGGCGTCGACACCATCTTCGGCTATAGCGGCGGCGCGATTCTGCCGATATACGACGCCGTATTCCGTTACAACCAGGAGCACCGGTCGGCGATGCCGCTGATCGTGCCGGCCAATGAGCAGGGCGCCGGATTCATGGCCGCGGGATTCGCCCGCGCCAGCGGCAGAGTGGGCGTTGCGCTGGTGACTTCGGGGCCGGGGGCCACCAACATGGTGACTCCGGTGCGCGATTCCATGGCTGATTCCGTGCCCATCGTGGTCATCTGCGGTCAAGTACCGACCACGGCCATCGGCACGGACGCGTTCCAGGAAGCGCCCGTGCCCAGCATCATGGGCGCCGTGGCCAAGCACGTTTTCCTGGTCACCGACCCGACCAAACTGGAGGCGACGGTACGCACGGCGTTCGAGATCGCCCGCACCGGCCGCCCGGGTCCCGTCGTGCTCGACGTACCCAAGGATGTGCAGAACTGGAAGGGCGTGTTTCACGGCGCCGGGCGGCTGCCGGTGGCCGGCTATCGGCAGCGGATGAATCGCCTCGAGTCGAGCAAAGTGCCGGAAGCGGCGTGCGCCGATTTCTTCGCGGCCTTGGGCGCCGCGAAGCGCCCGCTGATCTACGCGGGCGGCGGCGTGATCAACGGCAGCGCGGCGCATGCGTTGCGCGAGTTTTCGAAGGAATTTCAAGTGCCGGTCGTCACCACACTGATGGGCATCGGCGCCGTCGACACGACCCACCCGTTATCCATGCGCATGCTCGGCATGCACGGCGCGGCGTTCGCCAACTACGCCGTCGACGACTGCGATTGCCTGCTCGCGCTCGGCGCCCGTTTCGACGATCGTGTCGCCGGCAATCCCGCCAAGTTCGCCGGCGGCGCCAAATTTATCGCGCATTTGGACATCGACGCGTCGGAGATCAACAAGGTCAAGCGGGTGGACTGGAGTCATGTGGGCTTGATGCCGGACGCGCTGCTCGGTTTGATGGATTACGGCAGGCGCATGGGCTTCAAGCGAGATTGGTCGCCGTGGCACCGGCACTGCGCTGAACTTCGGACGAAGTACGCCATGAACTACGATCGCGCCAGCGCGTTGATTCAACCGTACTACGTCATCGAGGAAATCAACCGGCTGACCGGAGGCGAGGCCATCATCACCACCGGCGTGGGCCAGCACCAAATGTGGGCGGCTCAGTACTTCGATTTCCGCAGTCCTCGGCTCTGGCTGACGTCGGGAAGCATGGGTACCATGGGCTTCGGTTTGCCGGCGGCGGTGGGCGCCCAGTATGCGCAGCGCAGCCGTTTGGTCATCGATATCGACGGCGATGCCAGCATTCGGATGAATATCGGCGAACTCGAAACGGTCACGACCTACGATCTGCCCATCAAAGTGGTGGTGCTCAACAATTGCGGCGATGGCATGGTCAAGCAGTGGCAAAAGCTATTCCACAGCGGCCGCCTCAGCGCCAGCGACAAAAGCTTGCACACCAAGGATTTCGTCAAGGCTGCCCAGGCCGACGGTTTCAAATATGCCGTGCGGCTCGACAAGAAAGCCGATGTGCCGCGCGTCATCGGCGAGTTCATCCGTTTCGAGGGCGCTGCCTTCCTCGAGGTCATGATCGACCCGGATGCCGGCGTCTATCCCATGGTCGGTCCCGGGCAGGCCTACGCGGATATGATCACCGGGGAGCACATTCCCTCGCGCACGCCGGTCGACATCAAAACCCCGGACGCATCGGAAATGTTCTAGTCAGGCGCTACGCGTCGAATTTACGGGGTCGATGCGACCCCGTCCTTTGCGCGCTCGCTGCGCGAGCGGAAAGACGAGTAGGCACTACCAGACGCCGATGTTGGGCATGGTGGTCCAAGGTTCCGACGGCGACAGTGCCGCGCCCTTCTGCAGCAGTTCGATCGAAATGTCGTCCGGTGAACGCACGAAGGCCATGCGGCCGTCGCGCGGCGGGCGGTTGATCGCGACCCCGTGATCCATCAAGCGCCGGCAAGCGGCGTAGATGTCGTCCACGGCATACGCCAAGTGTCCGAAGTTGCGGCCGCCGGCGTAGCTTTCCGGATCCCAATTATGCGTGAGTTCGATCTGCGCGCTGTCGTCGCCGGGCGCCGCCAAAAACACCAGGGTGTAGCGGCCCTGCGGGTAGTCGCGCCGCGATAATTCAGAAAGACCGAGCGCGTCCCGATAGAAGCGCAACGACTGCTCGATGTCCGTCACCCTGACCATAGTGTGTAAATATTTCATGGGCGTTTCCTCGGCTTTCCCGCCGGATTCTCCCCTGCGAGGGAGAAAGTGCGGGCCTGATTGTGGTTTGTCTGTCACAAAATAGCGACATATTTGACATAGCGCAGCAATAGTCAAGCATTGCGCCATAACTTATAGATTTTTCTATAATATCTGCTATTATTAAGTCGTCGACGCATCACGCATTTATCGCCAGCGTTACATAGTTGCAACACTGGTATGATACAAACAAGGCGGAGCGTAACGGCCTATGCCGCATACGTATCTTCCAATTTAGGACGTGTCGGGTTTTTACCTAGCACCTGTTCCACTCGAATTCCCCGGCAAGTCCGGGGATTCTTTTCTCACGCCCTTTGATTGCCGGCGCCTTCGCTCGCGTCGTTCCTTACGGCTCATTCCCTCCGAAATGCCACGGAGGTTTTCCGAATCGCTTAACTTAGGCGGGTGAAATCCCTGCTGCGTTCCCTTTATTTCCGGGTCATCCTCGCCATTGCGCTCGGCATCCTTCTCGGCGCGCTGTACCCGCAAACCGGGGCCGCGATGAAGCCGTTCGGCGATGCGTTCATCAAGCTCATCAAGATGTTGATCGCGCCGGTGATCTTCTGCACCGTAGTGACCGGCATCGCCGGCGTCGAAGATATGAGGAAGGTCGGGAAGACCGGCGGACTGGCGCTGATCTATTTCGAAGTCATGAGCACCGTGGCGCTGGTCCTGGGGTTGGTGGTGGTCAATATCCTGCGGCCGGGCAGCGGTATGAATGTCGATCCCCGCACTCTCGATACGGCTTCGTTGGCGGCGTACACCGGTCCGGGGAAATTGCAGTCGGTGACCGACTTTTTGCTCAATGTCATTCCCACCACGGTCGTCGATGCGTTCGCCAAGGGAGAGATTCTTCAGGTTCTGTTGTTTGCCGTGCTGTTCGGCTTCGCGTTGCAAGCCTTGGGCCGCCGCGGCGCCGCGATGCTGGCTTTCATCGACGCGCTGTCGCACGTGCTGTTCGGGATCGTCGGACTCGTCATGAAATTGGCGCCGCTGGGCGCGTTCGGCGCCATGGCATTTACCATCGGCAAATACGGTTTTGGCTCGCTGCTGTCGCTTGGGCTGCTGATGGGCTGCTTCTATGCGACGTGCCTGCTCTTCATTTTCGGCGCCCTCGGGTTGGTGGCGCGTCTGCACGGTTTCAGCATTTGGAAATTCGTCAAATACATCGGCGATGAATTATTCGTCGTCCTGGGTACCTCGTCCTCGGAGTCGGTGCTGCCGAGAATGATCGCCAAGCTGCACAAGATCGGCGCAGGCAAATCGGTGGTGGGGTTGGTCATTCCGGCAGGCTATTCATTCAATCTCGACGGCACATCGATTTATCTGACGATGGCGACGATGTTCATTGCGCAGGCCACCAACACGCCGATGAATTTGCAGCAGCAACTCACGCTGCTGGCGGTGCTGCTGCTGACCTCCAAGGGCGCCGCCGGCGTCACGGGCAGCGGCTTCATCGTGTTGGCCGCCACGCTGTCCTCCGTGGGCACGCTGCCGGTGGCCGGTCTCGCGCTGATACTGGGCATCGACCGATTCATGTCGGAGGCGCGCGCGCTGACGAATGTGATCGGCAACGGCGTGGCGACGCTGGTGATCGCGAAATGGACCGGCGAGCTGGATGTCGTCACAATGCGGCGTGAACTCGGCGGAGAACGCTCGCCTGAGCCGCCGGTCACCGCGTCGTAGCGCTGCCCGGCCCCTTCGCTTACCCTTGGGTCTTTGAGAATTCGGAAGGATCATTGATGCGCGTCAGCGACGGCTTTACGGATGCGATTGGCAACACTCCCTTGATCCGCCTGCGCCACGCGAGCGAAGAGACGGGTTGCGAGATTTTGGGGAAAGCCGAATTCATGAACCCGGGGGGTTCCGTGAAGGACCGCGCGGCAAAATGGATCGTATTGGATGCCGAGCGGCGCGGGCTCTTGAAACCCGGCGGCACCGTGGTCGAGGGTACGGCGGGCAACACGGGGATCGGCCTCGCGCATGTATGCAATGCGCGCGGCTATCGTTGCGTGATCGTGATGCCCGACAACCAGGCGGCCGAGAAATACCAAATCATCGAGGCATTGGGAGCGCAATTGCGCAAAGTGCCGGCGGTGCCCTACAGCAACCCGAACCAGTACCAAAAGGTGGCCGGGCGTCTGGCGCAAGAGACTCCCGACGCCATCTGGGCCAATCAATTCGACAATACCGCGAACCGCGATGCTCACTTCGAATCGACGGGTCCCGAGATTTGGCGCGATACCGACGGCAAAATCGACGCTTTCTGCGCGTCCACGGGCACCGGCGGCACGCTGGCGGGCATTGCCCGTTATCTCAAGTCGAAGTCCAGCGCGGTCCGAATCGTTCTCGTCGATCCTCCGGGCAGCGCGCTGTACCACTACATCAAGGACGGCGAATTGAAGACCGACGGCGGCTCATCGATCACCGAAGGCATCGGCACCGGCCGTGTGACCGCGAATCTCGAGGGCACCCCGATCGACGACGCGCTGCGAATCTCGGATGCGCAGACCATGCACTTCGTGTATCGACTGCTGCGCGAAGAAGGCTTGCTGCTCGGAAGCACGGCCGGTATCAATGTGGCGGCGGCGGTGACGCTGGCGAAGCAACTGGGCCCCGGCCACACCATCGTCACGATTCTTTGCGACGGCGGAGCGAAGTATCAGTCCAGGCTGTTCAACCCGGCCTGGATTGCGGAGCGCGGCTTCACCGAGGCGATCGGCTCGCCATAGGATACGCACGGCGAGGATGTTGTATGGGTACCCATATACTGAATAATGGGTGCCCATATGAAAACTACACTCGATATCGTGGACCCGCTCTTGAAGGAAGCGAAAGTCATCGCGCGCCGCGACGGCGTCACCGTGCGGTCGCTGGTTGAACGCGGGCTCCAGTTGGCATTAGCGGAACGCCGGGTGCGAAAGCCCTTTCGTCTGCGCGATCTGTCCGTCCGCGGCGACGGGCTGCAACCCGAGGCCGCCCAATTGACTTGGGATCAACTGCGCGCGCGGAGCTATGGGGAACACGGCGGTTGACCGCAATAGACACCAACATCCTGTACGTTAAGCCGGGCGAAACCGGGCCATAGGTCTGCGGCCGGAGATTTACGCCGACCGGGACAGGTCGATTGCAGGGGATGTGCCGAACCACGCCAGCGTCGAGTGCAGCGCCACGACGTCTCCCACGACCAGCAGCGCCGGCGATTCCAATCTCGCCCCGGATGCCGCACCGCGAAGGGTGGCGAGAGTGGCGGTAATGACGCGCTGGCTCGCCGTCGTGCCCTGCGCAATGATGGCGGCCGGGCGCGCCGCCGCGGCGCCGTGCTCCAAGAGCTTCTCCACGATGTGGTCCAGGCGCGCCAAGCCCATGTAGAACACCGCCGTGACTCCCGGCATCGCCAGTGCGCGCCAATCGGGCTCCGGGGCGCCTGCTTCGCCGTGGCTCTGCGCGTGGCCGGTAACGAAAGTCACGCAATGCGCGAAATCGCGATGCGTCAGCGGAATGCCGGCATAAGCCGCCGCGCCTAAGGCCGCCGTGATGCCGGGCACCACCGAGAAATTGATTCGCGCTTGGGCGAGCGCCTGCAGCTCTTCTCCGCCGCGCCCGAAGACGAAGGGATCGCCGCCCTTGAGGCGTACGACGCGCTTGCCCTGATTCGCGAGCTCGATCAGCAACGCGTTGATGTCTTCTTGCTTGCTGCCGACCGCGCCGGCCGCTTTGCCCACGCAAATCCGCGCCGCATCGCGCCTCGCGAGATCGAGCACCGCGGGAGGCACCAGTCGATCGTGCAGAATCACATCGGCGTCTTGCAGCGCGCGCAGCGCCTTGAGCGTCAAGAGTTCGGGGTCGCCCGGACCGGCGCCCACCAGCGTCACATCCCCCGGAGCGCGGGGCGCAGTCGAGGTCGTCGCCAATAGCTGCTGCGCGATGCGCTGCGCGCCGGGCTGATCGCCGTCGACGAAGCGCCGTGCCGCCGGCCCGTCCACGACCGCCTCGAAGAATCGCCGCCGCTCATCGGTGTCGCGCAGTTTCCGGCGTGAGACTTTGCGCAGCGCCTTGAGCCACGTCGCCAATTCGCCGATTCTTGCGGGAATCAGCGCTTCGAGCCGTTCGCGCAAGCGGCGCGCCAATACCGGCGAGGTGCCGCCGGTCGAGATCGCCACCAACACGGGATCGCGATCGATGATGGCAGGCACGATGAAGCGAGATGCGTGGGCGTCATCGACCACATTGACGGGAACGTTGCGCGACTCGCTCAACGTCGCGATCCATCGATTCACGGCGCGGCGCGAGGTCGCAACGATGACCAGGCGCGCACCGTCCAAATCCCGAGGTTCGAACTCCCGAACGGAGAGTGTCAGCGTGCCGGCGGCGGCGAGCGCCAGGAGTTCGGGCGCGACGTCCGGAGCCACCACCGTGATCAACGCCCCGGTGCGCTCCAGCATCGAGATTTTGCGCAGCGCCACCTCGCCGCCGCCGACGACCAGCACCTTTTGCCCGGTGAGATCGAAAAAGACCGGAAAATAATTCACTTGGACAACCCTACCTGACGGCACCTACCTGGCGGCGCGGATGCAGGCCGCACTCGCGCGAATCGCTGCGTTCCCACCACCAGCGGCCCGAACGTTCGTCTTCGCCCGGCTGCACCGCACGCGTGCAGGGCGCGCAACCGATGCTCGGAAAGCCTCTGTCATGCAGGACATTGTAGGGCAGTCGCTTTTTACGGATGTACTCCCAGATTTCATTTTCGGACCACTCGAGCAGCGGACTCACCTTGTGCAGACCGTATTCGCCGTCCCATTCCACCGGCGCCGCCAAGGCACGGCTGGCCGATTGCCCCCGCCTGATGCCGGTGACCCAGGCACCGCGGCCGGTGACGGCGCGGCGGAACGGCTCCACTTTGCGAACGCCGCAGCACCCGCGGCGCTGATCGAGACCATCCCGGAACCCGTTGATGCCGTTCTCGCCGACCCAGCGCTCCAAGTCCGCCGTCTTCGGATAGTAGATCGTCAAGGGGCGTCCGTAGCGTTGCTGTACCCGCTCGATGAGATCGTAGGTTTCAGGGAACAGCCGCCCGGTATCGATACTGAAGATCTCGATTTCCGGCACCGTCCCCCAGATCAAATCGGTGAGGACGATGGATTCCGACCCTAAGCTATTGGCATAACACACATTTTTGAACTCCGCGACGGCGCTCTTGAGTTGCGAAATGCTGTCTTCTGCACGCTCGCGCAGGGTCTTGGAGAGCTCGAGCAAGGGGGTCTCGCTGGTTCACTTTAAATTAGACCGAAAACTATAGGGCGGGCGGCGCCTTAGCGAAACGAACTAGTGCGCATGAGGACATGCGTTTTGGTGATGGCTGCCGGCGATGCTACCTGCGCGCGGGCCCCCTTAAACTTATATCCTATGCCGGCAGACACCCAATCAACGATAAGGCCGGCCGGGCGATGAAATTCCAGCAATTGCGCTATCTGGTAGCAGTCCATGAAAACGGCCTGAACATCACTGCGGCTGCGCGGCAGCTGCATACCTCGCAACCCGGAGTAAGCCGGCAGCTCAAGCTTCTGGAGGAGGAACTCGGCTTCCAGCTGTTCGAGCGCGAGGGCCGTGCGCTCACCCGGACCACCGATGCGGGCGAGGAAATAATCTCGCGCGCCAGCAGTATCTTGCGCGAAATGCAGAATATTCGCCGCACCTCCGCGGAGCTGCGCAAGGCCGATGGCGGCACCCTGTCGATCGCAACCACCCACACCCAGGCGCGCTACGTGCTGCCGCCGGTGATTCGCGCCTTTCGGCTCAAGTATCCGAAGGTGCGCCTGCACTTGCACCAGGGCACATCGGAGCAGATTGCCGAAATGGTCGCACGCGATCGTGTCGATTTTGCCATCGCCACCGGTTCCGAAGAGCAATTTCCGCATCTGGTGCGCCTGCCGGTGTATCGCTGGCATCGAGCGGTGGTCGTACCGCGCGGCCACCCGCTGGCGTCGGCCGGCAAACTGACGCTGAAAAAGCTGGCCGAGTATCCCATCGTGACCTATGTGTTCAGCATTTCCGGCCGATCCTCGCTGCCGGCGCTGTTCGAAACCGCCGGTTTGTCCCTCGATGTGGCGCTGACCGCCCGCGACTCGGACGTGATCAAGACTTACGTGCGCATTGGCCTAGGGGTCGGTATTTTGGCCCGGCTGGCCATCGATCCCGCCACCGACGGAGACCTGGTCGTCCTCGATGCGGCGCATTTGTTCGAGGGACATACGACTTGGATCGGCTTCCGCCGCAGCGCGCTGTTGCGCGCCTATATGTACGAGTTCATCGAATTGCTGGCGCCCCATCTGCCTCGCAAATTGGTGCGCGAAACGGAGAAAATGGAGACCCAGGAGGAAGTGGACCGCATTTTGGACGATTTGCAGATTCCGTTGCGCGACATGCCGTAAGCGCATATGCAGATGACGCGATGGTAGTTCCGGCCCGCAGCGCCAACCGTTAGCCTGCATGGGTTCGCTGATCCAGCGCGCTTTCGGGTGGGTAAATGATCGAGGGCAACGGCAGGCGCGTCGGACGCGAGTATTTCTGGTTCGCGCTGGCGCTGATCATCATTTTAATGGGTTCGGCGGCGCATGCGGCCGCAGTGACCTTGCTGAATGTGTCCTATGACCCGACGCGCGAGCTGTACGATGATTACAACAAGGCGTTCGCGGTCTACTGGAAAAGCAAGACAGGGGATAGCGTACGCGTCAACCAAAGCCATGGCGGATCCGGAAAGCAGGCGCGCGCGGTGATCGACGGACTGGAGGCCGATGTGGTGACCCTGGCCCTGGCGTACGACATCGATGCGCTGGCGGCCCACGGCGATCTCGTACCGGCCAATTGGCAGTCGCGATTGCCGGATAACAGCGCCCCCTATACCTCGACCATCGTCTTTCTGGTGCGCAAGGGCAATCCGAAAGGCATTCATGACTGGGGCGATTTGGCCCGCCCGGGCATCTCGGTCATTACCCCCAGCCCCAAAACCTCGGGCGGCGCGCGCTGGAATTATCTGGCGGCGTGGGCCTGGGCGCTGAAGCAGCCCGGAGGCAACGATGCCGCGGCTGAAGGCTTCGTCAAGAAGCTATACCACAACGTGCCGGTCCTCGATTCCGGAGCCCGCGGCGCGACGGTGACGTTCGTGGAACGCGGCATCGGCGACGTGTTGCTCGCCTGGGAAAATGAAGCCAACCTCGCCATCAAGGAGCTGGGGCCGGGCAAATTCGACATCGTCGCGCCGTCGCTCAGCATCGTCGCGGAGCCGCCGGTCAGCGTGGTGGACCAGAATGTCGACCAGCACGGAACACGCAAGGTTGCCGAGGAATATCTGAAATATCTTTACTCCAAGCAGGGCCAGGAAATTGCGGCGAAGCACTTCTACCGCCCCCGCGATCCGGCCGTGGCGGCCCAATACGCGGCCCAATTCGCAAATATCCCGCAGTTGGTTACTATCGATGCCGTCTTCGGCGGTTGGACCAAGGCCCAGGCCACCCATTTCGCGGACGGCGGCACCTTCGACCGGATCTACGGTCAGTAATTGCGAATTATCCTGAAGAGCCCTTCAGGCCAGTGCCCGGTGCCGGCGCCCGACTCTATTTTCAGGACACCCATGGCAACGCGCGTAGCGGCAGTCAACCTCGATAGACCCATGCCGCAGCGCCTGCCGCAGCGGGTGCTGCCCGGCTTCGGCCTGACCCTGGGCTACACCATGGTGTATCTGTCTCTGCTCGTGCTGATTCCCCTGTCTGCGGTGTTCATTCGCAGCTTGGGCCTCGGCTGGCATCACTTCTGGGACGTCGTGACGGCCCCGAGGGTGCTCGCCTCTCTGCGCCTCAGTTTCGGCGCGTCGTTGATTGCCGCGCTGATCAACATGGTCTTCGGTCTCAACGTCGCCTGGGTGCTGACGCGATATACGTTCCCGTTCAAGCGGCTCATCGACGCCATGGTGGACTTGCCATTTGCCCTGCCCACGGCCGTGGCTGGCATTGCATTGACCGCCTTGTATGCACCCAACGGCTGGCTCGGCGGCTGGCTCAAGTCCCTGGGCATCACAGTGGCTTTCACGCCGCTAGGGGTGGTCGTGGCGCTGACGTTCATCGGCCTGCCGTTCGTGGTGCGAACCTTGCAGCCCGTGCTCGAGGATCTGGACCGAGAGGTGGAGCAGGCCGCGGCGACGCTCGGCGCCTCGGCGCCTCAAGCCTTTGCGCGCGTCGTGCTGCCGGCGCTGTGGCCGGCCTTGCTCACCGGCTTCGCGCTCAGCTTTGCGCGCGCCGTCGGCGAATATGGCTCGGTGATCTTCATCGCCGGCAATATGCCGATGAAATCCGAGATCGCGCCGCTGCTGATCGTCACCAAATTGGAGCAGTACGACTATGCCGGCGCCACGGCCATCGCCGTGGTGATGCTGGTCTTGTCCTTCGCACTCATGTTCGGCATCAACGCATTGCAACACTGGGCCCTGTCGCGACATGCCGGCCGCTGAAGCACGCATGCCGCCCAAGGGAGCGCGCCTGCCGGCCCATCGCCCCGCCCCGATCCGAACGCCGTTGATTGCGGTAGCGCTGCTGTTCCTGGGCGTGTTCTTGGCGCTGCCGCTGCTGGTCGTGTTCGTCCAGGCGCTGGCCAAGGGCGTCAGTGCCTATGCCGCCGCCATTTCGGATCCGATGGCCTGGGCCGCCGTGAAGCTCACGCTCACCGTCGCCGCCATCGCGGTTCCGTGCAACCTCGTGTTCGGCGTGGCAGCGGCGTGGGCCATTGCCAAATTCGAATTTCGCGGCAAGAGCGCGCTGATCACGCTCATCGACCTGCCGTTCGCGGTGTCGCCGGTGATCGCCGGACTCGTGTTCATTCTACTGTTCGGTGCGCACGGCTGGTTCGGCGGATATCTCAAGATTCACCACATCCGCGTGGCGTTCGCGGTGCCGGGCATCGTGCTTGCGACCATTTTCGTCACATTCCCGTTCATTGCCCGTGAGCTCATACCGGTGATGCAGGCGCAGGGCAAGGACGATGAGGAGACCGCGCTATCGCTCGGGGCCACGGGGTGGCAAACTTTTTGGCGCGTCACCCTGCCCAATATTCGCTGGGGCCTCATGTACGGCGTCCTGCTCTCGAACGCGAGAGCCATGGGCGAGTTCGGCGCGGTCTCCGTGATCTCCGGCCACATCCGCGGCCTGACCAACACCATGCCCTTGCACGTCGAGATTCTGTACAACGAATACAATTACACGGCGGCGTTCGCCGTCGCATCGCTGCTCGCCTTGCTGGCGCTTCTGACCTTGGCGGGCAAGAGCTTTCTCGAATGGCGGCAGCCGGAACTCAAGCGTGCGGCGCGCCAGGCGCGCGATCGGACGCGGAGGGAAAATACATGAGCATCGCTTTACGCGGCATAGGCAAGCAATTCGGCGAATTCGCCGCCGTCAAAGAAATCGACCTGGACGTTCCGACGGGCGCACTGATCGCGCTGCTCGGCCCCTCGGGCTGCGGCAAGACCACACTGCTGCGCATCATCGCCGGCCTCGAGACGCCGGACGAAGGGCAGGTGCTGTTCGACGGCCGCGACGCGACTTCATGGCCGATCCGCGATCGAAACGTGGGGTTCGTATTCCAGCACTACGCCCTGTTCCGCCACATGTCAGTGTTTGAAAACGTCGCCTTCGGATTGAAAGTCAAACGGCGCCGCGAACGGCCTTCCCCTGCGGAAATACGCCGGAAGGTGCATGCGCTGCTGGAATTGGTGCAGCTCGGCTGGGCGGGCGATCGTTACCCGGCCCAGCTGTCGGGCGGCCAGAGGCAGCGCGTCGCTTTGGCGCGCGCACTCGCGGTCGACCCTGATGTGCTGCTGCTCGATGAGCCCTTCGGCGCCCTCGACAGCCAAGTGCGCCATGAGCTGCGCCGCTGGCTGCGACGCCTGCACGACGAGCTGCATTTCACCAGCATTTTCGTGACGCATGATCAGCAGGAAGCGATCGAGGTCGCCGACACCATCGTGGTGCTGAATCAAGGCCGGATCGAACAATTCGGGGTTCCGGGCGAGGTTTATGATTTGCCGACCTCGGCATTCGTGCACCGCTTCTTGGGTCAGGTCAACGAATTGCCGGTGCAATTGCGCGACGGCCGCGCTTTCTTGGGGCCGATCGATATCTCGCCGGCTGCGGACGTGGATACGGGCGCCGCGAAGAACATCGCGCTGATTCGACCCCACGAAATTGAAATCGGACCCGAGGGGGTCGGTTGGCGGGCGACGGTGGTTGCCGTTCGAGTGATCGGTCCGATCGTGCGTTTGGAGGTCTCTGCCCAAGGCCTGCCGGCCAATGAATTGCTGGAAGCGGAAATCAGCCGCGAGCGTTACGAAGCGGAGCGCTTCCGCGTCGGGCAGACCGTGGGCCTACGCTTCCGCCGATGGCAGGTCTATCCCGCTAGCGGCGCTGCAGCTTGAGCGGCAGCCCCGCGTCGTTCGACGGTTGATAGGCCCGCGAAAAAGTCGTCAGTGCCGCATGCGCCGACTCGATGTCGGTATCCGCCAGCTCGAAGCTGTTGAAGCCGCAGCGCGCCATGAAGAACAATTGATCCCGGTGCACATAGCCCGTGGCGCGCAGCTCGCCGCCGAACTTCCACTGCTCGCGGAGCATGCGTGCCTGAGAATAGCCGCGGCCCTCGCTGGGACCGGAGAAATCCGCCGCAATCAAGTCAAGTCTGGGGAGGTCCCCCTGCAGAAGTTCTACGCGATGAGCCGGCGACAGCACGACACCCAGTCGTCGATCCTGCGCGAGCCACTGGTCGCGTCCGCTTTGCCATTGGGCCAAGGTGAGGATCAGCGCCGCAGCCGCATTGCCCTCGGCTTCCGCAAGGTACGACCAGTCGTCGTCGACGATGCAACCGTCACGCAGCAGCCGGCGCGGCATACACTCTTTCCTTAAAGGGCTTCACCCCGAGACGGCGCACGACGTCGAGGAAGCGCTCATCCGGCTGGCGCCGTTCGACGTATATCTCGAGCAGACGCGCAATCGTCTCGGGCACGTCAACCTTGGCCACCGACGGTCCGATGACCTCTCCTAAGGACGCGTCCGCGCCCGCCGCGCCGCCGATCGTGATTTGGTACCACTCCTCACCGCTCTTATCCACGCCGAGAATGCCGATGTGCCCCACATGGTGATGGCCGCAGGCATTCATGCAGCCCGACATCTTGACCTCGAGTTCACCCAGGTCGTAGAGATAATCGTAGTCGTCGAACCGGTCATTGATGAGCTTCGCCACATCGATGGAACCGGCGTTGGCGAGACTGCAAAAATCCAGCCCCGGACAGCAGATCATGTCGGTCAAGGTACCGATGTTCGGCGTGGCAAGTCCCGCCTTTTCAAGTGCCTGCCAAAGATCGAAGGTAAGGCCCTGTTCCACGTCTGCGAACAATAGATTCTGCGTGTGCGTGACGCGCACCTCGCCGAAACTGTACCGATCGGCGAGATCGGCGAGCAATTCCATCTGGGTGTCCGTGACGTCGCCGGGAGCCACATCGGGCTTCTTGAGCGATATGTACACGGCGCGGTAACCCGGCACTTTGTGCGCCGTGGTGTTGTAGCGGTACCAGGCGCGAAAGGCCGTGCTTTTGCCCGCGGCGGGTTCCGAATTCGGCAGCTCGCGGTAGGGCGGCGGAGTGAAGAAGGCGCGCAGGCGCGCGATTTCCGCGTCATCGACCCGCGGAGCTGAATCGCGTGAAACAAGCCACTCGGCTTCCACGCGCCGCCTGAATTCCTCTATACCCAAGGACTTCACCAAAATCTTGATGCGTGCCTTGTTGAGGTTGTCGCGTCGGCCTTCCAAGTTATACACGCGCAAGATGGCTTCGAGATACGACAGCAGATGCTCGCGCGGCAGGAATTCGCGTACCACCTGTCCGATGATGGGCGTGCGGCCCAGGCCGCCTCCGGCCAGAATTTCGAAGCCCAATTCGCCGCTCGGGGCGCGCACGATGTGCACCCCGACGTCATGGACCTGCGAAGCAGCCCGATCCTGCGCGGCGCCCGTGACCGCGATCTTGAATTTGCGCGGCAGGTAGGTGAATTCCGGGTGGAAGGTCGACCATTGGCGGATGAGCTCGCACCACGGCCGCGGATCTTCCAGCTCATCGGGCGTTATGCCCGCCAGGTGGTCGGACGTCGTGTTGCGGATGCAGTTGCCGCTGGTCTGGATCGCGTGCATTTCCACTTCGGCGAGGTCAGCCAAAATGTCCGGAACTTCCTCGAGCTTGGGCCAGTTGTACTGGATGTTCTGACGCGTCGTGAAATGCCCGTAGCCGCGATCGTAGCGGCGCGCAATACCCCCGAGGGCACGCAGCTGCGTCGACGACAGCAGGCCATACGGGATGGCCACCCGCAGCATCGGAGCATGGCGCTGGATATACAGGCCATTGCGCAGGCGCAGGTGCCGGAATTCGTCGT
This sequence comes from Steroidobacteraceae bacterium, assembly GCA_036498345.1. Taxonomy (GTDB): domain Bacteria; phylum Pseudomonadota; class Gammaproteobacteria; order Steroidobacterales; family Steroidobacteraceae; genus Bog-1198. Next base: position 16,537 of record DASYFQ010000027.1, read on the forward strand.
CGGTGAGCTCGCCGGCGAGGAATCGGCGCGTCTGGTCGCGAAATTGCGCGACGCGTTCCTTCACCAACGTTCGGTCGACCGTGTCATAGCGGTACATAGGCCATCACGATACGTCCGGCACTCCTGGGGCGCCAATTACCGGAAAGCATGAGCTTATGACGACTGGTCCTGTGCAAAACCGTGATTCGCTCGGCAGAGGGAATTTACGGTTAGGTGCAGCATTCGCGCAACGATTGAGGGGTCCGCAGTGGCAACAGATCTCACGGAAGTCATGGTCGCGCCGGACACTTATCATGTCTCGCCCGAACCCATGCTCATGATCGCCGATTTGCACGGGGCCTTGGCCCTTTGCTTGCATGACGAGGGGCGCGGCGTCGGCGGTTTGTTGCATTTGCGTTTCATGGGCGGCACCGGCCGTCCCAGCGACGTAACGGACAATACGTTGAGTTCGGTATTGGTCGTGCTCGACCGCTTCAAGCGGGCGGTGCTCGGAAACGCCTCGCGCCATGACGAAGTCCATGCGCGCATCCTCGCGCATGCGTTGCCGCCGACGGATGCGGGCGAGCCCAGCGCCTCTCTCGTCGATTTGATACAGGCTGATCTCGCGGACGGAAAAATTTCCTGCGGCACTCAAACCACGCGCCGCACCGAAGGGCTGCGAGTGTGCTTCCAGCCGTTCGAAGGTCGTGCGTGGGTCTGCGGACCGAACGATTTGCGGGCAGCCCCTCGGGCACGCCGCTCCGCCGGTTGATTGCCGGCGCTATACCCACTCGAGCGACCTTCATATAGAGTTGCCGCATGCGGCTGGTCGTGTTTTTAGCGGTGGTGTGCCTCGCAGCGTGCGCGAGCGAAAAGCTCGCCCCGGCGCCGCCCGCCGGCGTTGATTTCAGCGGACGATGGAAGCTCAATGAAGCGGACAGCGACGATCCGCAGCGCTTGATCAACACGCCTGTCGTCGGCCCGAGCAGCTCGGGTGCTCCGGGTGGCGGTGGCTCGGGCGGCCGGGGCGGTGGTCGCCAGGGTGGGGGGCGCGGGGGTGGGGGCGACGGCATCAGTTCCGGTGGTCCGGGCGGTCCCGTGATGCCGCCGGTCAGTGCATTGAGCGAAGGCTTACGTTGGCCCGGCAAGCAACTCGAGATCAAGCAGGTCGCCGGGGTCGTGGCCTTCACCTCGGATGGCATCAATCGCGTTTGCCAGCCCATGGAAGGGGGTAAACCTCGCCGTCACCACGCGGATTCGGCCGATCGCGATGGCGCTCCGCCGGGTCGGGGCACGCGAGCCCAGGGCCGCGACCAGTCGCCTGCCCGCTGTGGTTGGGCGGAAAAGACGTTGATCGTGCAGGGTGGCGACCCCGACGACGAGCGTCCGCCGTTCGAAGAGCACTACAGCCTGTCCGACGACGGCCGGCGCCTGGTAGAAATAGTGGGCTTCAAGGGTGGCCGTTCAACCGGATTCACGATGTCGCGTGTGTGGGATCGGTCGTTGCAATAAAAAAGCCGGGCATTGCCCGGCTCTTAGGTCCCCATGCACTTGTGTGGCGCCGTTTTTTCTTGCGCTCTGGCGATGGTTGGTCTTTTTTACTTCCCTAGAGTCCTATTGCGTCCGAGCAACACTCTAGCCCTCGGCTGCCTCCGAAGCTAGCCTTATTGCAAAGAAGTGCAAAAATAATTGTAGTGAAAACACAACAAGCGGGAACGCCCACCGCCAGGCCCCACGGGATGGCCCATTTGCGATTTCGCGTATCCTTACGCCGGCAAATGTACCCAAGCTGGAGACCCCCGCCGTGATCAAGGCCTCGAAATCATCCGCTTCGCCCATGACCGTGCGCACTCGCCGCGCCTATTTCGATTGCAGATTTGGGCAATTGCACGTGCGCACGGCTTTTCCGACCACGGGCGGATTCGATGAACAGGTGACCTTGATTTGCCTGCATCCGACCGATGGCTCCAGCCGCACCTTCAGCCCATTCCTGGCCGATCTCGCCGAGGTGCGCTCGGTCTATGCGCCCGATTTGCCGGGCTTCGGCGAATCGGATTCTTCGCCCATGCGCAGCATCGCGGATGCCGCCGCCGCGGTTTCCGATCTGGCCGGCGATTTGAGGTTGCGCCAGATCGATCTGTTGGGGATTCAATATGGCTCGGAGGTTGCCCTGGAACTCGCCGCCGCACGGCCCGACCTCGCAAGGCGCTTGGTGTTGGCCGGGGTCCCGACGGCGGAACGCTTGAACCGGGTCAAGCAGCAGCACTTGATGATCAGTGTCGCGGACTCCGGGGACCATCCGCTCGAGGCCGCCCCCCCCGTATTGGCACGGCAAATCAGCGCGTTCTTGCGCAGCTAGTGTCGGGCGTCTCGTTGCGGCTCAACAAGTACATCAGCGAAACCGGCGTCTGCTCGAGGCGCGAGGCGGATAAGTGGATCGACGCCGGCCGCGTTACTTGCAATGGCCAGCCTGCCGCCCTGGGGACGCGCGTCGTCGACGGCGATGAGGTATGCATCGACGGCAAGCCGATCGGCGCCAAGAAGCAGCAGATCTACATTGCCCTCAACAAGCCGGTCGGAGTGACCTGCACCACCGAGGCCCATATCGAGGAGAACATCATCGACCTCGTCGGGTACCCGGAACGCATCTTTCCGATCGGGCGTTTGGATAAGGACTCCGAGGGTTTGATTCTCCTCACCAACGACGGCGACATCGTCAACGAGATCCTCCGTTCCGAGAACAATCATGAAAAGGAGTACATCGTGACGGTGGATCGGGCCATCACCGATCTCTCACTGCAGATGATGGCAAGCGGCGTGAAAATCATGGGTGAGCTGACCAAGCCTTGCAGGGTCAGCCGCATCGACAGGGAGTCGTTTCGGATGATTCTCACCCAGGGGCTGAACCGCCAGATCCGGCGTATGTGCTCCGCGCTGGGATACAAGGCGCAGCGTCTCAAGCGCGTGCGAATCATGAACGTTCACTTGGGAGCCTTGGGTCCGGGGCAGTGGCGTCATCTGACGGATCCTGAGCGTGCCGGCTTGTTGCCGGGGCGAACCCCCTAGTTCGAACGCAGCACCCCTGCGGCAAGACCTTCCGACCATTGTCGTCCGCTCGTCACGCGCCAGTCAGGATCCTCGGCCTTGGTGGCCAACCAGCGAAAGAAATCGTGATGTTGATTGGTCCAGTACGCGTAGCTGTAGAGTATGCCGCCGGAACTCGATTCGACGGTAAAGCGTCTGCGAAATCCGAAGGTCGCCACACCGCGAGTACAGCTGATCCGGGGCGAATTTTCCGACAGCGCGTATTGGTTGGGACCGACTTGCAGCCGTAAGCGCCCCGCGTGACCGTACACGCAGATATTCGGTTGCGAGGCGCGGATCAACGCAATGCCATGCACCAGCGGCGGCGGAGTGTCGCAGGCGGTCCAAGTCCCGCCGACCGCATGCCACTGCAGCACCATGCTGTGTCGGCGGAAATCGAGTACCGGAATGGGGGCGGAATCAGTGGAGGCCATGCTCGCAGCATGCCGCATTCACAGGCTATTGAAAATCTTAGTGGCTAAAATCAACGGCCCGAACCGCGGCTGGGGGTATCGGCAAACGCACTTCGCACGACGCTTGGCGTCAGCAGCTGCGGCAGAATGACCGGCTCGGCTGAACCGGGTTTCGAGTTGTACACCACGTAGAGCGGTACTCCGGCGCGTCCGAAGGAGGCCAAGGCCCGGGTGATGGCCGGATCTCGATTAGTCCAATCCCCCTTCATCAGCGTGACGCCCTTGTTATGGAATACCTCCTGAACCGCGGAGTCGGTAAAGGCATTACGCTCATTGACGAGACAGGTCAGACACCAGCTGGCGGTGAAATTCACCAGCAGCGGCCGTCCGGCGGCGTCGAGTTTGGCAACTTGTGCCGCGTCGTAGGGCTGCCATTCATCGGCGGCGTGCGCGCCGGCCGCGGACGCTCCCGACGCGGCCGCGGCGACGTCGGCGAAGCGCACCGGCAGAAAAATGGCGAGCAGCACGGCGAGCGCCGCGGTGACGAGCCCAGCGACGCGACCACCGGCGGCGCCGGACTTGGACTTCTGATAGGCCCAGGCCGCGAACGCGATGAGGATGGCACCGGCGAGCGCGGCGCCCAGGCCGAAGGGCGAAGTCTGCTGCGCCAGCACCCACAGCAACCACGCCGCCGACGCGTAGATGGGGAACGCGAATACCTGCTTCAACGTGTCCATCCACGCACCCGGTTTCGGCAGAGCGCGGCGCATCCAGGGCGCAAAGGACAACAGCAAGTAGGGCAGCGCGAGCCCAAACCCCAAAGCCGCAAAGATGCATAGCGCCAATGCCGGCGGCTGCGTGAGCGCGGCGCCGACCGCGAAGGCCATGAACGGCGCGGTACACGGCGTTGCGACCAGAGTGGTCAGCACGCCCGTGAAAAACGCGGCGCGATAGCTATCACCCTGAGTGAGGCCGTCGCCGACGCCTGCAAGCCCGCCGCCGACTTCGAAAACACCGGACAGGTTGAGGCCCACGGCCAGCAGCAAGTACACCAGCAGCGTGACGAACAGCGGCGACTGCAACTGGAATCCCCAGCCGATCTGTTCTCCGCCCGCTCGAAGAGTCAGCAGCACGGCCGCAAGGCAGAGCATCGAGCTGATGACGCCCGCGGCGAACACCAGGCCCTTGGTGCGCACGGCAGCGGGATGCTTTTTCGCCTGTTCGACCAGGCCAATGGCTTTGATCGAGAGCACCGGGAACACGCAGGGCATCAAGTTCAGGATCAAACCGCCCAGAATGGCGAACGCGAGAAGCACGGGCAGCGATGCGGTGGTCTTCTCGGCGGGCGCTGCTGGCGCCGGTGCCGGCGCGAACCGCGGACTGCGCGCGGGCCGGCTTCCGCCGGCACCCGAGAAGTTTGCGGCGATCTCCATGGGCACTACACCCAAGTCATTGCCGGTCTGCTCGGTCGCCAACAGCACGCCGCGCACGCTGCCCGACCGAGGCGGCTGATAGCCGACTTTCATGGCGAGTTCGACGGCATCCTGCGTGCGCATGAGAGTCTGCGGCGCCGCGTACTCGATGCTGCCCTCGTCATAGGGAAAGAACGCCAATGATTTGATCTGCGGCAGGGTGGCGCCCCATTCCTTGCCGAGCGCGATCACCAGCTGATCGCCCCGGATCCGAGCTGTGGTGGCGGCGAATTGTGCGCTCGGCAACTCGCTGCGCGCAGCCGTGAAGAGTGGGGCGTCCGCCGGATCGACGCTGCCGGCCTCACTGCTCGCCGGAAGTTTCAATTGCAGGTCGGCGTCTTCCGGAATGCACACATCGGAACAGACCAACCAGCCGGCTTTGGCCGACAGCACGATGGGCGTACCCGGCTTCAAGTCCTTGGGCGCGGTGATGTTGACCAGGTGCATCGCGTGCTTGGCGTAGCCGTAATTCACCAGGGGCGGAAGCTCGAAACGATGCGGCGTGGTCCAGACGATGTCTCCCGCGGTGAATCCCGGCGGGAGCTGCCATTTGAGCGTCGTCGCTTGACCGGAGTCGCCGGGATTGCGCCAGTAGGTGTGCCAGCCATCGCGGATGTTGAATTCCAGCGCGACCCAGAACGACTGGCCCGGAGCGACCCCGCTCACCTCGCTGACCAAACGCGCCTTCACATTGTCGGTGGCGACCACGTTCCCCGACAGAGGGAAGGCGGCCGGCGAGGCCAGCAACAAGCCCAACAGCCAAAATTTCGCGGTGCGCATAGGCCTATGTTACTCAATTAAGCGGTCGCAAAACGCCCCAGGCCCCCCGGGGCTGTGGACCATCTCACAGAATGCGTCACCCATACCGCTCCGCGGACGCTTGAGCTAAGGTAGGTGCCCCTCAACGACATCAACCATGCAAGAAACCTACGTAGATCGCATCCTCAAGGCAAAGGTGTACGACGTTGCCGTCGAGACATCGCTGGAAGCCGCACCGCGGTTGTCGCGCCGCCTCGACAATCGCATCCTGTTCAAACGTGAAGACCTTCAGCCGGTCTTTTCGTTCAAAATTCGCGGTGCATACAACAAGATCGCACAATTGTCGCCGATCAGCGCGCAGCGCGGCGTCATCTGCGCCTCGGCCGGCAACCATGCGCAGGGGGTGGCGTTGGGAGCCCGCACCCGCGGCATTCCGGCCGTCATCGTCATGCCGCTCACCACGCCGGAGATCAAAGTGCAGGCAGTGGCCGACCTCGGCGGTGAAATCGTGCTGCATGGCGACGACTATGATCAAGCCTATGAGCACGCGCTGGAACTTGGGCGCGCGCGCGGCTTGGTGTTCGTGCATCCCTTCGACGATCCCGACGTGATCGCGGGGCAGGGCACGATCGCCATGGAGATCTTGCGCCAGCACCACGGCGATGAGATCGACGCGATCTTCGTACCCGTGGGAGGAGGCGGACTGATTTCGGGGATCGCTGCCTACGCGAAGTCCCTGTACCCGCGCATCAAGATCATCGGTGTCGAGCCTGAAGACGCGGCCGGCATGCACGACTCGCTGCGCGCCGGGAAACGCGTCACGCTG
>DASYFQ010000028.1:0-11842 GCA_036498345.1 Steroidobacteraceae bacterium
GGTCGTTGCCCGACCGAGCGCCTGCCTCGACCCGTTAAACCGCCGACCCCCGGACCGACCGATTGGGGCCTTGGGAGATTGTCGCATCGATCGTGGGCCCTCCACTTGATGACCCTTCGCTCGCGACTTCGCCGCGCTGCCAGCTGTCCCGCGTTGCGGACTCACGTTGACGTTGCAGAAGAATCCGGAAGGCCAGCCCATGCGTGATCAGCAATAGCGGAACAATGAGAGTCGGAATGAAATAGGTGCCGCCCAACTGGCCCGCCGTGAGCCCGGCCTCATTGGCCTGGTAGAACGCGTTTAAGAGATCGGCTGAGCCCCAGAGATTGAAGATCCATGCGATGACAATGCCAGCCCGGCGTGGCAGCGAGACCAGCGAGAGCAACGCGAGAGTCGCCGCAACGATATCCCCGTAGGCGGCGGAATATGCGAAGGCAGACGGCAGCTCGGGCGACACGACGCCCGGGACCAGGAATGCCAATCCGACGAAACGGAAGCTGTGCAGGATGAGAAGAGGCCGCAGCGCGTCGGCCCGTCGCAGCAGGCGGAGTTTTGGCCAGATGTATCGCTTCGCGACGATCCCCCACGCGATGAAGCCGAAAGCGATGCTCGCGAAAAAGCAGAGTTGCGTCAGCATGAGTCTCTCCTTTAAGAACCTAAGCGCGCAGCGTGCGAAGCTCAGCGATCACAGCGCCTCGCTCCGTGTGGTCCAGTGCATGCTCGCGCCGCCAAACCTTGGACTCAGGCGCCAACTGCGGTTCTGACGGGAACGGACGGCGCAGTTCACGGTCGTAGCGGTCGAAATCGAAGCCGGGGCCGAGCGGGGCAATCACGAACTGCGCGAACTCGCGCAGCGAATTGCCGAGCGTTCGCCGGTTGCTTGGAAGCGCTGCGTAGCGATGCGCGATCGTCTCGAAGTCCTCGGCGGGCCGACCGGTCACATCGAGCACGTCGGTGGTCGGTGCGGCCAGCTCAAAAGCCCCGCGTTTGTGATCGTCGATGTAGTAGCGAACGCCGCTGAGCAGATCGATCGGCAAGCCGCCCATCCGGGCGGCCTTCAGGAAAAGCCAGGTCGGCGTCGGCACGACCCTGACCGATCGCCCCACGGCCCGGCCGATCGCCTTGGCCATGTCCTTCGCGCCAAGGAGCTCCGGCCCGGTGGGGCGGTAGCTCTTCCCGGCGTGCCGCGCGGGATCCATCAGGGCCGCGACGGCGACTCGCGCTATATCTTCGCTGGAAGGCGGCGCGTTGCGGCTATCGCCATAGACCCAAGGAAATACACCGAGGTGCGCAGCAAACCCAGTCAGCACGAGGTAGGCGTCAGCGAAGAAGCCCGGCCGCAGGATCGTATGCGCGACTCCGGGCGTCATCGAGAACAGCCGATCGACGAGCCAGAGCTGGCGGGTCATGAGGGCCGGATGCGAGGGGCTCGACAGCCATTGGGTCAGGCCAACAATGTGTTCGAGCCGGGATTCCTTGGCTGCTACGGCGAACGCGGCCGCGCCCTGAATCATGTAGGGATCGAAAGGCGGACAATAGTAGGCGTGCTGAACGTCCGTCAGCGCGTCGGCGACACGCTCGACATCACTCATGTCGGCGACCGCGATCTCAGCCCCCTGCGCCCGCAGCCGTGCGCTGCGGCCGTCTTCCCGATGCACCATTGCGCGCACGGTATGGCCGGCCTTCAGCAGTTCAGCAACGACGACGCTGCCTGTTTTCCCGGTCGCGCCGGTCACGAGGATCCTTGGCTTGAGCATGATCGTCTCCTGGCGGTTCGGTACCTGCTGGTACCAGGGGTCATGCCAGTGTGGTACTATGCGGTACCGATTGTCAAGAGACGATGATGACTAGGGTATCTCCGTCGAAGGAGCGTCAGCAGGGCCGCGACGAAACTGAGGTGCGCGCGCGCATCCTCGATGCAGCCTTCGCGGCGTTCATGAAAAGTGGCTACGCGGCGACCAGCACACTCGAGATCGCCACGCGCGCGCGCGTTTCGAAACGAGAGCTGTACGGGCTAGTGGGCAACAAGCAGGAAATGCTGATTGCATGCATCAGCGCGCGCGCCACGCGGCTGCAAGTACCCGCGGACCTGCCCGCGCTGCACGATCGCGAGACCCTTGCGCAGGTACTGGCCTCCTTCGGAACGCAGCTCGTCCGCGAGATAACCGATCCAACGGTCATTGCGGTATTCCGACTCGCGATCGCCGAGGCGGTCCACTCGCCCGAGGTGGCGCAAGCGCTTGACTCCATAGGGCGCGAGACCAGCCGTGCCGCTTTGCGTCAAATCATGGTCCGGGCTCAGGCGTCCGGACTGCTCGATGGTCGTCCTGCCGAACTTGCCGAACAGTTCGGCGGGTTGCTGTGGGGCAATTTGATGGTCAGCCTGCTGCTCGGCGTCGCCGAGCGACCGAACTCGCGCGAAGTCGGGGCACGTGCCCGCGACGCTACGGCTGCCTTTCTGCAACTTCATCCGTTACCGAGCAACGCGGCGCAGCATCTAAATCTATCCGGGGTCACAAAAGATGCCCCTTGAAAACTGCGGGCGCCGCTCTATATGGCTTTTGTCTAGGGGATATTGTTTAGGAGGTACCGACCATGAATATTCGAGACGTTGTTCCCTGGTATCGGGGCGATCGCGAGCGAAGCCCAGCGACACGATCGGGTTCGATGAGCCCGGTAGCGAGCTTGCATCGGGAGATGAATCGTCTCTTCGACGATGCGTTCCCGGGCCTTGACGACTTCCGACTCTGGGGAGGTCGCAATATGTGGCCCAGTGTAGACGTAGAGGAGACCGACAAGGAGTATCGGGTCACCGCCGAACTTCCGGGCCTTGAGGAGAAGGACGTGGAGGTGCTGCTTCAGGATGGCCTGCTCACCGTGCGGGGCGAGAAGAAGCTTGAGAACGAGGCAAAGAATCGAAGCTACAGCGAACGGTTCTACGGGCGCTTCGAGCGACAGATAACGCTCGATCGGGATGTCGATGACAGCGCCGTGAATGCGACATTCAAGAATGGCGTCCTAACGGTGACGGTACCGAAGAATGCGCGGGCCGTCGAACGCACAAAGCGAATACCCATCAACGATGCGGGTAAGGCTCACTAAGCGAAGACGAGGGCGGATCGGCGGGGCAACCTCGCAGATCCGCCCAGGCAGACTTTGCCTGTATCACCGCGGAGGCGCCACGTAGTGATGCGGCCCGTCAGCACGCTTCACGCGTTATCCCCCGACTGTGCCTTTTCCCCGGCCGAAAAAGACGATCACTTCACGAATCCGGTCACCATCGCTCAGGAAAAGCTCGACGTTACTGAATCTCTCGCCGGAAATCGGATTGAGTTCGTACTGCACGACCGCTTCGTTGCCGTCTTCGAAAAGCCGTTCGATCGTGAAGGACCGGATGCGCTCGCTATTGGGCCAGCATTTGCTGAAATAAGTTGCGCGGTCGATCCGATCATCGAGTGGGCTCGAGAATCGGAAATCCGGCGTGAGGAGCTGCTCGATGGCCTCGCGATTCCTCGTCTCATAGGCCCTGTAGTAGGCTCTGATCATCGCGGGCAGTGTTGACGTGGTGTTCATGGCGTGACATGCCTCCTCAGACCGATTGCGTTTTGCAAGCGGTTTGGTTATAGTCAATCCGACGCGATAATGCAAGCAGTGCGAAAACTGAGGCGGATGATGCGCGACGATTTGAAATCCGGCTGCCCCATTAACTTGACGCTGGAGGTGCTGGGTGATCGCTGGAGCCTTTTGATCATCCGTGACATCGTGTTCGGCGACCGGCGCCACTACCGCGAGCTTCTCTCGAAATCCGAGGAGCGGATTTCCTCGAACATCCTGGCGGACCGCTTGAAGATGCTTGCCGAGCGCGGCATCGTCACCAAGATCGACGATCCCGGGCATAAGCAAAAGGCGATCTACAGCCTGACCGAGCAAGGCATTGCACTGCTGCCGATCCTCGCTCAGATGGGTGCGTGGGGCGTGCGGTTCCTTCCAGTCAGCGAGGAACTTGGCATTCGGGCGCGGTTGTTAGCCGAAGGCGGCCCTGACATGTGGAATGCGTTCATGGATGAGTTGCGCGAGCGACATCTTGGGACGCCGGCAAGTGTCAAAAGGAAGCGTGGACTGTCGGTGACTGAACACCTTCAGGCCGCGCTCGAAACTGCGCGTGCCGCGCCACGCAAGAGGCTGACGAGGTTGCAAGGTTTCGACAAATCGCGACCGCGGGTCGGGAAAGGGGCTGTGCAGAGAGGCTGAATCGGATCGAAAGGAGCGGTTGTGAAATATCTGTGTCTTGCCTATGGCGCCGAGAAGGATTGGCGTGCGTTGACCAAGGATGATCAGGAAGGACTGCTTGCTCAAGACGAGGTCATCCGGAATCGCGGCGCGTTGATGGCGGCGGTCGAAACCAATGTCGTCACCGTGCGCGCGTGGAGCGGCGCGGCGGAGATAGCAGAGAGCGGCTTTGCCGAACTGCAGACGCCGCTCGCCGGTTTCTCCATAATCGAGGCGGCTGACCTCAATGAGGTTATCGAGTTGGTGGCCAAGACGCCCTGTGCCCGCGCAAGAGGAGCGATTGAAATACGACCCATCATGTTCATGAATGAGGAGCAATGGCGAAGCAGCCGATAGAAAGCGTTACGATGAGCTGACCACGATCCGTGCAAGAGCCGCACGCTCTGATCATTCTGCGAGTCGCTCACGTCGAGCCTGTCCAGGCATTCGCTGAGCGACCGTCTCCGACACGATGACCGAAGTATTGGTGGTGGCGAACGGCAACAGACCGTCGATTAGTTTCTCCAGATCGGCAACTCCCGCGACCAGAGCCTTGGCAATGAAGCAATCATCGCCGGTGACGCGATCGCACGCGATGATTTCAGGAAGCGAGCCGAGGAGTTCCGCGACACGATTCAGTTCGCCCGGCATCGGGCGGATCCGAAGATAGGCCCCGACGGGCAGACCGAGTGCGGCCGGGTTCACCCGCACCGAATATCCCTCGATCACGCCTGCCTCCTCGAGCCTGCGAACCCGTTCGGCTGTGCTTGGGGCCGATAGCCCGACCTGCTGGGCGAGGTCGCGCATCGGTGTGCGCGCGTCTTTTGCGAGTGCCTGGAGGACGGCCGCGTCGATCGCGTCCAGCGCGCCGTTCATGTATCGAACTCGCTTCATCGGTTCTCCTCCGTTACTGCGATAAGGACAAATCGCCAATTTTGCTTCTTAATACATGGAAATCCACGATTTAGCCAACCTTAGTGTATGTTCTTCTGCGAGGTACTGACGAAACATAAGGGCATGAACGAGATCCATACCGCCCAGTCCTCAGCCGATCGCTTTGTCCGAGTCGTCCCGCCACAGGCCTGGTTCGGGGTCAGCGCCGTGTTCCACTATTTGGGGCCGTCCTTCGCCGTGCTGCTGTTTCCAGCGGTTGGCGTCCTCGGTGTGGCCTGGCTTCGGATCGCGTCGGCAGCGCTGCTGTTCGCTCCGCTCACGCGACCGTGGCGGTCGCTCATGCGAACAGATGGTCGTAGCCGGTGGCGCTTGCTCGCGCTCGGCGCATGCCTGGCGATGATGAACTGCTGCTTCTACCTGGCCCTTGCCCGGCTGCCGATCAGTCTGGTCGCGGCCATCGAATTCGTGGGTTCGATTGCGCTCGCACTTTATGGGCTCCGCACGTCACGAAATGTCCTGGCGCTCGCCCTGGCCGTCTTGGGCGTCTTCATCCTGATCAAGGTGCGATGGTCCAGTGATCCGCTGGGGCTTGTCTGGGCATTCCTTAACGGCGCTCTCTTCATGATCTACGTGATCCTTGGTCACCGGATCGCACAGTCGGGCGCCGGAGCCGGCATCGAGCGCCTTGGGGCGGCAATGGCCATCGCGTTCGTTGTTGTCTTCCCGATCGGCGCGCTTGAGGCTGCAAAAGCGTTCGCTCATCCAGTTCTCATATTGGCGGGGATCGGCGTCGGCATCTGCTCTTCCGTGATCCCATACATCTGCGACCAATTCGCGATGTCGCGCCTTCCGCGAGCCAGCTTCGCACTGCTGCTAACCCTGCTGCCGGCGAGCGCCACGATTATGGGTGCGATGGTCCTGGCGCAAATCCCATCATCGCGCGATCTCGTCGGGATCGCGCTGGTCATGGCGGGAGTTGCACTGCATCGGCCGGTCAATGCGGATTGAGGCCTTGCAAGGTGGTGACGAGGAACCATTGCGCGGAGCGCACATTGGCCACGACGCACGGCGGTGCCGCTTCGATCATGGTCAGTCGGCAATCTCGCCGCAGGTCGCATTTGCGATCGTGCCCGTGAGCGGGCTCGCGAGGTCGGACGCCATGATCGCGGCGACGTTGGCGATCTCGGCGAGTTTGGGCAGCCGCTTCAGCATCGTCTTCTCCGCGATGTTCCTTTCGAAGGCGTCCGGAGCCATGCCGGCGTTCTGCGCGTGCTTGCGCCAAGTCTCCTCGAGGCCAGGCGTGTCGGGAGAGCCGGCGGAGGAAATGCAAACTACGCGGATGCCTTTGGGACCCAATTCAACGGCAAGTTGGCGGCACAGACCTTCGATGGCCGCGCCCGCGACGCCGAACCCGCCCACGTCGCGATAAGGCTTACGGGCGGCTTGCGCGGTAATCGCGAGAATCACGCCTGATCGCTGCTTCGACATGTGCCGGGCAGCGGCGGTTGCCGTCAGGAAATGGGATTGCATCGCCGTGGTGATCGGAAGCAGAAATTGCTGCTCGCTCATTTCCGAGAGGGGAGCGCCCTGCGTTTCGCCGAGCGAGATGGCGTTGAAGGATATATCTATCGTCCCGGCCTTCGTCATCGTTGCGTCGACACACCGGTCGATGTCGTCGGGATTCAGGGCATCCAGCGTCTCGACCTCCGCCTGGCCGCCTTGAGCCGCGATTTCCTCGGCGACTTTCTGCAGAGCCCCTTCAGTGCGGCCGGCAAGAACGAGACGCGCTCCCTCTCGAGCGAACGCGCGGGCCGCCGCGCCGCCCACTGCGCCACCTCCCCCGTAGATGATTGCGACCTTGTTCCGAAGAAGCATCTAGATCTCCATTTTCCCGACAGGAGAGACCTCCCTAGGAATGTGCGGCCGACCAGCCGCCGCGAACAGTGCCAAGCCCGCAAGGATGAGGGCGATGAGTGCTCAGCATATCGCGACGCTTACTTGTGCTCCTCACATCCGCAGGCCGACGCGTGGAATCGGCCGTTGCCCTCGACCGTTCCTTCTTTTCCGTACATGTCGTGCGGTCTGACCCAATCTCCCATGGAATGGTAAGGGCCGGTCTCATTGCGGCCCTTGGGCATCGCGTCGAGCATGCCGTAGATTCCAAGCACATCCTCTCCACCGCGGCCATATGCCGAGTAAGTATGGAAGATCTGTCCCTCCTCATCCTTGTAGAAGATGCTGCGGCCGGAGAGGTCCTGGAGGCCCGGATCGGTCCAGCGGAAATTATAGAAGGCCCGACGGGCCGCCATCTCCTCACCCGTGAAGGAGACGTTGAAGTCGTAATTGAAGTCGTTGTGGTAGGAGGAGACCCAGAGAAAGCGCCAGCCCATACGTCTCCGTACGGTCTCGATCTCCTCGATGGGCGCTCGTGCGACGACTGCATAGCTGACGTCGTGGTTCTCGAGATGCACCAGGATGCCCTCTACATGATCGACCTCGAGCGAGCAGCCTACGCACTGATGCTGCGCGCCCGGCGCCATCATAAAATGCTTGATGTAGAGCTGGCTGCGTCCCTGGAAAAGGTCTGACAGTGTCATCTTCCGGTTCGGGCCGTCGAAGACGTAGTTCTTGTCGACCTTGATCCAGGGAAGAGCCAAGCGCTGCGCCGTGGCCGCGTCTCGGAGATGCGTTATCTCCTTCTCCTTGGCCAGCAAAGCGGCCCGCGCCTCGAGCCAGTCTTCACGTGATGCGATCTGATGCCGTTCCATACCGTCCTCCTCGCAGTGCGCAATCGACCAGGCCGCCGAGTCTAGAATACGGCCGGCGGATGAGGGGCGGACGCGAATGATTCGCGAGATCACCCTAAGTCCTATATTAGGACTACTCAGTCCTGTAATGCAATATACCTGCGCAGGGGCGAGCTTTGCGCCGATCACACCTGCCGTCGCGTCTGCTTTGGCCGGCTGCCGGAGGGAACCTTGCGCGGAAGCCGTCGGCCGAAAAGGTGCGGTGCCGCAGGGAAGGCAGGCACCGCCGGCGCCGGTGCGCGAAATGCCCCGAAAAAGGCGCGAAGCTTCCCTTCGTCGCCCTCGAGGCGGAGCTCGCCATCGCGTAGGGCCTTCGCCAGGCTCTGTCCGCGATGCATGACTGCGACCAGGACATTCGGATTCCCGGTTACCACGACGTCGGGCTGATCGGCAGCACCGGTTTCTACCTCGATCTCCCCGCGGCGAATCGTGGCTCGGAAAGTCTGATCATCGACATGAAGCTCGATGGCGGCCTCGAGTTCGCCGGCTGCTGCGGGATGGAACATGGAGCGAAGCCCAAGTGCGAAGGAATTGGCGCTGATCGACCGCTTCTCCGGAAATGTCGGCGATCGAAGGGCCCAGCAGCCCAGCGCCAGCAGAACCGGCTCCAATTCTTGCCCCCAATTCGTCAGTTCGTAAACCCATGCCACGCCTGGGGGAGCCAGCTTCCTCCGCACCACGATCGATGATCGTTCCAATTCCTCCAGCCGCTGCGTCAGCACGTTCGGGCTGATGGTCGGAAGTCCCGCCCGCAAGTCGGTAAAGCGGCGCGGCCCCATGAGAAGCTCGCGGATAATTAGAATCGCCCAGCGTTCGCCGATTAGTTCGAGCGCATGGGCCATCCCGCATCCGTCATCATAGTTGCGCTTGTTCGTCATCAGGCGGCGGACCTCGTGAGCATCATCCTGCTTTGGTGTTGCATGAAAGGAATGTATAGTCCTAATATAGGACTATAGAGGTTAAAATTCATACTGCGCATGATAAGCGATCAGCGTTCGATGCGAAATATGACTGAGAAGATGCAATCTCAACCGGAGCAGCGGGCTCCGGCGGCCGCCACGCCGAGACGGGCGTTCCAAGCCAGCCGTGTGCTGGCGCTCCTCGCGTGCCTTGTCTGTTCCGGGCCTCTGTCGGCCCAAGACGTGGATCCGGCCGTTTTGGCGCTCGGCGCCGGTTTCGTCTCAAAGACGGACGTCGTCGACGGGGCGCTGCTCCACTATGTGCGCGGGGGCTCAGGCCCGGCGGTGATTCTCCTGCATGGCTTTCCGGAAGACTGGTTTGTCTTCCGCAAGATCATGCCTATGCTCGCGAAGCGCTACACGGTGGTCGCTGTTGACCTGCGCGGCATTGGTGGCTCTGCGCCAACCGCAAGCGGATACGACGCAGGCACAATGGCCCTTGACATCGAGAGGCTTGCAGCAAAGTTGCAGCTGAATCGCCCCTATCTCGTCGGACACGATAT
Source organism: Steroidobacteraceae bacterium (assembly GCA_036498345.1). GTDB lineage: Bacteria > Pseudomonadota > Gammaproteobacteria > Steroidobacterales > Steroidobacteraceae > Bog-1198. The sequence continues at coordinate 9,433 of DASYFQ010000028.1, forward strand.
TGGGGGGCTCGTCTCCTATGACGCCGCTCGATGCTTTCCGTCGGCAATACGTGGGGTGATGCTTCTCGATGTGCCGGTGCCGGGCACCGACACCTGGGCAAAGGTCAAAGCCTCGCCTCTGGTTTGGCATTTCGGCTTTCTCCAGACACCTGGCTTGGCCGAGAAACTGCTCCCCGGTCGCGAGGCCGCATTTTTCCAGTATGGCTTCTTCGATCGGTCGTTACTCAGAAAGGACACCGTCGCGAAAGCTGATATCGAACGCTACGCCACAGCCTACGCCGCTCCAGATCATCTAAAGGCGGCCCTCGATATTTATCGGGCGTTCGACGCTGATGAGGCATTCAATTTATCGCATAAGGAGCGCACCGAGATTCCGCTCGCCTTGGTCGGCGGTGATAAGGGGTTTGGGCCTCTGCTTGGCGGTCTTGCCCAGGATTTACACTCTCTCGGATGGACGACGATCTCCACCGACATCGTTCCGGACAGCGGTCACTACGTTGTTGACGAACAACCGGGTGTCGTGGCCGAGCTCATCGAACATTACGCCGCGACGCGCCGTGATAATGAATCAAAGCACCCGGGCCGCTGAGGCGCTACGATTCCCGTCCCGACTTGATCGGATAGCCTGCCTCGCGCCAAGCCTTCATACCGCCGTCCAGCGCCACCGCGCGTTGGAACCCCATCTCGCGCAAGGTAGCCGTCGCGAGCGTCGAGATTCGTCCGAACTCACAGTACGCTACGATCCGCCGCATAGGGTCGGGCAGGTCTTGATTGACGCGCAGTTCGAGCTGGCCTCGCGGCAGCAGTTTTGCCCCCTCGATATGGCCTTCCTCGTAAGCGTCACGCTCGCGCACATCAAGAATGACCAGTTCATTGGCCCCAGCCTCAACGCGCGTCTTCAGCTCGGCGAGCGACATGAACGGCACGACCGCCGCGGCTTCGGCGAGCATCTGCGCAACGGTCTTACCTCCACTCATATTGGTGCGCAGCGCTTCCGTCACATGCGTCGGCATGCTGAGGTTGAGATTGCGCATCATGTCGACAAACTCGGATCGGTCCCGCACCTGCAGCCGGGGATTGCTCGCCATTTCTTGCCCGATCGTCGAATGACTGCGGCCTTTGTATTCGTGTGCCGGATGCACCATTAATTCCGGATCAAGTCGTAGGACGTGGTTGAACAGACTGTCATGCAGCGCATCGGGGTCGCCGCTCGGCAGGTCGGTGCGACCCGTTGCACCGATGAGCAACGTATCGCCGGTGAACAACCGATCCCCAACGCGAAGGCACATCGAGTCATGAGTGTGCCCCGGCGTGTGCAGTACCTGCAGGCGATGCTTGCCGACCGCCAACATCTCACCGTCGTCCAGCCGCAAGTCCACGAATGGCGCTGGACTCGCGCGATGCATCGCAACGGGTACGTCGAGTTTCCGGGAAAGCTGCTGGGTGGCGGAAAAATGGTCGGCGTGGGTATGTGTGTCGATCAGATAATGGATGCGCAAACCGTCGCGCGCGGCCAACGCGGCGTAGCGGTCAATCAGGCTGATTTCCGGATCGATGAGCGCTGCCGCGCAACTTTCAGTGCAACCAATCAGGTACGACTGACAGCCTCCGGCAGCAAGACGTTCGAATATCACCTTCGTCCTCCAAGTCAACGCTCACGATGCACGGCATGGCAATCGCACTGACGCACCGCACGTGCCGGGATCTGAGGATCAGCGCGGCTGCTTGACAATCCGCAGATACGGCTTCGGCGCTTTCCATCCGGCAGGATAGATCTTTTTGGCATCCTCGTCGGACACCGATCCGGCGATGATGACATCCTCCCCGTCTTTCCAGTTCACCGGAGTTGCAACTTTGTGTTTGGCGGTGAGTTGCATTGAATCGAGGACGCGCAGGATTTCGTCAAAATTACGCCCCGTCGTCATCGGGTAGGTCAGCATCAGCTTGATTTTCTTGTCCGGGCCAATGATGAACACTGAACGAACCGTGGCGTTGGTCGCAGCCGTGCGACCCTCGGCACTGCCGGACTCGTCCGCGGGCAGCATGTTGTAGAGCTTGGCGACGGCCAGGTCGGTATCCCCGATCATCGGATACTTGACGGCGGCACCCTGTGTTTCCTCGATGTCCGCGACCCACGCGCTGTGTCTGTCTACGGCATCCACAGAAAGCCCTATGAGCTTGGCGTTACGCTTAGTGAATTCCGGCTCGATCTTGGCCATGTATCCCAACTCGGTGGTGCATACCGGCGTGAAGTCCTTGGGATGGGAAAAGAGGACCGCCCATTTATCGCCAATCCATTGGTGAAAGTCGATGGTGCCCTGCGTAGTTTGCGCCTTGAAATTCGGCGCCGTGTCATTGATTCGAAGCGACATAGAGACCTCTTACGTTGCAATATCGGAACGCCAGTTCC
>DASYFQ010000029.1:0-21382 GCA_036498345.1 Steroidobacteraceae bacterium
ACCCGCCCAGGCTTTGCGCCGGTCATTTGCCCGTCGGCGATCACCGGTATCCCGTTCACGAGCACCCAGCGCATGCCGATGGCCAACTCGTTGGGGGAACTGAAGGTCGAGCGGTCCGCGATCTTCGCAGGATCGAACACCACCATGTCGGCCCAGAGGCCGCGCTTCAATACGCCCCGATCGGTCAGACGCATGCGTTGCGCCGGCAATGCAGTGAACTTGCGGATCGCGCCCTCGAGGGACAGGCGATGCTCCTCGCGCACGTATTTGCGCAAAATTCTGGGGAATGTCCCATAGGCGCGCGGATGCGGATGCTCCTCGCCCAATATACCCTCCGGCGAAGTGCCCGAGCTGTCATTGTTGATGGAGACCCATGGCTGCACCAGCGCCAGCGCCACATCGTCTTCCTGCATGCCGAATACGGCGCATCCCGTGAACCCATTGTCCTCGACGAGGATATCGAGCAAGGTCTCGATCGGCTGCTTGCCCCGCGACTTCGCGATCGCCGCGAGGGTCTGGCCTTGCAGGGAGCGCAGGGCCGGATTCTTGACCACGCCGATGAGAATTGATTCGGGTCCCGGGACCTCGTCCCATTCGTTGTCCCATGCAGTGCTGGGGGTTTCGATGTCTTTGACGATTCGCGCCCGAGTGGCCGGATCCTTGAGGCGCTCCACCATTTTCTCGTTGCCGCCGTCGTGCGCCCACGGCGGCACGAACGCGGACATGTCGTTGAACCAGGCCGGGTAGGCGTAGGTGTCCGCGGTGATGTCGAGGCCGCTCGCGCGCGCCGCCTCGATGCGTTCGATCATCCCGCGCATCTGGCCCCAGTTCTTCTTGCCGGCCACCTTGAGATGCCAGATCTCCGCCGGGATGTGCGCTTCGCGCGCAATACGAAAAGTCTCATCGAGCGCGGCCACCATGCCGTCTCCTTCCGAGCGCATATGCGTGGCGTAGATGCCGCCGTACGCAGCGGCTTCGGAAGCCAGCGCGATCAACTCTTCGGTGCCGGCGTAAGGCGCGGGCGCATACTCGAGTGCCGTCGACACGCCGACCGCGCCCTGCTCCATGGCCTCGCGCACCAGTGTTCGCATGCGCACGAGTTCCGCAGGCGTGGGCGGGCGATCCTCCGCGCCGATCACGACCTCGCGCACCGTGGTCGCACCGACGTATGACGCCAGGTTGATGCCCAACCCCGAGCGCTCGAGCCGGGAGAAGTACTCGCCGAGGGTCTGCCAATCCGCCTTGAGGCCATAGTGCTCCAAGGTCCGGCCGGCCTCGACGCGGGCCTGGCCGGTCATCGGGCCTGCCGAGTTGCCTTCACCGGTAATTTCGGTGGTGATGCCCTGATAGATCTTCGACGGCACCCGCGGGTCGACCAAGATGGTGAATTCGGACTGGCCCAGCATGTCGATGAAGCCCGGCGCGACGACTTCGCCGGCGGCATCGATGCGCCGTTTCGCCTGAACCTTGCCCAAGTTGCCGATGGCCGCAATACGCCCGGCTCGAATGCCGATGTCGGCCGAGTACCAAGGCGACCCCGTGCCGTCGATGATATGGCCGTTGGCGATGATGAGATCGAAGGGAGCTTCGCCCGCGAGCACCGGCGCGCAGAGCAGCCATACGAACAAGAGAGCGAGACGACGCAGCGACGATGACATTTTTTTTAACCCCACAATGAAGCCGACGGTAATCGCATCAGGCCGCGATCGTACCCGATGCCGTGTTCGCGATCTTCGGTGTGCAGCAGCGGACCATCCAAGTCCACGAACTCCGCCAGTTGCCCGACGACCATGCCGGGCGCCATGGCCAACGAGGTTCCCGCCATACACCCCACCATCACTTGAAGTCCCAGTGCGCGAGCGTCCCGCGCCAGCGCCAGCGCCTCCGTGAGGCCGCCGGTCTTGTCGAGCTTGACGTTCACTACCTGGTACAGGTCCTTCACCCCTGCCAGTCCCGCACGATCGGCCACCGATTCATCGGCGGCGAGGCGTACCGGACCTCGATAACCGCGCAAGGTCTCGTCCTCGCCGCGCGGCACCGGCTGCTCGATCAGCACGACACCGAGGGATTTCATGGCGGGCGCCAGGTGGTTGAGAAGATCGCAAGACCAGGCCTGGTTCGGATCGACGATGAGTCCTGCGGCGGGGCAAGCCGCGTGCACCAGGCGTACGACGTCGAGGTGGCGCCGGCCGTCGACCTTCACCTTGATCAGCGGCCAGTCAGCATAATGACGCGCGCCCGCCGCCACGGCTTCGTCGGTATCGATCCCCAACGTGATCGACGTGGTGAGCCGCCGCGGATTCGTGAGGCCGGCCAATTGCCACACGGTCGTGCGCCGTTGCTTGGCCGTCAAATCCCAGAGCGCGCAGTCCATGGCATTGCGCGCACCCCCGGGCGGCATCAGCGTCGCGAGTGAGGTGAAGTCGAGCACGTCCTCGCGTTCGATGATCGGTCGGATCGCTTCGAGCTGCGCGCATAGGAGCGGGACGGTTTCTCCATCGTAGTCCACCCCCGCCGCTTCGCCGCGGCCGATGCGGCCGTGCGCGTCGGTGAGCGTGACTACGACGACCTCGAGCGCAGCCTCGGCGCCGCGCGACACGCGGAACGGCACCTTGTAGGCCCAGGACTCAGTGTCCATTTGCATTTGCATAGGGGGGTCCCGTGCGGGGGTTCAACCGTGGCCGGGAACTCGCGCCGCTGCCAGGAACTCGTCCACATGCGCCTGCGGCGTTGCATAGGACGTCACCAAGCGAATCGCCACGCCGCTCGGGGGCGCGCTCAGCGGCCAGCGATAGAATTCGAAACCCTGCCGCTCCAATGTCGCGACGGTTGCTTCGGGCAAAGCGACGAATACCTCGTTGGCGTCGACCGATTGCAGCAGCGAGGCGCCGGCGACGGTTTTCAATCCCTTGGCCAAGGCCGACGCCATCGCGTTCGCATGGCGGGCGTTATCGAGCCACAAATCATGTTCGAAGTAGGCAAGCAGCTGTGCGCTCACGAATCGCAGCTTCGACCACAGATGTCCGGACTGCTTGCGGCGCCGCTCAAAGTCGCGGGCCCGCGCCGGATCGAAAAACACCACGGCCTCGGCGCACAGAGCCCCGTTCTTGGTCGCACCCAGCGACAGGACGTCGACGCCGCTCTTCCAGGTGGCTTCGGCGGGCGTGCAGCCGAGATGCACCAGCGCGTTGGCAAATCGCGCGCCGTCCATGTGGACCGGCAGGCCATGTTGCTTGGCCGTTGCGGCCAGCGCCGATACCTCGCTCACTTGGTACACCGTTCCCCATTCGGTGGCCTGACTCAGGCTCACGGCGCCGGGCTTGACGTGGTGCACACCCATGTCCTCCGCGAACGCAATCGCGCTCGCCACTTGCTCGGGGCTTATCTTGCCGTCGGGCGCGCGGAATCCGATTATTTTGGCGCCGCCGGCGAAGAATTCCGGCGCCCCGCATTCATCGGTGACGATGTGCGCCGCCTCGTGGCAGTACACGGCGCCGTAGGGCGGCACGCACTGCGACAGCGCCAGTGCATTGGCTGCCGTCCCGGTCGTCACCGGGAAAATCTCCACTTCCCGGCCGAATACTTCGCTCGCGACCGTATGCAACTTCCGGGTGAAGTCGTCACCGCCGTACGAGGGGACCGAGCCGCGATTGGCCGCCTGGATGGCCGCCATGATGGCATCGCAAACTGGAGTCACATTATCGCTCTTGAAATTTCGGCTCACGAATTCCTCGTTATCACAACGCGCGGGCGCGGCGCGCGCTGATTGTAAGCGATTTCAGTGCGCGCCTTGGTTTCATCGATGCCATGCGCCCGCATCAAATTCGAAAGTCTCGCCCTCGCGCTGCCAGATCACCGCGGCTCGCCGCACCGTCAGAAACCAGGTGTGCTGTTCCAAGGGCTTGCGGGGCTTGAAGCACGATGGCCCGAGCACGGCGACCGCCGCACCGTGCTCGGGATCGCGAACCGATTCATAGCGAATGGCATCGATTGCCGCCTCGCGCGCCACGCGGGCGAAGTCCTGAGTGGGACGGTAGTCGTTCGGATGCGTCCATTCGGCGCGAGATCTCGCGAACGGCGTCCGGGTCAGATCGACCAGATGAGCGTCGATGCCGGCTCGAAAAACCGTTTGCGGAGACGGTCCGATGGCCTGCAGCGCGTCGCTGTCGATCAAAAATCGCCAGCGCCAAAATCCCAGCTCGGCGCAGGCCGTGCGCTGCGCCTCCGCGCCATACCAAATGCCCGAATCGGCGGGTGCTCGAAATCGCGAACCAATGGGTGAGGTATAGCGAAATGGGGTGGAGAGCAGGTAGTGCAGGTCACGCGCTTCCGACGGCAGCGGCGGCTTGCTCTGATCCAGCAACCGCTCGAGCATGAGCTGCTCCTCCACGTTCGCGACCAGGCGCAGCGTGGACGCGATGTGCTGCGCTTCCACCGCTCGCCACAGGCGCCGCCGCGCCCTCAGCGCCTCAGATCCGACCGCGCGCGGAGTCCAGGTATTGGACGACACGAACCAAGCCTTCGGTGCTGCGAATCAAGTCGATCGGACGGCCAACCAGTCCTTGATTCTGCCCGTTCAGCCAGCTGCGAGCCGTCGCGTCGTTGGATCCGATCAGCGCGTCGAGCGAGCGAAACAGTCGTACGAATAAGGCGCCGAGTTCCCATTCCTTCTTCTGAGTATCCAAGGTATAAGTTCCGTTCGCCATCCGCGACACGGTGGACGGGCTCAAGCCGAGAATTTGCGCAAGGCTGGATTGGGTAATTTCCAGCAACGCCGATGCGCGCAAAACCGCGCCGGTCAATACCCGGCGGGGTTCGGGTTTGCTGTCGATCGAGGCGCGCGCCATGGTGTGTCCATAGAAACTTTTCAGCTGTTTGCATTCTACTGAAATACGAGGAATCCGGCAAATCAAAATCTCAATGACCCTTTTGGGCTTGGTGCTCGCGGCTCTCGCCTATTTGCCTTGCGCGTATCCCCAGGCTGCGCAGCCGGACGGCGGCGGCATCCGGCCCGGAACTCTCCCCAGCGCTTGGAATAGCGGCGGCCCCAAGTGCATGGAGATGCCTGAATGGCAGATCCATGAATATAACCCTGACCTCTACTTACTGCGCCAGTCCGGCTGCACCGACTACGAGAAGCCGTTTGTATTTTTGTTTTTCGGCGCCGACCGCGCGCTGCTGCTGGACACGGGCTCGCGGCGCGGCAAGATCGCGCCGCAGATACAACTGACCGTCCACCGCTGGCTTGTGCGCAACAATCGCGCCAGCGTGCCGCTGGTTGTGGTTCACACTCACGCCCACTCCGACCATGTTTCCGGCGATGCGGAGCTGCAAGCGCTCAATGACCCGGACATCCCGATGACCTACATTGCCCCGACGGTGGAAGCGACTCAGAAATTCTACGGCATCGCACACTGGCCGGACGATGCGGGCAGCGTGGACTTGGGCAATCGCATCATCGATGTGCTCGCGATTCCCGGCCATGAGGCGGCCGGTGTCGCCCTCTATGACCGCCAGACTGCGATCTTGTTTACCGGCGACAGCGTTTACCCGGGCCGGCTGTACATCCAAGATCTATCCGCTTTCGCGAAGAGCAATCAACGCATGCTGCGTTTCACGGAAGGCAAGGTCGTCGCCCATTTACTCGGCAACCACATCGAGCAAACCCGGACCCCCTACCTCGACTATCCCGTAGGGACCATGTACCAACCCAACGAACACGAGTGGGCGCTGTCCCGCGGCGTGCTGTTCGAAATACAGGCGGGTTTGGAGGCCATGCACGGCAAGCCGCAGCGCATTGCGTACCGCGACTTTTCGCTTTGGCCGGTAAGTCCGCTGGTCGTGGAACCGGACCCGAACCGGGCGGGATTCAAGCGCACCCAGAAACAGCAACTCGATCACATGTGGGACCAATCTCAGCCTTAGAGATCCGGGCCTTGCGCGAATCGGCCGTCCCGCCGACAAACATGCGTGAACTGCGTCGAAAGATTGGAATACTGCTATATCCAAGGCGAGATTCCGTCGCATAGCATTTGTTACAGGTGGATTCACGGTGTGCGATGGGTACCGGCTCGACCGACGAGTTGAGGTGTTCGAGGAGTGCCCTGGAGTAGATGATGTCGAGTGGGAAGAACCCATTAATGTTGATGATGGCTCTATCAGTGCCTGGCGCGGCTCATGCGCTCGGCTTGGGCGACATCCACGTCGATTCTGGGCTCAACGAGCGCCTCGCTGCGCAGATCGACATCGTCGGAGCCGATCCGGTCGAGTTGGCCGGTCTACGGGCGGTGGTGGCGAGTCGAGAGATTTTCCAGCGCTACGGTGCCGATCGTCCGGGTTTCCTATCCTCGGCAACGATCAAGGTCACCCGAAACAGCCAGGGGCATCCCGTACTCGCCATACGCTCTACCGAGTCATTCACCGAACCGGTCGTGAATCTTCTGGTTGACCTGACTTGGGGCCATGGTGAACTGGTCCGCCAGTACACTTTACTCCTCGATCCGGCGGGTTTCGCCTCCGTACCCCCGGCCCGGGCCCTAGCCGCGCCCCCCGCCCCCACGCCGATCGTCGAGACCAAGACACAAACCGTGGCGCGTCAGGTCGACGCCCCGGTCGATCAATCCGAACCGAATGCGGCCGAACGCGCCGTACGCAAGACCACGCACATCAAAGTCGGCGCGAAAGCCACACTGCGCGGCATCGCCTGGCGAGTGGGTGAGCGCTCCGAGCCCGATTTGCAGAGAATGATGATTGCGATCTTCCGGGCGAACCCGACGGCCTTCGACGGCAATATCAACAGACTGCATCGCGGCGCGCTGCTCACCATCCCCTCGCACGCGGAGGCTGCGGCGATTTCCAAGGCCGAGGCGAAGCGCGAAGTCCACGCGCAGATGACATCTTGGCACGCACCCGCACGCGCGGCCGCGTCGAGCCCCGCGACGCCTGTCGCGGTTGCATCCGTGCCTGCGGCAACCGTCGCCGCAGCACCTGTCGTCGCCCCGGCACCTGTCGCCGCCGCGCCGCCCAATGCGGCCATCTCGAGCGGCACAATCGATGGGTCATCCGCTACGTCTGAATCCCAGGCGCTCGGCCGGCGGGTTCAATCGCTCGAGCAGGAACTGACTGAAATGAAGGGCTTGCTGGACAGCGAGCGCGACCAATTGATCGAGTTGCGGCAGCAGGAAGTGCGTGCCGGCAAGCCGGTGCTGACGGTGGCCCCGCAGGCAGTCGACGCGCCGCACCCGCAGCCCAAAACCGGCCACCACACGGCCCTGATTCCGATCGCCGCCGGCTTAGGACTATTGTCCGCAGCCTTGGCCGCTCTGTATGTCGGACTTCGCCGGCGCGTACCGACATTGAAGGCCTCGCGCAACGAGGCCATCGCGGCACCGCCCGATATGGCGCGCGATATGCCAGCCGATGTGGCTGCCGATGTGACAGCCGATATGCCAGCCAATGTGGCGGCCGATGTGGCCGATGCCGGCCCGGTGGCTTCCGACGGTATGATTGACGCCCTGCTCGCCGGCATCCCAGACCAGGCGCAAGAACCTGCGCAAGGCCGCGGGCAAGACGGCGCGCAAACTGACGCGCGCGACGATATGCGAATTGATGAGGACGCGCTTGCCGCGTCGCATGAGGACGACGCGACCTATCCCATGCTGCCGATAATTTCAGCCGAGCCGCCGGCCGGACGCAGCGAAATCAGTGACGCCGCCGCGGTGCGTGCAGCTGCGCAAGAGCCCACGGTCAGCCTGCAGGTCGGTACGGCCAATCTGCGGATGGAGACGACGCGTCTCGACTACAATTTACTCGATCTCGATATGACCGTGCAGCACGTGCATATGCCCAGCGCGCTCAACGAACACCCCGTCGTGAAGGAACGGCGCACGAATCTTGCGGATGTGCTGAAGCTCGCGATAGAGCGTGAACCCGACCGCCATGATCTGCGCATGAAGCTCCTCGAGCTGTATTACTCGGCGGCGGCCACGAACCGCAAGGCGTTTCTGGAAGTCGTGCAGAAATTCGCGCGCGACCGCGACTACCTGCAAACCGAGCAATGGGACAAGATTGCGTTCATGGGCCGACAGATAGCGTCGGACAATCCCCTGTTTACCGAAGAATCGGCAGCCGACGACGACTTGGCGAATTGCGCGTAACGCCGTGCGGCCCGACGGCGGCGCCGCGGCGTGCGTGCTAGGACGCGGACAGGGCGAGCGCCGGTGCGGCCCGCGTGCCATTCAGCTTGATATTCAGACGCAGCTCGTTCGCCGAGTCGGCATTGCGGATCGCCTCGTCATACGAAATGTCGCCGTCGTTGTAGAGCTCGAACAGCGACCAATCGAAGGTTCGCATACCGAGCTCCCGCGACTTCGCCATGATCGCCTTGATCTCGTGGAACTCTCCTTTGAGAATTTTCTCGGCAATGATGGGCGTGTTGATCAAGATCTCCATGGCCGCCCTGCGTCCCTTGCCGTCGACGGTGCGGATCAGACGCTGTGAGACGATGGCCTTGAGGTTGCTGGAAAGATCCATCAGCAGCTGATTGCGCCGCTCATCGGAAAAGAAATTGATGATGCGATCGATGGTCTGGTTGGCGCTGTTCGCATGCAGCGTACCCAGGCATAGGTGCCCGGTTTCGGCGAATGCCACGGCGTGCTCCATGGTCTCGGCATCGCGTATCTCGCCGATGAGAATGACGTCCGGTGCTTGGCGCAAGGTATTTTTCAATGCGTGGTGCCAGGAATGCGTGTCGATGCCGACTTCGCGATGGGTAATCAACGATTGATGCGATTGATGCACGAATTCGACCGGATCCTCCACGGTGATGATGTGGCCGGGCGACGAACGGTTGCGATGGTCGATCATGGCAGCCAGCGAAGTCGATTTGCCTGATCCGGTGGCGCCGACGACCAGCACTAAACCCCGGTTCGTCATGACGATTTCTTTGAGGATTTCCGGCAACGCCAGGGTCGCGAAATCGGGAATTTCGGCGGGGATGGTTCTGATCACCATGCCGACGTGTTGCTGCTGAACGAAGGCGTTGACTCGGAAACGTGCAACGCCCGGGATCGAGATCGCGAAATTGCACTCGAGTTCCTTGGCGAACTCGTCGCGTTGGCGCTCGTTCATCAGGGAATCGGCCAACTGCCGGGTAAAATCACCCGAGAGCTTTTGCGAGGTCATCGGCCGCATGGTGCCGTGGGTTTTCATGCTCGGCGGAAATTCGTTGGAAATGAAGAGGTCCGATCCCCCTGCCCGGCTCATCGCCGTCAGCAGCTTGGTCATATAGGACTTGGCCTGTTCATGGGTCGTCGACATGTCCTCTCCTCGTTGGCAGTCGCGCTGACTATATCCAGGCGGCGCAGGGTCGTCCGCGATGGAGTTATCAACCGCGCCTCGGCGATGTCATCGGCCGCAGCCACGGATCACGGGCGATACGACATTAGGGGTCGGCCTTACAGATAATTGAGGGATTTCGTAGAGCACCCGATTGCATCGCGTATATTGCGGCGGGGTCATTCGAGGGTTCTTCATGCTGAGCCGTGCTATCGGTATTCTGATGTTGACCGCAGTCATCTCGGCGGCACACGCGGCAGTGCCGCCGTCGGCTCCGGCGTACGGCGCGCATCTCGAGAAAAGCTGGATCCCCATGAAAGATGGCGTGCGGCTTGCGGTGACTCTCTACAGGCCGGCGCCGCGCAAATCCGGTGAACGCTTCCCGGCGCTGCTCGAGTACCTGCCCTATCGAAAAGATGACGACGAGGCCGTGCGGGATTTCGGGACGCACATGTATTTCGCCAGGCGCGGCTATGTGAGCGCGCGTGTCGACATCCGCGGATTTGGCGACAGCGAGGGCGTGCCGCCCGAACGAGAGTATTCGGCGCAGGAGCAGCAAGATGCGGAGGCGGTCATCGCCTGGCTGGCTCACCAATCGTGGTCGAACGGCAAGGTTGGCATGCTCGGCATTTCCTGGGGCGGCTTCAATTCGATCCAGATGGCGCTCCGAAAACCTCCGGCCCTCAAGGCCATTCTCGCGGTGGCCGCCACCGAGGAACTGTTCAAGGAAGATGTGCACTACATCGACGGTGTATTTCACGTCGACGAATTCGAACTCACCATGGACTTGGACCAAGGGCGCCCGGGAGCGCCGGCGTTCAGCCTGGATGAATCCGTGATCGGCCCGCGCATGGATTCAACGCCGTGGTCGCTCAACTACATGAAACATCAGCGCGACGGCGCATTCTGGCGCGCGCCGCTGCGGCCGATCGAAACGCTGGAAGTGCCGGCCTTTCTGATCGGCGGCCTGCAGGACGGTTACCGCGACAGCATTCCACGCATGCTGGACAAAGTGAAATCGCCCCTCAAGGCGTGGATCGGTCCCTGGAACCACGGCTTCCCGAACGGCAGCGATTACGGCCCGTCATATGAGTGGCGCGATCAGGCGGTGCGGTGGTTCGACTACTGGCTCAAGGGGCGCGATACGGGCGTACTCGAGGACCCGCGAGTGATCGTCTACCAGCAGCACTGGCACCCGCCCGAACCACAGGCGCAGGATGTGCCGGGCGAATGGCGCGCCGAGACCTGGCCACCCGCGGGCTTGGCGCCCATGACCTTGTTTCTGCAGCCGGATCATCGCCTGGCGTCGGAGGTGTCGGCGGCCGGGCGCGATCAACTGCGCTACGTTCCATCCGCAGGGGTCGAGGCAGGATTCTGGTGGGGAGAGCTATTGACCGACCAACGGCCGGTGGACGCCTTCAGCCTGACCTATGACTCGCAGGTCCTCGGTGACGAGGTGGCGATCCTGGGCCTGCCGCGTGTGAGCCTCGAGGTCGCGGCCGATGCACGGCTCGCCGATTGGTTCGTGCGGCTATCCGACGTGGCGCCGGACGGGCGCGTGACCATGGTCACCGGCGCCGGCATCAATGGCGCTCAACGAGACTCGATGGCACAGCCGGAAGATCTGCTGCCCGGCAAAATCTATCCGCTGTCGCTGGATTTACATCTTGCATCCTGGGTATTCCCGAAAGGTCACCGCATCCGCATCGCGATATCCAACGCCCTTTGGCCGATGAATTGGCCGACGCCGTGTCCCATGACGACCACGGTGATGTTGGGTGGCGAGGCCGCGTCGCAAGTCGTCCTGCCGCGGGTACCGCTGCACGGACCGGCGGCGCCTGCGTTCGCGGCGCCCGAACCGGTCGAGGAGCCGCCGGGAATCGCGGGCATCGGCGGCGGCGGCGCGGCCTGGCCCGGCGAATGGACCGTGCTGCGCGATGAAGGCAGGCAGCGCAGTACGGTGATCTGGAAAGGCACGACTGCGGTGTCCTATCCTTGGGGTCGGTTCGATCACTCGGAAAAACTCACCTATGACGTCGACGATGCGCATCCGGACGTCGCGCGCGTGCAGGGGGATTCAGAGTACATCCAGGCGGTGAAGGATCATGTGCTCACCTGGCGCGGACGCCTCGACATATCGAGCGACGCAAAAACCTTCTTTTACAAGTACACGCGCACCTTGCTGCGCGACGGCGTGATCCTCAGGACGAAGACCTGGGAGGAACCGATTCCGCGGGACCACCAGTGAGCAGAGGCTGGCGATAGTCGCGGATAACCCCGCGAAGTTTGCCGAGATCGTCATGGCGCGTGGCGATGTCGCGACGATGAGCAGCGAGCCGCAAGTCACGCAGCACTTCGAGCGAGCGCAACAAGACCGGCAGCGGTGGCCCGCTTGCCGTGATCCCGTCGAGGCCCTGTGCGTCGAGATTCGCCGCGGGCCCCTCGATGAACCGTCTGACCAGACCGTCGTGGTGCTGTGCCGCCGCCTGACCGAACAAATCGCAGACCTCGAGATACGCTCTGGCGCTCTGCTGAAACCAATCTGCACCCGCGTAGTCATCGACGAGGGACAGCAGTTCATCCAGCAGGCTCGTACGTGACATGCAGTCGCGCAACCGCGCCTGGTCGGACGGCAACATGAACAGCATTTTGTCGACCAGCAGCTGTGCATAATAAGGGTCGTTGGCGCGGCACAGACCGAGCAACAGGTCGATCTCGTTGATGCCGGAAAAATCACCGGCGTTTGCGCCGCGATACTCCTGGCGGCCCACGCGGTAGGGCTTGTAATACGGCCGCACCGAATAGAAGAACCGCTCGACGTCCAGCTGGTTCATCAGCCGGTCATTGAATCGTATGACGTCGCGCAGCGCCTGCTTTGCCGCGTCGAACGCGACGTCCGCCACCGGGCTCGAAACCCCGAGATGGACGATACTCGTGAGCGCATCCGCGGCGCGCTGCAGCGCGAGAATTCCACGCGTGTTCTCATCAATGAATAGGAATTCATCCCGGAGCGAGGTAAAGCTCTTGCGAACGCCGGCGCGCGCGCGGTTGTGGGTCGCCAGATGTCCGGTGGAGAATCTCGGCGCCATACCGAGAGATGCGCCGACGTGCAGGGCGAGCGATGACGCCTCGGGGAACGGCGACCGCTCTTCCCGCGCCGGATTGGTGAGTTCGTGCCGCCGCAATGCGCCGAGGTACAGACCGACGCTGCCGAGGACGCCATAAGCGCTATCGAACCCCTCTCCGGTGTTGCCCTCGGCCAGCAAGGCGACGACGTGCGCATGACCTTCGTCGCGCAGCGACACCTTGATCGGATCTCCGCAACCGATCACTTGCGCCCGGTCCGCCTTGGCGAAGTACAAATTCTCCAGTTCGGTGTTCATCTGCACGAAGGATGTTCGAATCCAGTGCTCGAATGCTTCCGGCTTGCTGCTCATTCGCACCCCGACGAAGGCGACATTAGTAAGCGGCAATCTCGCGGCGATCATCGCGGACCACGACACCGCCTTTCATGACGAAGTCGATCGTCCGCAGCGCGTGGATATCCACGGCCGGATCGGCGCTGACCGCAATGATGTCCGCGAATTTCCCGACGCGGATACTGCCGACATCCGCTTCCATTGCCAACATTCTGGCGGCCTGTGTGGTTGCCGATTGCAGGGCCTGCAAGGGCGTCATGCCGGCCTTGACATAGAGTTCAGCCTCGGCGACGGTGGCCGTCGTGCCGTCATTCGGTTCGAACGGAAACTGGTCGGTGCCGAGCGCTATGTTCACGCCCATTCGGATGGCGTTCTGCAGCATGGCCCAATGATCGGCGCCGGTGATCCTGACGCGTTCCAGATACCAGGGCGGCGAACCGATCTTCCGGTAGAACTCGAGTGCACCGGATTGCGTGACGACGATCGTCGGCACGAGCCAAACACCTTTGGCCTTCATGTCGCGCAAGACACCGGCGTCCAAGTGGTAGCCGTGCTCAAAGCCGTCGATGCCAAACCGTAATGCCTGCCGTGCGGCCTCGCTCGAGCCGTTGTGGGCGGTAACTTTGATGCCGTTGCGGTGCGCCACCTCGATCAACGTGGACATCTCGTCATCGGTCATGGGCGCCGCCGCGATGCTGCCGCGCTCGTCCGAAATCCCGCCCGAGATGGCGATCTTGATCCAATCCGCACCCCGTTTGATTTGTTCGCGCACCACGTGCGCCATCGCGTATGGCCCGTCGGCTTCCAGGGAGCCATGGCCTCCGGTGGGGACGATGACTTCGCCCGCGGTCTTGATGCGCGGCCCGATGATCTCGCCATGCTCGATGGCGGCGCGCAAGGCGAAGTCCGTGCCGTGATCCTCTCCGACCAACCGGAGGGTCGTGACTCCCGAGAGAAGCGAGCGGCGCGCGTTGCCTGCCATCCGCAATACTTCTTCGGTATCCGTTTCGGCGGCCAGCGAATTGCCGGCCGCGCCCGGCAGTTTGAGGCCCAAATGCACATGCATGTTCATGAGTCCCGGCAGGAGCCATCGACCGGTCATCGCAATGATCTTGGCCCCCGGCGGCACGGCGGTCGAATCCGCCGGACCGATTTGCGAGATGCGCTCACCGGTAATCAGCACCGTCGCATTCTTGATCGCGGGACCGCCGTCGACGGCCACCACGGTTCCCCCGACCAACGCAGTCACCGCCGGCGAAGCGGGCGTAGCAGCGGCGGCCGCGAACGCGCTCAACACTGCGGCACAGGCTGCAACCATCGGGAAGAATTGATTAGATCTCATGGCGGGGACATTGACTCCGTTCGAGTCGCATTATGTCGCAAAATTCTCTTTCTGATGCAGGTCGTATTTCATGATACGGCCGTGGCGGCCGTTCCGGTCGCGTTCGAGCGAATAGACGTCGCCGAAAGGGCCCCGGCGCTGCCGCAGGACCGTCTGGATGGCCTCGACATCAGCCGCGTCCAGCTGCAGATCGGCGATTTTGCGATTCGCGCCGAGATGCACGGCATTGGTCGCGCCGACGATGATGGCGGCCACATGATCCCAGTTCAGCACCGCGCGGGACGCGACGGTCGCAATGTCGCAGCGATGTTTGACCGCAATTCGGCCGAGCGTCGCCAGGAGCTGTTGGTACAAATCCCAGCCGCCGAAATCATCGATGATCAACTTGTATTTGATCAACGACCGATTGGTCAAATCGCCGGTCTCGCGCCGGCCCACCCAACGCTCCGATAGAAACCCTCCGGCAACCGTCCCGTAGCAGATGACCGCGATATCTCTGCTGCGGCATAGATCGATCATGCCGATTCTCGGCCGCTGATCGAGCAGCGAGTATTGCGCCTGCATCGACACCACCGGGACGCCGGCGTCGAGTATTTCGGTCAGGTGCGGAACGTCAAAATTGGTCACGCCTATATTGGCGATTTTGCCTTTATCACGCAGCCGCGAAAGCTCGGCAGCCGCCTCCACATAGCCCGGCACTTCGTAGTCCCACCAGTGAAACTGCACCAGATCCAAACGTTCGAGTCCTAAGCGCATGAGCGAACGGTCGATGGAGCGTTCTACATAGGTCGAATCGACTTCGGCAAGCATCCGCAGATCGGGAATGAACTTCGTATGGACCTGGACTTCCTTTGCGAGCCGGGGATAGAGCGTGAGAAACCGTCCGATCAGCGCTTCGACGCCGGTGTAGATGTCCGCGCAATCGAAAGTCGTAATTCCGGCTTGAACGAACTCGGCCATGTCATGGACGGCCTGCTCGGGATCGATCACGCCGTGATCGCCGGCGAGGTGCCATCCCCCTTTGATGACGCGCGAAATTTCATATCCATCGGATATTCGGATTCGCATGGGCACGGCGATTACTCGAGTGCGCTGGGAATCGGGGTCGCGGTGGTCGCGCTGCGCTCGAAACGGCGCTTGCCCAAACGCGTGATCCTGAATGTGGACGGACAATTCGGATCCGGGCAAGCCACATCCGAATCCGAATACATCCAATCATGCGGGTCCAAAACGCGCTGCTTGGCGGGCAGCAGCGGCAGCAACGCCGCCAAGGAATAGATCGAGAAGCCTTGACCGGGTGGGAAATGCAACATCTCGCCCCTGAGTTCGAACCAGTCCCCAGGTCGCGCGCCGCAAAGAATATGCGCACCGGGAGGAGCGATGACTTCGACCCTCAAATCATACAGATCGAAGAAGGGCGAGCGCTCCTTCCCCTCCCTGGAATCCTTGCTCTCGGCACTGCTCATTTGGCGACATGCTGCGCGATTCGACCCGGCGAAATCAATAACATAGACGCCGAACTGCATTGCGTTTGTCGCAATCTGTGCGGTCCGTCGGCCCGATCAGGACCCGCTCGCCTCTTCGCCGGCGCTCTCCGACGAATTGATCGTCCAGCCGCTCGCCTCCAAATACGTCGTGAGCGCGCGCAGCATGTGCAAGGGGGCCGGAGGCAGGCGCCGACCGAGCCGGCAGATCAGCTGTACCGCGGCATCCTGCAGGGCGGTACTGTCGATGGGCACCGCGGCGAACCGGCGATTCTCGACCTCCTTGCTGACCGCCAGAACCGGCAGCAGGGTGAAGAACTCCCCCGACTCCAGCAGGCCTTTCAACAGCGTGATCGAGTTGGATGTGATGCTGGGCTGCAGGGACACGCGTTCGTCGGATTCGGCGGTCTGCAACAACTGCCGAGTCCTAAACGAGGACTCGGGCAAGCACAGGCGATGCGATTTCAGGTCGGCGAGCTTGAGGAGTTTGTGCTCGGCGAGCGGATGGTCGACATTCATGATGGCGCACAGCGGCTGGCGCACGGACGCGAGCACCCGAATTCGCGGATCGTCGGACGATTGGAATACGAGTCCCAGATGCGCGTCATCTTCCGCGACCAGACGCACGACATCGTTCGACGAGGCGGACATGTGCACGTTGATGAACAGCCCGGGATGCTGGGAGTTGAAATCAATGAGCAGATTCGACAAAGGTTGGCCTATGAAACCTTCGCCGATCGCGAGCTGTATGCGTCCGGTACGCAGCCCCTTGATGTCGGACAGCTTGGCGTCGAAGGCTTCATTGACCCGCAGCTGCTCCGCGTAATGCGCGATCAGCAGCAACCCTGCCTCGGTCAGTTTGATATTGCGCCGCCCGTGCTCGATCAGGCCGATACCCATGTCGGCTTCCAGCTGTGAGATTTGGCGGCTCACCGAGGATACTGCCACCCCGAGATTATCGGCGGCCGCGCGCATCGACCCCAGCTTGGCCGCCTCGTAGAGATAGCGGAGGTTCAAATCCATGTTTGTTTAGCGAATTAGGACCCGTTGCCGGTGCAGTTGCGCCAGTATGGCCTATCTCGGCCGTGTAGCCGAGATCCGGCGATCTACAGGCCCTTGGACTGAATCCAATCCGTGACCTTCTGCTCCAGCGCCCACAGCGGAATGTAGCCGCTGCTCAGCGCTTGCCGGTGATACTCGCGCAAATCGAATCGGGGCCCGAGCGCTTGGCGCGCGCGCTCGCGTTCCGCGACGAATTTGCGCATCCCTATCATGAAGGAAGTGGCCTGGCCGGGCACCGCCAAGTAACGGTCGACCGCACGCACATTGGTTTCCTCCGGGCTGGGCGTGTTGTCGTTCAAATATTGAATCGCCTGCAGGCGCGTCCAATGCTTGTAATGCAGGCCGCTGTCGACGACCAACCGGCTGGCTCGCCACAGTTCGCCTGACAGCAGCCCGAATTCCGAATACGGGTCTTGGTAGAAACCCAGATCTTTGGCCAGCCGCTCGGCATACAGACCCCAGCCCTCGACAAACGCGCTGTCCTGCCACCATTCGTTGACCTTGCGCAATTGCGGGATCGACCGATCGACCAGGATGGTCGAAATTTGCATGTGATGGCCGGGAATGCCCTCGTGATACAGCAGATCTTCCAATTCATACAGGGGGAGTACACGCATGTTCGACAGGTTCAAATACACCGTGCCCGGGCGGCTGCCGTCCGCGGTTCCCGGTTGGTAGAAGCCGGGCGGTGAAGACGCTTCTTTATAGGATTCGGTTCTCACGATTTGCAGCGGCAGCGGCGCCGGAGCTTCGAATGCATCCGAGATCTTCGCTTGCATCGCTGCGACGATGCTGCGTGCCCGAGCCAGGTAAAGTGCTCGGCCTGCGTCATCGTCGCTCACGTAGTTGCGGGGATCGGCTTTCGTTTGCGACATGAATTCGCGCACCGTTCCCTTGAACCCGACCCGGTTCATGAGAACGGCAATGTCGCCCTGCGCCCGCGCCACTTCCGCGAGTCCCATCTCATGAATTTGTGCGGGGGTCATATCGGTGGTCGTGAACTGGCGAATGAGGAAGGCATAAAAGGCATCCCCCTGGGGCAGCTGCCACACCCCGCCGGTAATCGGCGTGCTCGCCGCCTGAGTCTTCATGAGCTGAATCAGCTCTTCGTAGGCGGGTTGCAACTCCTGTACGAGGGCGGCACGAATTTCCTCGACCAGCCGTGCCTTGTGGTCGGCTGGGATATCGAGCATCGCGACCCGACGCTTGAAATCGGCAAAGATGGGGCTATCCGCGGCGGCATCGTGCGGCGCCCCCGTAATGACGTTTTGCGCACCTTCGATCAGCAGCGGATAGACGGTCTTCGGAATGTAAACTCCCTTGCGCGCCTGACGCCGCATGCGCAGGACGAGCTGGTGGACCGCGGGCCGCGCCGCACGGACTCGACGGATATAGGCGCGCGCGTCCTGCTCCGATTGCAGCGCCTGATTCCCGGTCAACGTGCCGGGGATATCGATGTGCAGACCGACGATCTGATTCAACGCATAAAAATGATCGCGCCAGCGATATCGATCGAGCAGCAGCTGCTGTTCGTCGAGGAACACGCGGTACTGCAATTGACTTGCCGCATCGAGCCTGGTGTAGTCGAATCGAGTCTTGGCCGCGCGCATGTCGCCGCGAACCCGCGCCGCGCCGGCGGCCAACGCCGGTTCGGAGGTGTCATCCCACCGGTCATTGCCCACCTTCGAGCCGAACTCGGTGGCGAGCTGCGGGCTCGCTGCAAGATTTCGCTGGTAGACGGATTCCAAAAAAGCGCCGAAGCGCTGCGACTCTGTGTCGCCCGCCTTCGGCGCCTGCGTCCGTGCTCCCGGCGCCTCCGGCGCCTGCGTCCGTGCCCCCGCCACCTCCGCCCCCTGCGCCCATGCTCCCGGCGCCCCCGCTGCCGCCGCCGACAACGCCATCGTCAGCAGGCCGGCCCGCAGGACAATCGCCATCCATTGTCCTCGACCCGCGAAGCGCATCGGATTACTTGGTACGAACGGTCAACCTGACACCGAAATTGCGATACGACGGCTCCAGGAACATGCCGGTCGCAAACGCCTTCTCATAGGCGTTGGTGTAGTACTTTCTGTTGAAGAGGTTCTCGGCGAACGCGGTAACGCTCCAGTTCTCGCGCGTAATTCCGGCACGCAGATTCCACACGTTGAAGGCGGGAACGTCCCAGGGGAAGCCGGTGTGAAATTCGGAGTTCTGGTCCGGCTTGATGCCGCCCTTGTAGTACCACTCGAGGCGCGTGAAGCCGGACACGTCGGCCGAGAATTTATGCGTGTACTGACTATTGGCGTGCAGGGTCCATTTCGGTGTATTCGGCAGCGTGGCGCCGCTCAGATCTCCCGCGGTTCCGACCCCCGTCTCCGCATTGGGATAGCGGAGGTAGTACGCGCGATCGTAACCGGCTCCGGCGCCGGCCGTGAGGCCGGGCACCACCAGCGCGGTTGCCTCCGCCTCAAAGCCATAACTGCGCGCCGCGGACGCGTTGGCGATGCCGGTGATGAAAGATACTCCACCGCCCGGCACCTGCTGGCCGACCGCGAAGTCCGCTTGGATGTCCTTCCAATCCATGTAGAACACATCGGCGTCGAGGCGCACACGCTTGTCCGCGGATTCGCTCTTCACACCGAACTCGTAATTCGTCAACGTCTCGGGCTTGTAAACATCGTTCTTGATGGGAAGGGGCTGCGCCTCGAGTCCGCCGGCCTTGAAACCGCGCGAAATGGTCGCGTAGAGATTGACCTGATCCGACGCCAGGTACAACAGCGACAGGCGGGGCGAGAAATTATTGAAGGTTGCAGTGCCATTGACGTAGTTGAGCACGGTGCTGCCCGAGGTATTGAAGCTGTCGGTGTAGACCGTTTCGTGGGTGTAGCGGGCACCGACGGTAAACGACACCTTGGGATCGATGTGCCACACCCCTTCGCCGAAGATCGCAGTGCTCACGTCCGAGGTATCAGACAACGAGGAAGTGACCTGAAAGCCGTCGGGCAGCCCGAACGGATTGTCGGCGCCCGTGAACGTGTATTGCGTCGTATGGCCGCTGTCGTGGCCATAGTAAATTCCGCCGGTCCAATCGACCGTTTGACCGGGCACCGACTGGAAACGCAACTCCTCGCTCAAAGAAGAACGCTTGATCGACTCCTGTTCATAGAAGAGATCCAGGCTCGAACCATCGATGTCTCCGCCCTCGAATTCATTCGAGTACATGTAACCGACGACGTTCGTGACGGTGAAGCTATCCGCGTTGAACTTGACGCGATTGGTCACGTAATTGAAGCGGGTGCCATCGTCCTGCGGACGATTGAAATTCACCCGGGAGGTGTTATTCGGATAGAAGCCGACTCCGTCGGGGATCGCCACGCCATTGTATGGGGGGCCGCTGTACAGGACATTGGCCGAGAAATCGCCAAGCACGCCTGACGGGACGCCATTGCGCATGCCGACGTGCTCGTTCGACACGGTTCCGGTCGTATCGATGGTCAGCCGGTCACTCGGCGTGTAGCGGACGATGATCTTGCCGTAGGTGTACTTGCTGTCATTGCCCCCGCCGATCAGATTGATGTTCTTGATGTTGCCGTCGCTGGTTTCGTCACGGCCGACGATCCGAACGGCCAGAACATTGTCGATGATGGGCAAGTTCAAGATGACATGGGAATCGACCGTATTGAAGCTCGAGTATTGCGCGCTCGCTTCGGCGAAAAAGTCATTCGTCGGTTGCTTGGTCGTGATATTGATGGCGCCGCCGACGGAATTGCGGCCGAAGTAAGTTCCCTGCGGGCCGCGCAACACTTCGATCCGATCAATATCGACGATTTCCGGATTGGACGTACCCTGCGCCACGTTGAATTCGTCGATGTAAAATCCGAAACTCCCCTCTTTGATGTTGTTGTCCGGGTTGAGTTGGTCGCTGACGCCGCGCAGCGACAGTTGCTTGCGGTCGCGCGTGCCTTCCGACGTGAAACTGACGTTCGGGGTCTGCGAAAAGTAGCTCTCGACGCCTTGAAAATTCTGTTGCTCGATGGCGGCCGCGTTGAACACCGTCAGACTGATCGGAACGTCGCGCGCGTTCTCCTCGCGGCGCTGCGCGGTGACAGTGATCTCCTCCAAGGCGTCCGTCGCGGCAACCTTGGCGGTATCTTCGGCGACCACGCCGGCGCCGTAGGACGCAGCGATCACGGCGGCGGCACCGCACAGGACCATCCTGATGCGATCGCGCAGGCACGAGTCGAGGACATGTGTCATAAATTCTCTCCCATTTTCATTGCTATTCGATGCGTCGGCGGCGCGGGCAGCACACGACGATTGAGCCGATCCCCTGACATCTCGCGCTAAATCATTTCTTCTTCTCGGCGACATCGGGCGATGGATCCGGCACGCTGACGAAATTGATCAAGGAGATTTTTCCGTTTTTGATGGACGCGTAACCCATGACCCGTTCGCGGCTGTCTTTACCGTGCTCCCGGGCTCGAACGAAGTGATGCGTGAAGATTCGGTCGCCGTTCGGCGAGGTAAACTCATCGAGAAAAGGCAGATCGATGACGACCATCTCGGTGCGTGCCTGGATGTCACGGAAATGCTGCGCCAGGTCCTCGAGTCCGCTGCACCGATCCTTACCGTTGATGCGCATCACCGCATCGGGCGTAAAGTACCGGGAGAAAGACTCGGCCGTGAAGCCGTCCTTTTGCTTGTACGCGGCATTCCACCAAACGAACATCGCCACCAAGGGATCGGGCGTGTCGGCGCGG
>DASYFQ010000030.1:0-21898 GCA_036498345.1 Steroidobacteraceae bacterium
AGCGGCCGCGTAGTCGGGATCGAGCGCGATTGCCTTTCGGTAAGCGGTCAGGGCGCGCCGGAAACCGTCGTCGGTGCGCTGATTGGAGAACTGCCGCCCCAGCAGGTACTCGTTGTAGGCTTGCGTATTCGAGGTGCGGTGCGTGTGCGCAGCTTGCTGCGCCGGCAGGAGCTGCGCCTTGAGCGCCTCGACCACCGCGGTGGCGATCTCGTCCTGAACCTTGAAAATGTCGTTGATACTGCGCTCGTAAGTCGTCGACCAGAGGTGGTAGCCGCTGTCCGCGCGAATCAGCTGCGCCGTTACCCGGATGGTGTTTCCCGACCTGCGCACGCTGCCTTCGAGGACATGGGCGACGCGCAGTCTTTGCGCGATTGCCGCTATATCGTCGGATTTGCCCTTGAAGTAAAAGGACGAAGTGCGGGCGGGAACCCGCAAGTCCGGCACCTGTGCGAGCAGGTCGAGCAGTTCTTCGGTAAGGCCGTCCGAAAAATACTCCTGGTCCTTGTCGGGACTCATGTTCACGAACGGCAGGACTGCGATGGACTTCTGAGGGATCGCATCCGGCAGCGATGCAGAGGCGGTTGAGGCTGCCACGGTCGCGCGGCCGGCCTGCGCCGAATGCTTTGCAGGCATGAAGCGCTCGATGGTGAAGTAGCCGACCGCGATGGCGATCGCCGCGATTGCCGCGATCAACAGCAGTCTCGACCGCCAGAATGCCCCCGCAATTCTCGCCGGTGCAGCCGCAGCGCGAATTTCCGGCGGCGTCGCGGTCGCTGCCCGGCCTCCCGCCGACGCCGCGCGCTCCTCCGGAGCCAGCAAACCCATCACTCGCTCGATGAAAGCCGGCGATGCCTTTCCGCCGGGCAGGTGCGTCCAGTGCACTTCGCGGAACTTGTCCGGCACCTGCTCATCACTGTCGGGGGCATCGTCGATGATCACGGGCAGCAGAAATGCCTTGCCGGCGGTCATCAGGTACGACCGATCGACCGCAAGCTTCCACTCCAACCGGAAGTAGCCCTCATCCCGTGCGTGGGTGTTGCGCGAAATGACCGGAATGAACAAAGCGCAGGCCTTGATCTGCTTTCTGATCGCGGAGTCCCAAGCATCGCCGCCCTTGAGGGCGCTCTGATCGAACCAGACCTCGATGCCGGCGGCGCGCAGCGCGGCGCAGATTTGCGCGGCGGCATTTGCGTCCTGCGATGCGTAGCTGAGAAAGACAGCCTTGCCCAGTTCGGTCACCAGCGGAGTTTATGCCACAGCGCGACGAGTCAGCTAGTCAGGTCATACTCCATGACTTCGCCGTTCGCGAGCGCGACGCCGGTCAATGCCTGAATGAAGGCCCAATGACCGACCATGAGCGTGGTCGCGCCGTCATCGCGCGCGGCCATGTAGGCGCGAAAGGCGTTCGCCCGCGCGCTGGTCGCTGCCGCCGTCTCGATGCCGTCCGGCCACCATTGCGGCGGCAGATGCGCAAAATCATGCTGGGGGAAGCGGCTGGCCAGCACCTCGGGCGGACTGCCGATATCGCATGCGAACGCGGCTTGCTCGCGAACCTCGTGCATGACTTCGACCGGCACCCGATGCATCGCCAGGATCGGCTGCGCGGTTTGCAGCGCCCGGGTATAGGGCGAGACGATGATGCGCGTCAGCGCCGCATCTGCGAGCCGCTGCGCGGCTGCCGCCGCCTGCGCCCGGCCAAGCGGCGTCAATTCCGGATCTTCGATGCCCGGATCGACGCGCGTGGCATTGAAATGCAGGTTGAAATAGCTTTGGCCATGGCGCAGCAAAAACATCGGCGGCTTAGCGGTTGATGCTGTCGATCGCCTTCTTGTCCACCGCCAGGGCGGCCTCGTGGATGGCCTCGGACAGAGTCGGGTGGGCGTGAATCGTGCGCTGGATGTCTTCGGTGCTGGCCGAATATTCCATGGCGAGCACCGCCTCGCTGATCAGTTCGCCGGCCATCGGCCCGATCACATGGACGCCGAGAATTTCGTCGTCGTCCTTGGCGGACACGATCTTCGCCAGTCCCTGTCCGGCTTCCATCGCGCGCGCTCGCCCGCTCGCCGAGAAGGGAAAGGTGCCCACCTTGTAGGGCCGGCCGCTCGCCTTGACCTGCTCCTCGGTTTGCCCGACCCAGGCGATTTCCGGAGCCGTGTAGATCACCGAGGGAATGACCTTGTAATTCATCTCGCCGAAGTGGCCGGCGATCAAGTCGGCGACCATCGCGCCCTCCTCCTTGCCCTTATGTGCGAGCATGGGCCCCCGCACCACATCGCCCACCGCCCACACATTCGGCACGCCGGTGCGGCAATGATCGTCCACTTGGATGAAGCCGCGCTCATCGAACTCCACACCGGTGCCTTCCGCCAGCAGCCCTTGCGTGAAGGGTTTGCGTCCCACCGCAACCACCAGCTTGTCGACTTGCAGCGTGTGGTCGCCTTGCGCATCGGTGTACACGACGTCGACCGCAGCGCCGGCCACGGCCGCGCTCCGCACCTTCGCACCCAGCTTGATGTCGAGTCCCTGCTTCTTGAAATGCCGCTGGGCCTCCTTCGCGATGGCGCCGTCCGCGATAGGCAAGAACTGTTCCAGCGCCTCGAGCACGGTGACCTCGCTGCCGAGCCGCCGCCAGACGCTGCCGAGTTCGAGGCCGATGACCCCGGCGCCGATGACGCCGAGACGCGCGGGAACGGCATCGAACTCCAATGCGTTCCACGAATCGACGATGTACTTTCCGTCATGCGGCACGCTCTTGAGCTGCACCGGCACCGAACCTGAGGCCAGCACGACGTGCTTGGCTTCCAACGTCGTCTCAGTGCCGTTCGTCCCGGTCACGAGCACTTTGTTTCCGGGCAGGAGACGCCCATGGCCTTGAATGCCGACCACACCGTTCGCCTTGAACAAGGCGGTGATACCGCCGGTCATGGCCTTGACCACGGATGCGCGGCGTTTCTGCATGGCGGCGAGATCGAGCGTCAGCTCGCCGATCTTGATGCCATGCACCGCGAACTCGTCCTTGGCGCGCTGGTACAGCTCCGAAGATTCCAGCAAGGCCTTCGACGGGATGCATCCGGCGTTCAAGCAGGTTCCGCCGAATGCAAAACTGCCGTCGGTGTTCTTCCATTCGTCGACGCAGGCGACTTTTAGCTTGTTTTGCGCGGCGCGAATCGCCGCAGGATAGCCCGCAGGGCCGCTGCCGATCACGATGACATCGTAGAGCTCGCTCATACGCCGAGCACCATGCGTGCCGGATCCTCGAGACACTGCTTGACCGTCACCAAGAACTGCACGGCTTCGCGGCCGTCGATGATGCGATGGTCATAAGTCAGGGCGATGTACATCATGGGGCGCACCACGACTTGGCCGTCGATCACCACCGCGCGGTCCTGGATCTTGTGCATGCCGAGAATCGCACTCTGCGGAGCATTGACGATGGGGGTCGACAGCAGCGAACCGAACACTCCGCCGTTGGTAATCGTGAAGGTGCCGCCGGTGAGTTCCTCCATCGTGATGGTACCGGCACGGGCGCGCCCGGCGAAATTGCCGATGGACTGTTCGATCTCCGCGAAGGTCTGCAGATCCGCATCGCGCAACACCGGCACGATCAAGCCTCGATCGGTGGAAACCGCGACACCGATATCGAAGTATTCGTGATAGACGATGTCATTGCCGTCGACCGAGGCGTTCACCGCCGGAAACTTCTTCAGCGCTTCGACGCAGGCCTTGGCGAAGAACGACATGAATCCGAGTTTCACGCCGTGCTGCTTGTCGAACTGATCCTTGTAGCGCGCGCGCAGTTCGTTGACGGCCTTCAAATCCACTTCGTTGAACGAGGTCAGCAGAGCTTGAGTGGCTTGCGCCTGGACCATGCGCTCGGCGATGCGCGCGCGCAGGCGGGTCATCGGCACGCGCTGCTCCGCGCGGGCGCCGCGCACGCCGGGACCGGGCGTCCCCGCCGGCGCCTTGGATGCGGGTGCCGGCGCGGCATCCTTGGCGGAGAGGTAATTCACCACGTCCGATTTCGAGACGCGCCCATCGCGGCCGGACCCGGCGACGGCCTTCGGGTCGACTTTGTTCTCTTCGACCACGCGTTTCGCGGCGGGGCTCAACTTTGCCGCTGCCGCGTCGGGCTTGACGCCATCCCTCGCCGCGGAGACGGCAGCGCTGGCCGTGACGGCGCCGCCGGCCGCGGGAGCACCGCCGGATGCGGCCATGATGGCGGGCGCGCTGGCGCCGGGCATGGCCGCAGCTCCCGGTTCGATCACCGCCAATACCTGCCCGCTGGTCACGGTGGCGCCATCGCCGAGCTTGATTTCCTTGAGCACCCCGGCGGTGGGCGCAGGAACCTCGAGAACGACTTTATCGGTCTCCAGGTCGACCAGGTTCTCGTCGCGCGCCACCGCATCACCGGGCTTCTTGTGCCACGAAACAATCGTAGCGTCAGCCACCGATTCCGGCAGCTGCGGCACGCGAACTTCAATAGTCATGAACCCGTCCTAGTTTGAGCCGCCGGGAGGCGCATCGTTTGTCGAGAAGTCTCTTCCGGCGGAACGCCCTGCAGTGCGGCGGTGACCAGATTTTTCTGTTGCTGCTCGTGCAGAGCGGAAATGCCGGTGGCGGGCGCCGCCGCGCCGGCGCGTCCGGCATAGAGAAGTTCGTGCCTCTCGCTCAATTTCGATTGCAATCGATGGCGGATCTGGTACCAGCCGCCCTGATTCTGCGGCTCTTCCTGGCACCAGACGACTTCGTGCGCATTCGAGTACTTGCGCAGGATCGCCTCGTATTCATCCGAGGGAAACGGATAGAGCTGCTCCAGACGAACGATGGCAACCGAGTCGGCTTTGGCTTCGCGCCGCGATTTCAGCAAATCGTAATACACCTTGCCGCTGCACAGCACGATGCGCGTCACCGCGGAGGGCCGCAGGTCGTCGATCTCGTCGATCAAGGGATAGAACCCGCCCGTGCCGAGCTCTTCGAGCCGCGACGCCGCCAAGGGATGCCGCAGCAAGCTCTTCGGCGTCATGACGATGAGCGGTTTGCGCAGCGGGCGAACCATCTGCCGGCGCAACATGTGAAACATCTGCGCCGGAGTCGACGGCACGCAAACCTGCATGTTGTACTCGGCGCAGAGCTGCAGGAAGCGTTCCAAGCGCGCCGACGAATGCTCCGGTCCCTGGCCTTCATAGCCATGCGGCAAGAACAGCGTGAGGCCGGACAGGCGGCCCCATTTGGCTTCGCCGGAGCTGATGAACTGGTCGATGATGACCTGCGCGCCGTTGCAGAAGTCGCCGAATTGCCCTTCCCAAATCGTCAAACAATGCGGTTCGGTGGTGGAGAAGCCGTACTCGAATCCCATGACCGCTTCTTCGGACAACACCGAGTCGGTCACCGTGAACGTCGGCTGATTGGTCGCCAAGTGCTGCAGCGGAACATGGCGGCGGCCGGTGGCTTGATCATGCAGCACTGCATGCCGATGAAAGAACGTGCCGCGGCCGCTGTCCTGGCCGGTGAGCCGGACAGGGTATCCCTCCTGCAGGATGCTCGCATACGCCAAGGTCTCCGCGGCGCCCCAATCGAGCGCGAGATCGCCGCTCACCATCCTTTCGCGCGCCTGCATGACGGCGAGGACGCGCGGGTGCAGAACCCAATCGGACGGATACGAGGTAATCGCCTTGCCGAGCGCCCGCAGGCGCCCCATGTCGACCGCGGTCTTCACCGGCTCGGACCAATCCGCGCCCAAGTACTCGCTCCAATCCACCGTGAACTTGTTGCCGATGAGACCGAGCGCGGCGCGCGCCTGCGGCTTGCCCGCATCCAGACCGTCGCGATACTGCTCGATCATGGCCGCGGCCTCCGCCGCCGTGAGCACGCCGTCGGCCGCCAGTTTATCCGCATAGAGTTGGCGCGCCGTCGGTTTCTTGCGAATGACTTGGTACATGAGCGGCTGAGTCGCCGCGGGCTCATCGCCTTCGTTATGGCCGTGCCGGCGATAGCACACGAGATCGATCACGACGTCCTTGTGGAATTTCATCCGATACTCGAGCGCAAAACGCGTCACGAAGCACACCGCCTCGGGATCGTCGGCATTGACGTGGAAAATCGGCGCTTCGACCATCTTCGCGACGTCGGAGCAATAAAGAGTGGAGCGCGCGTCGTGCGGATCGCTGGTGGTGAATCCCACCTGGTTGTTGATGATCACGTGCACCGAGCCGCCCGTGTAGAAACCACGAGCCTGCGACAGCTGCAAGGTCTCCATGATGACGCCCTGCCCCGCGAACGCGGCGTCACCGTGAATCTGCACGGGCAACACCTTGTCGCCCAGCGCATCGCCGCGGCGCTCCTGGCGCGCGCGCACCGAGCCCTCGACCACGGCGTTCACGACCTCGAGGTGCGAGGGATTGAACGCCAGCGCGACGTGCACGTTGCCCGATCCGGTTTTCAGATCGGAGGAAAACCCCTTGTGGTACTTGACGTCGCCCGAGCCGCGCAGCTTCGCCAGATCGTACTGACCCTCGAACTCGCTGAACAAGTCCTTGGGCGACTTGCCGAGCAGGTTCACCAGGACATTGAGCCGGCCGCGGTGCGCCATGCCGATGATGGTCTCTTCGACGCCCATCTTGCCGCCATGCTGCACCAGGTCGTCGAGCAAGGGAATGAGACTGTCGCCGCCCTCGAGCGAGAAGCGCTTCTGGCCCACATACTTCGTATGCAGGTAGCGCTCCAGTCCCTCCGCAGCCGTCAATTGCCAGAGAATGTTTTTCTTCTCTTCGACGCTGAATCGGCGCTGGATGCGCGCCACTTGGAAATTATCCTGCAGCCACAGACGCTCTTCGGTGTCCGATACATGGGCAAATTCCGCGCCGATCGTATCGGTGTAAATGAACTTGAGCTCGGCGAGAATATCCTTGAGCTTGGCGCGCTCGGTCAACGCGGGGTTGCGGTTGCCGGTGAAGAATTCGGTATCCAGATCGGCATCGGAGAGCCCGAAATACTCGAGTTCGAGCACGTAGGGCTTGCCGCGTTCTTGCAGCCCCAGCGGATCCAGCTTGGCGACCAAGTGGCCGCGATTCGCGTAGACCTGAATGAGCCGCGAGACGGCGCCCTGCTTCGCGCTCGCCCCGTCGGATTCGGCGCTTGGGGCGCCGCTGCGTGCGGCCGGCAGCTTGAGACGCGCCAGCAGGCGCTCGCGAATCGGGGTGTGCGCAACCTCGGCGCCGGCTCCGCCCTGCAAGCGCTTGAAGTAGGCAGCCCAGGCCGGATCGACCCCGTTCGGATCCCTCAAGAACTGTTCGTAGAGATCCTCAATGAAAGCGGCGTTTCCGCCGGAAAGTGCCGTCGTGGCTAATGCTTCAGCGAGTGATTGACTCATAGGGCTTGGAAGGTCAAAACCTCAGGAACATCAATATGATGAGAGTAAGAGCGGGCTCGCCGACTGGTTCCCAGTTTAGCCGAAGGCGGCACAATATGGAATGTGAAGCCGTCCGGCAGAATTACAAGTTCGGCAGGTCGACCGGACCCTTGAGCATCCAAACCTCGTAGCCGATGAGGCTCGCATAGGCGATCAGGACACCGTACAGCACCCATTCGACGCGCAACAAGCGCATGAATCGGTAGCGGGCGAGAAACACCATCAGCATGACGCCGACGCCGGTCATGGCCATTTTCAGGGCCGCAAACATCGCCACGCTGCGGTAGATGAGCGCCGCCATGATGGGGTTCACCTCGTCGGCGCCCCCTTGCAGCAGCACTACCGTCAGAAATGCGTCCGCGACGCTCAATAACAAGATGCCGATCGCCACGGCCAGCAAATGGGCCGAATGCCAATCGAGCGAATGAAAATGGGAATCGTCGAGGCGCCGCTGCGGCGCTCGGCGGCGAGGATTGAAACTGCCGTAAAAAGCCGACCACCAATGCCGGTGGCGTCTGTCCGCACGAACGCGGCGCTCGTGCGAAGAATGGGGTCCGGCACGGCTCACTCGGTTCATCGATCACACTATCCCGATCGGCCTAGGCACTCGGCAAGCGCTATTCGTCATAATACGCCCTGCCGGCCAAGTTTTTTATTCGACGGCGGGGCCGTCGGCTACCGGGAAGTCACCAAACCCGCCACGAACTCGCTGACCGGCATCGCCGCGAGCGCGCGCCGATCCGCGAACATCGACTTGATCGATTCGGTCTGGCTCGGACTGAAATGCGCGGCCACACTGGCCTCGAATTTCTTCACCAGCACGGGCGTGCCCTCGTCACGGCGCTTACGGTGGCCGATGGGGAAATCCACCTGCACGCGGCGGCTGGCAGTACCGTCCTTGAAGAACACCTGCACGGCGTTGCCGATGTAGCGCTTGCCGGCGTCGTAGTACTCCTGCGTGAAGGTCGCATTTTCCGTCACCTGCATCTTGGCGCGCAGCTCATCGACGCGGGGATCATTGGCGATCTGATCCTCATAATCCGCGGAGGTGAGCCTGCCGAACAACAGCGGGATGGCGACCATGTACTGAATGCAGTGGTCCCGATCCGCAGGATTCGCCAGCGGTCCCGTCTTGTCGATGATACGCACGCCCGGCTCTTGGGTCTCGATCGTCACCCTGTCCACATCCGCGATCCTGGAGGCGATTTCGCCATGCAAGGTCATCGCGGCTTCGACGGCCGTTTGCGCGTGAAACTCCGCCGGGTAGGAAATTTTGAACAGAACGTTTTCCATCACGTAACTGCCGAACGGCTGCGGCAGGGACAGGGACTTTCCGCCGAACAAGACGTCCTGAAAGCCCCAAGTCTTGGCCGTCAGCGCCGATGGGTACCCCATCTCGCCTTTGAGGGCGAACAGCGCATGGCGCACGGCGCGGCTGGTCGCATCGCCGGCGGCCCAGCTCTTGCGCGAACCCGTGTTCGGCGCATGGCGGTAGGTACGCAGCGCGCCGCCGTCGACCCAGGCATTCGACACCGCATCGATGACCTGTTCGCGTGAGCCGCCGAGCAGCGCGGTGACCACGGCGGTGGACGCAACGCGCACCAGAAGCACATGATCGAGACCGACGCGATTGAAGCTGTTCTCCAGGGCGAGGACACCTTGGATTTCATGTGCCTTGATCATGCCGGTGAGCACGTCGCGCACCGAGACGGGCTTGCCGGATCGCGACAGGTAATCGGCCACGGCGAGAATTCCGCCCAAGTTGTCCGACGGGTGCCCCCACTCCGCCGCCAGCCAGGTGTCGTTGAAATCGAGCCAGCGGATCATGGCGCCGATGTTGAACGCCGCGTTGATGGGATCGAGTTCGTAGGCCGTGCCGGGAACGCGCGCGCCGTTGGTGAGGGTGGCGCCCGGCACCACGGGTCCCATCAACTTCGTGCAGGCCGGATATTTCAACGCCTGAAAGCCGCACGCCAAGGTATCCATGAGGCAGTAGGCGGCGGTCTCATAGGCGAGCTTGCTCTTGATCTCGCCGCTCAATGCATAGTCCGCGATCGCGGTCAGAATGTGATCCGGCGCGGGGCGCTCGGCGGATTTAATATCGTGGGACATGGAGGATAGCGGGCTCTCTATGATTTCGCGTGGAACAAATATTACGGACGTTGCGCGAGCGGCACGAACGGAAGATTCTCCGGTCCGATGTAATTGGCGCTCGGACGAATGATTTTGCCGTCCTCGCGCTGCTCGATGATGTGCGCGGCCCAGCCCGAGGTACGGCTGATCACGAACAGCGGCGTGAACATCGCGGTCGGAACGCCCATCAGGTGATAGGACACGGCGGAGAACCAGTCGAGATTGGGAAACATCTTCTTGATCTCATGCATGACCGACTCGATCCGCTCGGCGACCTCGAACCCGCGCATCTCGTTGGCTTCGCGCGCCAGACTGCGCGAGACCTCTTTGATGATCTGGTTGCGAGGATCGGAAATCGTGTACACCGGGTGGCCGAACCCGATGATCACCTCTTTGTCGGCCACCCGTCGGCGGATATCCGCCTCGGCGGCATCCGGCGTCGCGTACCGGCCCTGAATCTCGAACGCGACTTCATTGGCACCGCCGTGCTTGGGCCCACGCAGCGCGCCGATGGCGCCGGTGATGCATGAGTACAAGTCCGAACCCGTGCCCGCAATCACGCGGGCCGTGAAAGTCGACGCGTTGAACTCGTGCTCGGCGTAAAGATTGAGCGAGGTGTGCATCGCGCGCACCCAGGAAGCGGAGGGCTTGCGCCCGTGCAGGAGATGCAGGAAGTGCCCGCCGATCGACTCGTCGTCGGTTTGCACCTCGATACGCCGCCCATCGCGCGCGAAGTGGTGCCAATAACACAGCATCGAGCCCAAGCAGGCCAATAGCCGATCGGCGATGTCGCGCGCGGCCGCACTGGCGTGATCGTTGGCTTCGGGGATGCAGCAGCCGAGCGCCGAAACCCCCGTGCGCAGCACGTCCATGGGGTGACTCGCGGCCGGCAGCTGTTCGAGCACGGTGGTCACCGCGGCGGGCAGTAGCCGGAGTGCTTTCAACTTGGCCTTGTAGGCGGCAAGTTCCGCGCGATTCGGCAGCTTCTCATGAACCAAGAGATACGCGATCTCTTCGAATTCGCATTCCGTGGCGATGTCCAGAATATCGTAGCCGCGGTAGTGCAGGTCATTGCCGGTTTTGCCGACCGTGCATAGCGCCGTGTTGCCCGCCGTCACCCCCGACAAGGCCACGGACTTCTTGGGCTTGAACGTCCCGGTTTGGGATTGCGCTTCGGCCATGTTCATCTCCTAAAATCCGTCACTTTTGCCTGCCATCTGCGAACAGCTCGTCCAACTTGGCTTCGTAGGAGTAGTAGTCCAGATACTTGTACAAATCGGCGCGCGTTTGCATGAGGTCCAACACGTTCCTTTGCGTCCCATCGCGGCGAATCGCCTGGTAGGTCGCGAGCGCTGCCGCATTCATCGCCCGATAGGCGGAACAGCAATGCAGCACGATATCGACGCCCACGGAGCCCAGCTCCTCGCGTGTGTACAGGGGCGTGTGGC
This sequence comes from Steroidobacteraceae bacterium, assembly GCA_036498345.1. GTDB lineage: Bacteria > Pseudomonadota > Gammaproteobacteria > Steroidobacterales > Steroidobacteraceae > Bog-1198. The sequence goes on from DASYFQ010000030.1 coordinate 10,990, forward strand.
CGAATTCCGTGATATTGGCGAGTACCGGCACCCTGACGGCGTCCTTGAAGCGCCGATACATGGCGAGTTCGGTCATCGCTTCCGGAAAAATCATGTCGGCGCCCGCCTCCACGCAGGCGACCGCGCGCTCGATGGCGCTGTCGATGCCTTCCACGGCCAAGGCGTCGGTGCGCGCCATGATGACGAATTCGGATTCGGTGCGCGCGTCCACGGCCGCTTTGACCCGATCCACCATTTCCTGCTTCGAGACGACCTCTTTACCCGGCCGGTGACCGCAGCGTTTGGCTTGAACTTGATCTTCGATGTGCAGTCCGGCGGCGCCGAACTTGATGAAAGACTTGACCGTGCGCCCGATATTGAACGCCCCGCCCCATCCGGTATCGGCATCGACCAGGAGCGGCAGCGGACAGGCATCGGTAATGCGGCGTATATCGATCAGCACATCGTCCATGGTGCTGATACCGAGATCCGGAACACCCAGTGAATTGGCGGCGACGCCGCCGCCCGACAGATACAAGGCCTGGAATCCGCAAGCGGCCGCCATCCTGGCGGAATAGGCATTGATCGCGCCGACGACTTGCAAGGGCCGCTCATCGGCGACGGCCGCGCGAAATCGGGCGCCAGGCGATGAGTTCGGCGCGGCCGTCATACGCGCCCCGCCACCGGAATCAACGCGCCGGTGACTGCGCGAGCCGCATCCGAAACCAAAAACGCAACGACTTCGGCAGCCTCGACCGGAGCCACCCAGCGAGTGAAATCCGCCTGCGGCATCTCCGCACGATTCCTTGGCGTATCGAGGGTGCTGGGCAATATGGCATTCACCGTGACGCCCCGGTCCTTTAATTCGTCGGCGAGCGCCTCGGTCAATTTCGCAACCCCGGCCTTGGACGCTGCATATGCGCCCATTCCCGTCGCAGCCTTGATCGCACCCATCGCGCCCACGTTGACGATGCGTCCGTTGCCGGATTGCAATAAAAAGGGTAACGCCGCTTGACAGGAAGCGACGGCGGTTCGCAGATTGGTTCGATACATCAAATCCCAAACCTCCAGGGTACCGCCGGCAAGTTTTTCCCAATGGAAGTCGCCGGCGACATTGATCAGCCCGTCCAGGCGGCCCACGTCTTTGACCACCCGCTCCATCGCCGAACGCGCGGCGTCCTCCTGCGTCAAATCGATGCCGCCATAGTGCCGCGCACCGGCCGGCGGCGCCGCCGAGGGCGTTTGCGCATGGTCGAGCAGCGCCACCCTGGCACCGTATCCGCTCAAAGTCGCAGCCGCGGCCCGACCCAGAGCGCCGCTGCCCCCGGTTATCACCAGCACTTTATCCGATAGATTCATGGTCGAATTATCCTCGATTCGCGAACGCGGCCAAGCTGACCAAACCGCTCAAAATAGTTGAGCTGAAATGCAACATCGTCGATCCCCTAGGCCTGAATGGTGCGGCGAAATTCGCCTGGGCTTGCGCCGGTCCATTTTCTGAACGCGCGATGAAATGCACTGCGTTCGGAAAATCCCAATTCCAGCGCAATGTCCATGACGCTGCGGCTCGAATGACTCAGGTAGCTGATGGCGAGATCGCGCCGGAGCTGGTCCTTGATCGATTGATAAGACTCCCCCTCCTCGTGCAATCGGCGACGCATCGTCGCGGGCGTCATGTTCAGTTCGTCGGCCAGCGCCTCGAAGTCGGGTACCTCGCCGGGCAGGCACTGGCGCAGACGCCGCCGAACTCGCGACGTGAGGCTGCTGCCGTTCTTATATTTCAACAAGATACTCTCCGGAGCCGTGCGCAGAAACTCCTTGATCGATCGCTCGTTCTGCATCACCGGCAGATCGAGGTAACCGGGGTCGAAGGCGATGAGGGTATTCGGCCTGTCGAAGCGCAAATCCGCACAATACATGAGCCGATACTCGGCACTGTACGCCGGTTCCGCGTAGCTGAATTCGGTACGCAGGATGGGAATACGCCGGCCCACCAGCCAGCAGGACACGCCATAGAGCAGCAGCAACAAGAGTTCATGCGCAAACGCGCGTTGGCTCGCGCCCGCGACTCGCTCGTGGAGGATGATCCTCGCCTCCGTGGCATTGCGCTCGCACGTACCGGAAATGTCGTCCAAGACGAGCGCATAGAAACGCAGGCTCCGGTCGAGCGCCTGACCCAAGGTCTTACAAGCGACCACCGCGTGGCAGAGCATCGCAAAACTCCCGGCCTTCATGCGGCGGGAATCCTGGCCGAAGAATTCATCATCGAGGGCAAGCGCGATTGCGCGCCACAGGGCGCCGTACACCTTCGCCGAAACCCGAGCCTGAGGCACTTGCAACAGGCTCGGCGACAGCCCGACATCGGCCAGGAGTTCGTCGACATTCAGGTTGCGCGCGCGGACACTTTGCAGCGCTGAGGCGACGAAGCAAATTGCGATGGTTCCCGGCTCCGCGGAGCGAGTGGCGGCGGCTGCCGACGCTCGGTTCGCGACACCCAAGAAAGTGTTGCCATTTCGCTGACGCATTTTGAACGGTTTGGGCACCAAGCGGGTCGACATTAGGCTCTATAGTCTACCGGATACGGTTCGGCGACACGTCAGGCTAAACTATGCCGAACGTCAACGACCCCAAAGGCATATTCATGACAACCCAACCTGCAGTGCTGGCCAACCACATACCCGCCGTCAAATTGCTGCTCGACGGCAAATTCGTGGATTCTCGCACCAGCGAATGGCACGACGTGGTCAACCCGGCCACCCAAGAGGTGCTGGCGCAGGTCCCGTTTGCCACCGATGAGGAAATCAACGCTGCGGTGGCCTCGGCCAAACAGGCCTACAAGACCTGGAAGAACACGCCGCTCGCGGCTCGCGCGCGGATCATGCTGAAGCTTCAGGCACTGGTGCGGGATCATATGAGCCGCATCGCGCAAACTCTTAGTGCGGAACAAGGCAAGACGCTGGCGGATGCGGAAGGGGACGTATTCCGCGGGCTCGAAGTGGTCGAACACGCCTGTTCGATCGGCAGCCTGCAGTTGGGCGAATTTGCCGAGAATGTCGCCGGCGGCGTGGATACCTACACCCTGCGCCAACCCATCGGCGTGTGCGCCGGCATCACGCCCTTCAATTTTCCCGCCATGATCCCGCTGTGGATGTTTCCCATGGCCATCGTCTGCGGCAACACCTTCGTACTCAAACCCTCGGAGCAGGACCCGCTGACCCCCATGCTGTTGGCCGAGCTCGCGCTCGAGGCCGGCGTGCCGCCGGGTGTATTGAATATCATCCATGGCGGCAAACGTGCGGTGGACGCGATTTGCACCCACCCCGACATCGTCGCCGTCTCCTTCGTAGGATCGACCGCCGTGGGCACGCACGTCCACACCTTGGCGTCGCAGCATGGCAAACGCGTGCAATGCATGATGGGCGCCAAGAATCACGCGGTGGTGATGCCGGATGCCAACAAGGAGCAATCGCTCAACTCCCTGGTTGGGTCGACCTTCGGCGCCGCAGGGCAACGCTGCATGGCCACCTCCGTCACCGTACTGGTGGGCGAGGCACGCAAATGGATTCCGGATATCGTGGCCAAGGCGAAGACGCTCAAAGTCAATGCGGGCGTGGAGAAAGGCGCCGATCTCGGGCCCGTCGTCTCGAAGAACGCGAAACATCGCATCTTGGGATTGGTCGAAGAGGGCATCAAGGAAGGTGCCAAGCTCGAGCTGGACGGCCGTGCCGTCAAAGTGCCGGGCTACGAGAAAGGCAATTTCATCGGCCCTACGATTTTCTCCGAAGTGACGCCTGAGATGAAAATCTACACCACGGAAATCTTCGGACCCGTGATGGTCATCGTCGGCGTCAACACGTTGGACGAGGCGATCACGCTCATCAACGACAATCCCTTCGGCAACGGCACCGGCATCTTCACGCAAAGCGGCGCCGTCGCCCGCAAATTTCAAAGCGAGATCGACGTGGGTCAGGTGGGGATCAACGTTCCGATTCCGGTGCCGGTGCCGATCTTCAGTTTTACCGGATCGCGCGGCTCCAAGCTCGGCGATCTCGGTCCTTACGGCAAGCAAGTGGTGCAGTTCTACACGCAGACCAAAACCGTGACGACGCGCTGGTTCGACGACAGCAGCGTCTCCACCGGCGTGAACACGACGATCAGCCTGAAATGAGTATCGCGTTCAGAGGACACCCATGCAGCTGAAAGATTCACATGCCGTCGTCACGGGCGGAGCGTCCGGACTCGGCCTTGCCGTAGCGAACCGAATCGCACTGGCCGGCGGGAAAGTCACGCTCCTGGATGTGAACGAGGCCCAGGGCACCGCGGCGGCTGCGGCGCTCGGCGGCCGCGCCATTTTCATCGCGACCGATGTGACCGACGAATCCGCGGTCAATAGCGCCATCGATCGCGCTCGGGAGCATATGGGCTCGATCGATGCGGCCGTCAATTGCGCGGGCATCGGCATGCCCGCCCGCTTCGTCGGCAAGCAAGGCGCCATGGCCGGCGCTTTTTTCCGCAAGATGATTGAAATCAACTTGGTCGGCACCGTCCTGATTTCAAAGGCTGCCGCCGTAGCGATGCAGCGGAATGCGCCCAACGCCGCGGGTGAGCGCGGCGTGATCGTCATGACGGCGTCGGTCGCCGCCTTCGATGGTCAGATCGGGCAAGTGGCCTATGCGGCCTCGAAGGGCGGCATCGTGGCGATGACGCTGCCCATGGCGCGGGAGCTCGCGTCTTCCGGTATTCGCGTCATGACGATTGCGCCCGGATTGTTCGCGACCCCCATGCTCAAGGCCTTGCCGCAGGAAGCCCAGGACTCACTCGGCCGGCAAACGCCCTTTCCGCCCCGGCTGGGCGAGCCCGACGAATACGCCGCCATGGTGCAACATATCGTCGAGAACACCATGCTCAATGGCGAGACCATTCGTCTGGACGGCGCCATCAGGATGCAGGCGCGCTAGCGGTGCAGGGGCGCTAGCGATGCAGGCGCGCTAGCGGCTTTATTTCGGCACCAGGTGCATGTACGGCTCGGCTTCCTCCAGCGCCCGTGCATAAGAAGGCCGTGCCTTCAGGCGGTCGAGGTAAGCCATCGTGTTCTTGTGCGTTTCGCGAAATGGGCCAAAGAACTTGTCTCCGTAGAACAGCGCCGGTGCGGCCGCACAATCTGCCATGGTGAATTCGTCGCCCATCGCCCATGTCTTGCCGGCCATCTCGGACTCGACCATGTCGAGCGCCGTTCGGTACATCGCACTCGCCTCCTCGACCCCAAGAGGGTCTCGCTTATTTTCCGGCCGCAGCCGATCCGCGGGAACCTTCTGCATGGGCGTGTGCATATAGCTGTCAAAAAAACGATCGCGCAAGCGCACCTGGCGCGCGAGATCCGGATCGTCCGGTACCAGTTTCACTTTGCCCGGATAATGCAGCGCGAGATACTCGATGATGATGCTGGATTCGGGAATCGTATGGTCGCGCCTTTCATCCCGCAGGACCGGGAAGCGCTCCATGGGCCACATGGCTTTGAACTCGCCGGCAACAGCCGCGTTATCCAACTGCTTCGCCTCGAAGGGAATGCCGTTCTCGTAGAAGGCGATCAGTACCTTGTGGCAATACGAAGAGAGCGGATGCATGTATAGTTTCAGAGTCATATGCGCCCCTAAAAATTCCGAATGGCATGAGCGTACGGTCCGCTCATTTGCGAAGTTGTCCCGCAAGTCTGTCAAGGTGGTCAGCTGTGCCGCGCTCCCTGCCGTCGGCACTCTGCGTGCCATCGAGAAACGCGACCTGCTCGGTAAAGATGAGTTTCGTTCCGCCACGCGCGGAGCGAAACTCGACGGCCGCCAGAGAAACGGAGTGATGCGTTTCGTCCATGAACATGTCGTAGACGTAGACGATTCTTTCGTCGGATACGATGTCATGGAATCTTGCCCGGAAAAGTGTTTCTCGCGCCTCATACCGACCCTGCAGCAATTCTTCGCCACCGACGCGGAAGTCGAGTTCGCGCCTGATTGCCGTCCAGCCTGTCGGCCCGATGAACCATCGCGCCTTGACTGCGGGATCGGCCCAAGCGGCGAACACGTCGGCTGGCGACGCTTCATAAGTTCGCTCGATGACGAACGTGCCGTGTGTGATTTCTTGATTGCTCATAACGCGCCCTTTCCACGCAATTTTCGTTGCTCGAGAACCGCACCGAGTCGATCGAAGTGGCTCTCCCACATGTTGCGGCGAGCCGCGAGCCACTGCTCGACCAGGGCCAATGACCCCGGTTCTACCTGGCAGGTGCGAACTCGACCGGTTTTCTGGGTTCGAATCACGCCGCACTCCTCCAGCACGTGAATGTGTTGCACGACTGCCGCCAAAGTCATTCTGAGAGGTTTGGCGAGATCGCTGACCGACGCTTTCCTGCCGCTCAGTTGATTGACGATAGCCCGCCGCGTCGGGTCAGCCAGCGCGCGGAATACGCTATCTACGGAAGGTTGTTGGTTAAGCATGGACTTAAGTATCAATCACGACGACGGTATAGTCAAGTCCATACTTAAGTATCAAGGGTGCGTTAATCGCGCCGTTGCGCTAACCGCGCCGTTTCGTTAGCCGCACCGTTTCGTTAACTGCGCCGTTTCGTTAACCACGAGCGGCGGCCGTCGTCCGCAGCACCAATTCGCGCAGAATCTCGCGCCGGCGCGCCTCGCTCGCGCGCGGCCATTCGACAATTTCGTCGATGGTGCGCCGGCAGCCCACGCACAGCCCCTGCGCATCCAGCCGGCAGATGTCCACGCAGGGTGAAGGCACCGGGGCGTCGATCGGCGGTGGGAAAGAATTGGACACTACGCCAGCCGCTGTCCACGGGGAACGGCAACGGGCCGCTCCGCCCATTGCCGTACGATCTGGTGGATGGCATCGAGCCCATCGGTGAGCGCCGCCGGACCCGGCTGCAAAATCAAAGGCGACTTGATCTCGTGCAATTCGCCGTCGCGCACCGCCGGCACCGCGTCCCATCCATCCCGGGCCGCCACTTGATTCGCCCGGAAGCGCTTGCCGCACCAGGAACCGAGAATGATATCGGGGGCGCGGCGTATGACCTCACCGGCATCGCCAAGAATGCGATCTTTGCCGAGCGCGCAGACTGCGCGCTCGGGGAACACGTCATCGCCGCCGGCGATGCCGACCAATTCGCTGACCCATCGAATGCCGGTGATGAGCGGCTCGTCCCATTCTTCGAAGTAGACGCGCGGACGGCGGGGCAAGAAAGCAGCCGCTTGCCGCACACGCTCGACGTGCGCTTCGAGGTCGAGTGCATAGCGTTCCGCGCGCTCGGCAGCGCCGACCAATGCGCCGAGCCGGCGCACGTAGCCCAAGATCCCCTCCACCGAGCGATGATTGCTGATCCACACTTCGATCCCGCTCTTGATCAACGCCTGGGCAATATCGGCTTGGATGTCGGAGAAGCCGACCACGAAATCCGGCCTCAGGTCGAGGATGCGGTCAACTTTGGCGCTGGTGAACGCCGAGACCCGAGGCTTCTCGCGGCGCGCCCGTGCCGGGCGCACGGTGAACCCGGAGATGCCCACGATCCGGTCCTCCTGCCCGAGCGCGTAAAGAACCTCGGTAGGCTCCTCGGTCAGGCAAATGATTCGGCTCGGATACCGGGTATCCATGTCAAAGCACGCCCTCCGCCAACGCGCCTGCCGAGCCGTGGACGATGCTGTGCGACAACCCAGACGCCTGCGACAGCACGTGATCGGCATAGAACTGCGCCGTCGCGATCTTTGCCTCGTAGAATCCGGGTCCGAAGCCGGCGTCGGCGCCGATGTCCTTGGGCGCGGTCAGCCGCCGCTGGGAGATCAACGCCGAACGCAGCAGCTGCCAGCCTCCGGCCACGATCCCGAACAGCTTGAGCATGGGTACGGCACCGACCGAGACGCCGCGGATATCCGTGGCATAGTTCTCGACCACATACCGGATCGCGCGGTCAAGCGCGTCGATGGAGCCGGAAAACGCCGCCGCGGCGTCCGTCAAATTCGGCGTGGCGGCGAGGTCCCCCGCCAGCGCCCGCATTTGGGCGATGACGATCTGCGCCGCGTGGCCCCCGTCGCGCGCGAGTTTGCGACCGATCAGGTCGTTCGCCTGAATGCCGGTGGTGCCCTCGTAGATCGGCGTGATGCGCGCATCGCGCACGTACTGCGCGGCACCGGTCTCCTCGACGAATCCGACGCCGCCATGCACCTGCACTCCCAACGAGGCGATGTCGACCGAATTCTCGGTGCACCAACCCTTGATCACGGGAATCATGAGATCGGCGAAGGCTTGATGAGGTTCGCGCTCCTCTGCGCGCGGGTGCAGGCGGGCTGCATCCAGAGAGACCGCGACCACGCTGCTGAGCGCGCGCATGGCCTCGGTCTGCGACTTCATGAGCAGCAGCATGCGGCGCACGTCAGGGTGTCGGACGATGGGGACGCGATTACCGCCGCGCACGCCGGCCTCGGTGCTCTGGATTCGCTCGCGCGCATAGGCCAGCGCGGTTTGGTAGGCGCGCTCCGAAAGGCCCACGCCTTCCAGGCCCACCGAATACCGGGCGGCGTTCATCATGATGAACATATATTCCAGACCGCGGTTCTCTTCGCCGACGAGTTCGGCCAGCGCCCCGCCATTCTGGCCATAGGCCAGCACGCAGGTGGGGCTCGCGTGGATGCCGAGCTTGTGTTCGATGGAGACGCAGTGAACATCGTTGCGCTCCCCGAGAGAACCATCGGCGTTGACCAGAAACTTGGGCACCAAAAACAGCGAAATGCCTTTGACGCCTTCCGGCGCGCCGGCGGTGCGCCCCAGCACCATATGAATGATGTTGCCGGTCAGGTCGTGCTCGCCGTAGGTAATGAAAATCTTCTGGCCCGTGATCCGGTAACGGCCGTCGCCGGTCGGAACGGCGCGCGTCCGTACGGCCGACAGGTCGGAACCGGCCTGCGGCTCGGTGAGGTTCATGGTCCCCGTCCACTCCCCGCTGACCATCTTCGGGAGGTACGTATCCTTCTGTGCCTCCGACCCGCGCAGCTCGATCGCGTCGATGGCCCCGCGCGTCAGCATCGGGCAGAGAGCAAACGCCATGTTGGCGCTGTTCCACATCTCCTCGATCAGCGCTGACAGCGCCCGCGGTAGATTCTGGCCGCCCAATTCCGCAGGACAGGACACCGCATTCCAGCCGTCGGCGGCGAATCGCGTGTAGGCCTGCTTCCAGCCGCCGGCGGTCAGCACGTGGCCGTCCTCCCAGCGCGCGCCTTCCAGGTCGCCGCTCCGGTTGAGCGGAGAGAGCACCCCGGCCGCGAATTTGGCGGCTTCCTCCAGCACTGAATCGGCCACGTCCAAGGTCATATCGCCGAAGCCCGGCAGCTGCGCGAGCAGATCGAGATCCACCAACTCGCGCAGCACGAACTTCATGTCATCGAGCGGAGCCTGATATTCGTGCATAGTCACCCGTCCACGGCGTCGATTACATGTTGCGGCGGTAGCGCCCGCCGACATCGTACAGGGTGTGCGTGATCTCGCCGAGCGAACAGCCACGAACGGCTTCCATCAGCACCTCGAAGGTGTTGCCGTTCTCGATGACCGCGCGACGCAGGCGCTCGAGCAGCGTCGGCGCTTCCCCGGCATGGCGTTCATGGAACGACTCGAGACGCTCGAGCTGCGATTGCTTTTCCGCATCGGTGGAGCGCGCCAGCTGGATCGTCTCCGGCGTGTTCCCGCCGCTCGGGTTGCGGAACGTGTTGACGCCGATGATGGGATACGTGCCGTCGTGTTTCTGCCGCTCGTAAAAGAGCGACTCTTCTTGAATCTTGCCGCGCTGATAGCCGGTTTCCATGGCCCCGAGGACGCCGCCGCGGTCCGCGATGGCGTCGAACTCCTTGAGCACCGCCTCCTCGACCAGATCGGTGAGCTCATCGATGATGAAGCTGCCCTGGTTGGGGTTCTCGTTCTTGGCCAAGCCCCATTCGCGATTGATGATCAGCTGTATCGCCATGGCGCGGCGCACGCTCTCCTCGGTGGGCGTGGTGATCGCCTCGTCATAGGCGTTGGTGTGCAGGCTATTGCAATTATCGTAGATGGCGCACAGCGCTTGCAGCGTGGTACGGATGTCGTTGAAAGCCATCTCTTGGGCGTGCAAGGACCGGCCGGAAGTCTGCACGTGGTACTTGAGCTTCTGGCTGCGCTCGTTCGCGCCGTATTTGTTCTTCATCGCCACGGCCCAAATGCGGCGCGCAACGCGGCCGATCACCGAGTATTCCGGGTCCATCCCGTTGGAAAAGAAGAACGACAAGTTCGGCGCGAAGTCATCGATGTGCATGCCGCGCGCGAGGTAGGACTCGACGTAGGTGAAGCCGTTGGCAAGCGTGAACGCGAGCTGCGAGATGGGGTTCGCGCCGGCCTCGGCAATGTGATAGCCGGAGATCGACACCGAATAGAAGTTCTGCACCCGGTGGCGCACGAAATATTCCTGCATGTCGCCCATCATTTTGAGCGCGAACTCGGTGGAAAAGATGCAGGTGTTCTGGCCCTGATCTTCCTTCAATATGTCCGCCTGCACCGTGCCGCGCACCGTGGATAAGGTCCACGCCTTGATCTTCTGATGCTCGTCCGCCGTCGGATCGCGGCCGTTCTGCTGCTGGAACTTCTCCACTTGGCTGTCGATGGCCGTATTCATGAACATGGCCAGAATCATCGGCGCCGGCCCATTGATGGTCATCGATACCGAGGTCGTCGGCGCGCACAGGTCGAAACCCGAGTACAGCACCTTCATGTCATCCAAGGTCGCGATCGATACGCCGGCATTGCCGACCTTGCCGTAAATATCCGGGCGGAGGTCGGGATCCCAGCCGTAGAGCGTCACCGAATCGAAGGCAGTCGACAGGCGGTGCGCCGGCATTCCCTCCGATACCCGTTTGAA
>DASYFQ010000031.1:0-44562 GCA_036498345.1 Steroidobacteraceae bacterium
TGACGAACTGCGCTTGTTTTTTCAGCCGAAAATCGAACTCAGGACCGGCCGCGTGACCGGCGCCGAGGTTCTGCTCCGCTGGCAGCACCCGACGCGCGGATTGCTCGGCCCCGCGGATTTCATCGCCTTCGCCGAACAAACAGGGTTCATACGGCGCCTGACGCGCTGGACGCTGGATCGTGCCATCGCGCAAGGCGCACTGTGGCAGCGGGCGGGCAAAGCGTTGGGACTGGCCGTGAATATCAGTGTCGACGACATCGGCGATGTGCGGCTCGATTCGCGCGTCGCCAGCATGCTGACCCGGCACCAGCTGCCGCCGGCGCTGTTGACGTTGGAACTCACCGAGAGCGGTTTCATCGAAGATCCGACGCGTGCGCTGCGCGTGCTCGACGCCGTCGCGGCGCTGGGCGTGAGCCTGTCCATCGACGACTTCGGCACCGGCTATTCCTCGCTCAGCCACCTGGCCCGCATGCCGGTTCACGAAGTCAAAATCGACCGCAGTTTCGTGCAGGGATTGGAATCCGATCCGGAATTCGCCCCCGTGGTGCGTTCGGCGATCGACATGGGTCATGGCCTCGGACTCAAGGTGGTCGCCGAAGGCATCGAGACCGAAGCGGCGGCGGTGCGCTTGCGCGATTTCGGCTGCGATATCGCGCAAGGCTACTGGTATGCGAGACCCATGCCGCTCGCTGCCTTCGAGGCCTGGCTCGAGGGCAAGGAGCGAGTTCCGGTTATTGCGGTGCCCGTCGATTTCGCGACCGAAGACTTGACCGACACGGTGAACTTAGGCATCTACTGACGCGATTCCGGCATTCGCGTTACCCGCCATTTCTAGTACAGTGGCTCGCGTGAACATTCTAGATGAAGCACTGGACGGACTCGGCCGGTGGTACGTCGCGGTACCCCCCTTTCTGATCATCGGCTTCTTGGCGGCGCTGTTTTTCTTGACCGGCGCGGGTCAGGAGCGCCTGCAGGAAGCCAGCGGGCAGCTGCAAAAATCCGCGCTGCGCGAACACTGCATCGATCAATTGCAAATCGGCGTCGCCCGCGCGGTGGCCACGCAGCGCGGCTTCTTGCTGACCGGCGATCAGAAATTCCTCAAGAATTACGACAGGTACGCCGCCGATGTGGAGCCCCGGCTGGAACGGCTGCAGTCGGCATACACGGGGTCCGACTCGGATCTCGCCGATATGCGCACGCTGCATGTGCTGATCGGCAAGCGGCTCGCGGATCTAGCGATGCTGGTCGCGATTCAGAAATCCCAAGGAACCTCGGCCGCGATCGCGCTGATCAAGACCAGCGTCGGCACGGATACCGGCGAGGCCATCAACGACGTCCTGGACCAATTGCGCGCCCGTGAATCCGCGCAGCACGCCGCGGCCGATGATCGCTGGTCCAGGGCCTTGACGATGAGCCGTTGGATCACGCTCGCGGGAACCATTTTCAACATGCTGTTGGTCGGTGTCGCTGCACGCCTGGTGTACGAGGACATGCGCCGCCGCACCTTGCAGACCGCGGGTTTGCGCGATCAGAAACTGCAACTCGAGCGCGAGGCGGAGGAGCGGAATCGCGAACTCCTCGAGCTGTCGACCCATCTGCAGAGCGTCGCGGAGCGCGAGAAGGCCGCTCTCGCGCGCGAATTGCACGATGAGCTCGGCGGCCTGCTGGTGGGCGCGCGCATGGATATTTCATGGGCGGAACAATATCTCACCGGCAACTATCCCGAATTGAAGCAGCGGCTGCGCCGCGTGCAGCAGAACCTGTCCGCCGGCGTCGATCTGAAACGGCGGATCATCGAGGAATTGCGGCCCACGCTGTTGGACAATGTGGGCTTGTTCGCCGCGCTGCGCTGGCAATTGAAAGAGACCTGCCGCGGCGCCGGCCTCAAATGTACCGAGTCATATCCCGATGAAGAGCCCAACTTCTCCTCCGAGGCAGCGATCGCGTTGTTCCGTATCGCCCAGGAGGCTTTCACGAATATCCTGAAGCATTCCGCGGCGAAGTCCGTGGACATCACGTTGGATGTGGATCAGGACGCCATCGTCATGCAGATTTCGGACGACGGCAAAGGCATCCCCTTGAGCCGCCTCAATGCCATCGGTTCGCACGGTTTGGCCTCCATGCGCCACCGGGTTCGCGCTCTCGGCGGTCTACTGGACGTCAAAAGTCCGGCTTCGGGCGGCACGATCCTGCTGGTGCGAATCCCCGCGATCAACGCATTGCAGACGTCCGAGGAGCCGACGCCGACCCCGGCCGCTTGAATCCGCCCTTCAGAAATTCAACCCCAACCCCAAGTCGAAGCGATTGAAATCGCCATTGACTTCGAACCACTGGTAATCGGCTTTGAACACGACGTGCGGCGTGGTGTAGAAATTGGCGCCCACGGTCCACACGCGGTCTGCATTGCGCGGCCAGTAGCCGTTGTCGCCCGGCGTCCCTGAAAGGGGAACCAGGCCGGCGGGAACCACGGGGCCCGCAGTACCGGCATAGCGCGCGCCCATGTCGTAGCGCTCCCAGCGCACGAAGGGCGCCAGCCGATAGTCACCGTGTTCCCACAATCCGTAGGCGGCCTGCGCGAAATACCCATAGAACTCGGAGGGAATCGGATTGGGCGATCCCGGATTGGCCGCGTTCGCCGCACCCAAGTTGCCGATCGACCCGTGGGCGTACAGCGCCGATAGATCGAACTTCGCGGGCGTCCAGCGCGCGTGCGCTTCCCACAGAGTCACACGCTGACTCCCCGACAGCGGCGCATTCGTCGGAGTCGGGACCTTGGCCGCCTTGCCGCTGCTGACCGCCGCCCCCATCGTCAGCCCGGGCACGCCGTAATAACCCAGTGCGATGTATTGACTCAAGTCGCGAGCATTGGCGAGCGCCAGCTCTTGATGCGTCGACTGCAGCGGCGCCGAGTTGCTGTCCTCGAGGTCGAGGCCCGTCGTGTACTGCGGAAACTCGGGAGCGTAGTTCCACTTCGACAGGTCGAACCCGGTGGTAACCCCGACATTCCAGCTGATTCCCTGCGCGATGTCTCCATGAACGTTGAACCCTCCCTCGCGCCAAGTGCTCGGGATGATCAAGGTCTCGACGAAGTTGCGCTGTACGCCATAGTAATTCGTCGGCTCGTGGTGCTCGTTGAGCAAGCCGAACGGCATCAAGAACAATCCCGCGCGCAGCGTCGCCGCGTCGCTCAGCTGGCGGTCGACGTAGAACTGCTCGACCTCGAACTCGCCCACGTCGCTGGAGGACGCGACCGCGTGTTCCACTTCGAATTCAGAATTGAATTCGGTGCGGCTGTCGAACGAGTAGCCGATACCGAACACCGCGCGCGCCAGATCGGCCCGGGTCTTGCTCGGCTCGCGGGTCGGATGGGTGTAATAAATCTCGCCGTAACCCCAGAGCCGCACGGCCGAAAAGGCGGCACCCGCGGACGCAGTCGCTGCAGCGGGCGTAGCGCCGGCGGAGGCATTGGGAGCGCTGCCCGGCACCACGGATGCAGGCGGTTCTGCGGAGGGCGGCGCCGCGGGCGGGAGCGCGGGAGCTCCCGGCACCGGCGCCTGCGCCGACGCCTGCGCCTGCGTCTGCGTCTGCGTCTGCGCGGCCAAGGATTGCCATGCGACTTGCCGCTCGAGCGCGAGTTCGCTCTGCAGCAGCCTCTGATTCTGCTCGGCCAGCGTCTTTATCTGCGCCTGTACCGCCGCCAATTGCTGTTGCAATGCCTGAATCTGCCGCCGCTCGGTGGATTGCTTGCCGCCGGAGTCAGTTGCGGCGGCGGTAGCGGCCGTGCACAGCGCCGCCGCCAGCAGAGCGATGCGCAGCGTCTTCGGAGTCGTGATGCCAGCGGATGAAACGCGAATCATGGTGCGGATCCTTGTGTGAGAGCCACGGCAGTCGCGCCGCTCCGGCGCCTTAATGCGACTACAAATGCTATCGAGAATGATTCGCATTTGCAATATGGGCGCCCTATGTTTTCATCGGGCGCTTACACCGCCCCGGTGTTGTCATAGAATTTACGGTCGACGGGCGCGAGGTAGGCATGAAGTGAGCTGTCTGTGGGATTCCATTGCGCCATCCGGCGCGGCGATCAGCGGTGTGTTCCACGGCCGCGGCGCCTCGGTCGCGCTCGGCGAATTGGCCGCGGGATCGACGTTCGGAGCGGCGCTCGAATCGCTGCGCGGCCGCTCCGTGCTCATCGCAACGCGTGAGCAGTTGCCGACGGCGCTCGCGCTGGTCGAGCTCGACGGCGTCGCACGGCGAATGGTGCTGTGCACGCCCGATCTCACGGCCGAGCAACTCGCCGCCGTCGAGGCGACGGCCCAAGCCGACGCCATCGTCTTGGAGGCGCCCCGGGCCGCCTCGGCGCCGGGCTCCTCGGCCCTTGACTCATTGGCGCCCTACGTGGTGACGCCGCAGCCCGTGCCGGGACCCATCAAGCGGGGTGCGAGCTTGGCGACGGAGTGGATTTTGCTGACCTCCGGAACCACGGGCTCGCCGAAGCTCGTCGTCCATACCCTGCAAAGCCTCGGCGGTGCGCTGCCGACGCAGGCGCCGTCCGGTGCACGCTCGATCTGGAGCACCTTCTACGATATTCGCCGTTACGGCGGCCTCCAAATTTATTTGCGCGCCGTGTTGTCGGGCTCACCCCTGGTGCTCTCGAGCTCGGGCGAGCCCACAGTCGATTTCCTTGCACGCGCCGCGGCGGCCGGCGTCACGCATATCTCGGGCACACCGTCGCACTGGCGGCGCGCGCTCATGAGCGGCCAGGCCGCCATCCTGAAGCCGCAGTACGTCAGACTGTCGGGTGAAGTCGCCGATCAGGCGCTGCTCGACAATCTTCGCGCGGTTTATCCGAACGCCCGGGTCGCACACGCCTTTGCATCGACCGAGGCGGGCGTGGCCTTTGACGTGAATGATGGCCTCGCCGGATTTCCGACGGCATTCGTCGACAATCCATCCGGTGGGATCGAGCTGAAAGTCGTGGACCATACCCTGCGAATCCGTTCCGGCCGCAGCGCGGCCCGCTACCTCGGTACTGCGCCGGCCGTGCTCGTGAGCGATGACGGTTATGTCGATACCGGCGACATGGTCGAGCTTGAGCGGGGCCGCTACTATTTCAGGGGCCGCGTGGGCGGCGTCATCAACGTCGGCGGCCTCAAGGTCTATCCGGAGGAGGTCGAGTCGGTGCTGAACGCCGATCCGCGGGTGCGCATGTCCCTGGTCCGGGCACGGCGCAATCCCATCACCGGCGCGGTGGTGGTCGCCGACGTGGTGCTGGCAAATCCGACCAGCCCGGATGCTTCGGACACACCGGATGCCGTCAGGAGCGATCTGCTCGATGCCTGCCGCCGCCGCCTCGCGGCCCACAAGGTGCCGGCGATGCTGCGCTTCGTGCCCGCCTTGGAATTCACGGCTGCGGGCAAGCTGGTGCGCCCAAACGCGTAAGCGGCGGCGCAGTGCGGCGCGCCGCTCAGATTCGCACGGCGCCGCCCGAGATGGCCGCGTACAACGCCGCATCGAGAGGCACGTAGGCTTTCGTGCGCGGATCGTCGAAATACAGCTTGTCCTTGATGCGGCCGGGATCGAATCCCGCGTTGATCAAGTCTTGCTTGCGCGGCTTGAAAGTGCCGGTGGCCTCGATGGCATGCAGCAGCCGCAAGAATACCGGGCGTGCGTATGCGGGCAAGCGCACGCCTACATCTGCGCGGAAAGCCGCGAGATCAAACTCCTCGTCCACCACCAATGCGGCGGCTCCGGCGCGGCCGTCGGCACCGGGCACCGCGACACCGTAGACCACACCGTCGATCACCCCGCGGCTGGCCGCGAGCGCGGTCAAGACTTCCGCGGTCGAGACATTCTCGCCTTTCCACCGATATGTTTCGCCGACGCGATCCACGAAGTAGTAGAAGCCGCGTTCGTCGCGGCGCATCAGGTCGCCCGTGCGATACCAAGCATCGCCGTCCTCGAATACATTGCGCAATACTTTGCGCGCCGACGCCTGCGGGTCCGCATAGCCTTCGAACCGGCCGGCAAGACCTTTGCCGGCGCCGGGGATGAAACCCACCGCCTCGCCCACCTCGTTGGGCCGGCAACGTTCACAGAATCCGTCGGCATTGCGCAACGGCTCACCGCTTTCCACATCGAATCGCAGCAGCGCCACCGGCAGGCGATGCGCCAGAAACGACGGTATCTTGCCGATCGCGCCGGGACGCCCCTCGCAATTGTAGAGCGAAAAATTGCCTTCGGTCGACGCGTAATACTCGAGAATTCGCGGGATCTTGAAGCGGCTCTGAAACGTCTCCCAGACCTCGGGCCGCAGGCCGTTCCCGCAGGCGATGCGCAGCGTATGAGCAGTCTCGATGTCCTGATGCGGGGCGTTGACCAGGTAGCGGCACAGCTCGCCGATGTACTGGAATAATGTGCAACGTTCATCGCGCACGTCGCGCCAGAAATCCGACGCCGAGAATCGCGTACGAATCACCACGGCGCCCCCGCCGACCAAGGTGGCGCCCGTCGCGACCACGCCGCCCACGCTATGGTAGAGCGGCAGGCAATTGAACATGCGGTCGGTCGGCCGCGTGTCCATCAAGCCCGCGAACCAATGGCTCCATTGCATGATTCGGTAGTGACTGACCTTGGCTGCCTTCGGCAGACCCGTGGTGCCCGAAGTGTAGATATAGAGCGCAGTGGTATCGATCCGCGGCGGCGCGCACTCCGAATCGCGCAATTCGTCGCCCGAGAATCGCGCGAGTTCAGGCTCGAGAGGCGCCAGATCCTGAGTGCTGGCCCCGTACACCCGGCAGGAGAGATCCGCACTCAAGCGTGCGCGCACCTCGGTCAGCCGCGCTGCGACGTCCCGGCCGACGATGACCGCCCGCGGCGCAACGATGTTGATCGAGTGCACCAGTGCGTCACCCGCAAGATGGTTGTTGATGAGGCCGACAACGGCGCCGATGCGGGTAAGACCCAGCCAAATCGCCATATACTCTGCACAGTTCGGCATCATCAAGCCGACGGTGTCGCCCCCCTTCAGGCCCTGGGCGAGGCCCCAGCGCGCGTACTGGTTGGAGCGGCTCGCGAGTTCGCGATAGCTCAAGGTGGCTTCGGTCGACACCAGCGCGGGCGCCGCATCGAATTCGCGGGCCAGGCGGCCGATCAGCGCCGGCAGCGTCGCCCCCAGACGGTCGATGGAGGCGGTCCGTTCCAAGGCGCGGATCCAGGCCTCGCGCGCGAATTTTGCATCCGCTGCCGCAAGTTGTGTCACTGATTTCTCATTTTGCCATGTGTTGGTTATTGCGAACCGTACCACGACTGCCCCAGGCCGTTCGAGTTACACTGTCGGGCACTTTCGCAACCAAATGCGTGGCAATGAAGCGGGAAACGATCGCAATTCACGGGGGCTTCGCCTCGGACCCGACGACCAAGGCCGTCGCCGTGCCGATTTATCAAACGGCCGCGTACTCGTTCGACAGCGCCGAGCATGGAGCCGCGCTGTTCAATCTCGAAGTGCCGGGCTACCGATACAGCCGAATCAGCAACCCGACCACTGATGTGCTCGAGCAGCGCGTCACCCAACTCGAAGGCGGAGTCGAATCCTTGAGCGTGAGTTCGGGGCAAACTGCGCTCTATTACGCGGCGTTGAACGTCACGGAAATGGGCCGCAACATCGTATCGGTGCCGCAGCTCTACGGCACGACCTACACCCTGTTCGCGCATATTCTGCCGAAGATGGGCGTGCAAGTACGTTTCGGGAAATCCGACCGCGCCGCCGATCTCGAGGCTTTGATCGACGACGATACCCGCGCGATCTTCTGCGAAACCGTCGGCAATCCTGCCGGCAATGTGTGCGACCTCGAAGCACTCGCCGCCGTCGCCCATCGCCATCGCATGCCGCTCATCGTCGACAACACGGTCGCGACCCCGATGCTGGTGCGGCCGGTCGAGTACGGCGCGGACGTCGTCATCCACTCACTGACGAAATTCATGGGCGGCCATGGAACCACGCTCGGCGGCATCGTCGTCGACTGCGGCACGTTCCCGTGGAAGGACCACGCCGCGCGCTATCCCATGTTCACCCAACCCGACGAGTCTTATCATGGGCTCGTGTACACGGAACACTACGGCGCCGCGGCCTTCATCGGCCGCTGCCGCAGCGTGTACCAGCGCACCATGGGCGCCGTGCTCTCGCCGATGAATGCGTTCCTATTGTTGCAGGGCATCGAAACGGTGGCGCTGCGAATCGACCGGCACGTCGAGAACGCGCGCAAAGTTGCAGAATTCCTGCGCGCCAATTCGCGCGTGGAATCGGTAAATTTTGCGGGCTTTACCGATAGTCCCTATTATCCGTTGGTGCAGAAGTACCTCGCCGGCAGGGCGTGCTCGCTCATGACCTTCGAGATTCGGGGCGGCCTCAAGGCCGGTATGCGCTTCTACAATGCGCTCAAGCTCTTCAAGCGTCTGGTGAATTTGGGCGATGCGAAATCGCTCGCCTGCCATCCGGCGTCGACCACGCATCGACAAATGTCGCCGGAGGAGCAACTCGCCGCAGGCGTGGCCCCCGGCGGTATTCGCTTGAGCGTGGGAATCGAACACATCGACGACATCCTCGCCGACCTCGAGCAGGCGCTCAAGGTGGCGGTCGGCTGAGCCGGGTGTTCCACTCGAGGCGATGTTGAATCAGTACCCTCTGCCGGACGCCGCGGCCGCCTTATTCCCGAAAGCGCCGGAGCGCGGCCGCATCGAGGAATGGCTGAACGGCGAACTGCACCGCGCGTTGCTGCGCATTCAAGCCGGGCCGGTCACGCCGACCATCGACATGGCCGCCTTTCGAGCGGAACTCGAGACTTACGATTTCGGCCGGCCGCGGCCGCTCGAAGACCTGCTCCGCTGGACCATCGAGCGCATGGAACATGGCATGGTTCAAATGGCCAACCCGCGGTATTTTGGGCTGTTCAACCCCGGCCCCAGCTTTCCGGCGCAGTGCGCCGATCGCATCGCCAGCCTGTTCAATCCGCAGTTGGCGAGTTCCGCTTCCTCTCCCGTGCCGGTGGAACTGGAACGGCATGTGATACGCGCCGTCGCGCAGCGTGCGGCTCTCGGCAACGAGGCCACCGGGCATTTTGCCACCGGCGGCTCCGAGGCGAATTACACTGCCCTCCTCTGTGCACTGACCGGTGCGCATCCTGGTTTTGCCGCCGATGGAGCGCGTGCCTTTGCGGGGCCGCCCAAGTTCTACACCTCACGCGACTGCCACATCGCGTGGCTGAAAATCGCGCACCAGGCAGGAGTCGGCCGTACTGGGCTCCATCTGGTCGATACCGACGGCCGTGGCCGCATGGATCCGCAGGCACTGATGCGTGCCATCGCCGGGGACCGCGCCAACGGCGCCGTTCCGGTGATGGTGGTGGCCACTGCCGGCACGACCGGCGCCGGCATGATCGACCCATTGCACGCCTGCGCCGACATCGCGCAGCAGGAACGTCTTTGGTACCACGTCGACGCCGCCTGGGGCGGCGCGGCGCTGGCGTCGAATCGATTACGCAAGCTGCTCGCCGGAATCGAACGCGCCGACTCGATCACCATCGATGCCCACAAATGGTTGGCCACGACCATGGGCTGCGCCATGTTCATCACCCGCCGCGGGGATCTGTTGTCCGAAGCGTTCCACGCCTCGACGAGCTTCATGCCGTCGAGCGTTTCAGGTGTCGATCCGTATCTCAACAGCGTGCAGTGGTCGCGCCGTTTCTTGGGATTGCGGCTATTTTTCGCATTGGCTGCCGCCGGCTGGGACGGCCTAGGCGCGCACGTGGAGCGCAGCGTCGAGGTGGTGGATCGAGTCAAGGAACGGCTGCTCAGCCTGGGGTGGACGGTGGCCAACGATTCCGCGCTGGCAGTGCTCGATGCGGTGCCGCCCGCCGAACTCGGCGACGTCCGGGACTTGGTAGGCCGCGTGGTAGCGTCGGGCCGGGCATGGGTGGCCCCCACCCGGTTCGAGGGCCGCGATGTAGTCCGAATCTGCGCCACCAATGGAGAAACCACCATGGAAGACGTGGACGCGCTGATTGCTGCGCTTACCGAACGGGTCTAGGGCTTGCGTTGAGAGAGTATCCGAACGACCAAAGTCTCGATCGCCGCCACGGAATGGAAATTCTCCGGGGTAATGTCCGACTGCGGGATGGCGATATCGAACTCAATCTCGACTGCCAGCATCAGATTCACCATTTTCAGCGAGCTGATCCCCAAGTCACTCAACTTCTGGTCGGCCGGAAACGGGTGAGGGAGGACCGAATTGGCCCCAAGCGTCTGTTTCACGAGAGCGACGAGCTGCTCGCCCACCCCCTCAAGCGTCTTCGGATCCACTCGATAGCACTCCTGCGAAAAAGCCGGCCGATCATACCGTGCCGCGGCGCGGCGTTCAGATGAGACTGAGACGGTACTTTGCTGGGCCTGTCACACAATATAGCCAAACTTTTACATATGCTTATAAAACATGAGCCTACTGGCTGATCGGACCTCGCTGGGTCACGGTTCGGACCTAACTTGAATCACGGTTCAGCGAAAGGTTGCGGGTTGTCCGTCCAGCGGACTCTCCGCATAATGCCCCTAAGTTTTCGCATACGTCACGGGTGACGGGGAATATTTGATGGAATCTCAACGAATGTCGGGCACAGCCCGAGTAATCAGTGTTCGTCAGAGCGATCTGACGGCGCGCGCCCGCGCGGC
The DNA here is from genome assembly GCA_036498345.1 of Steroidobacteraceae bacterium. GTDB lineage: Bacteria > Pseudomonadota > Gammaproteobacteria > Steroidobacterales > Steroidobacteraceae > Bog-1198. The sequence goes on from DASYFQ010000031.1 coordinate 10,717, forward strand.
AGCCGACATTGCCAAAGCGAACGCGGCGGCGGTCGACGCGGAAGCCCGTTTCCCCACCGAGGCTTTTGCCGAGATCCGTAAGCAGCGGCTTCTCGGCATCCAAGTGCCTCAGGCCTTGGGCGGTGAAGGTGCGAGCATCGCGGAAATCGCCGACGTGTGCTACATCCTCGGCCAAGCGTGCTCGTCGACCGGGCTGATCTACGCCATGCACCAGATCAAGATGGCGTGCATCACGCGCCACACCAAGGGCAATGCGGTGCTCGAGCGTATTTTGGGCCGCATCGCGGCCGAGCAGCTGCTCATGGCCTCGTCGACTACCGAAGGCCAGGCCGGCGGCAACGTGCGTTCCAGCGAGGCCCCCGTCGAGCACGACGGCGTGCACGTCACCCTCGAGCGCAAGGCAACGGTCATTTCCTATGCCGTAGAGGCGGACGGCGTCGTCACCACCGCACGCCGCGCAGCCGACGCCGCGGGCTCCGACCAAGTGCTGCTGGTCCTGCTGAAGGCCGATTACACACTCGAGCGCTTGCAGGTATGGGACACCCTCGGCATGCGCGGGACGCATAGCGAGGGCTTCACGCTGCGGGCGCGCGCCGCCGCCGAGCAAATCATGCCCGAGCCCTACGAGAGAATTCACGCGCAGACCATGGTGCCGTTCGCCCACCTATTGTGGGGTTCGGTATGGGCGGGGATCGCTGCGGCCGCCGTCGGCAAAGCGCAGGCCTTCATTCGTCACGCGGTCCGCGGCTCGAATGGTCAAATGCCCCCGGGTGCCGCTCACTTTACCCAGGCGGTCTCGACGCTGCGAACTTTGCGAGGCGTGCTGGCGGCGAACCTCCGCAGCTATGAAGCAAGCATGTCCGATGAGAAAGCGATTTCGTCGCTGGAATTTCAGGCCATGATCACGTTGACCAAGGTACAGGCGTCGGAACTCGCGGTGACGGCAGTGTTGAGTTCGCTGCGCGCCTGCGGTTTGTCCGGCTATCGCAATGACACCGAATTCACCATCGGCCGGCTGCTGCGCGATGTGCTGTCGGCGCCGCTCATGATCAATAATGATCGCATCCTCGCCAATCTCGCCACGACGTCACTGATGACGCCGTTGCCAACTTCAATCAGTGGTTGAACCTCCTATGTCCAATGTCTCCGTTACCTCCGTCGATGTTCCGGCGGATCCTCTCGCTTCGATCGCCGAAGGACTGTTTCGATCCATGGGCGTCGATGGCGTGTACGCGCGCACCGCCCTGTACGCGCACGTCGTCGGGCGGCTCGAATCGTACATTACGCGGCAACGCGACCCCAAAGCGGAAATCATGCACTTCCCGCCGGTGATGAGCCGCAAACAACTGGAGAAATCAGGCTACCTCAAGAGCTTCCCCAATTTGCTGGGTTGCGTGTGCGCTTTGCATGGTTCCGAGGCGTCGATCCGATCGGCGGTCGACCGCTACGAAAACGGCGGCGATTGGACCACGTCGGTGACCTCCTCGGACCTCGTGCTGTCGCCCGCGGCATGCTACCCCGTGTATCCCATCGCGGCCGCCCGGGGCCAGTTGCCGGCCGGCGGTTTGCAATTCGATATCGAAGCCGATGTGTTCCGGCACGAGCCGTCGCGCAGCCTGGATCGTCTGCAGTCCTTTCGCATGCGCGAATTCGTGAGAATCGGCTCGCCGCAGGAGATAGTGGAGTTCCGCGAGAGCTGGATGGGCAAGGCCCCGCTGCTGGCGGCCGACTTGAGCCTGCCCTTCAGCATCGATGTCGCGAACGATCCTTTCTTCGGCCGCGTCGGCCAAGTGATGGCCGTCAGTCAGCGTCAGCAAGCGCTGAAATTCGAGTTGCTGATCCCGTACTACGCCGGTGCGTCACCCACCGCCTGCATGAGTTTCAATTATCACCGCGACCACTTCGGCCAGGTGTGGGGCATTCGTGACGACAAGGGCGAATTGGCGCATACCAGTTGCGTCGCCTTTGGTATCGACCGATTAACGGTTGCACTGTTCGCCAATCACGGCTTGGACCTCGAGAAGTGGCCGGCGGTGACAAGGGCTGCCTTGGTTCTTTGACGTTGCCCGGACGCCACTGTGCCGCTCGACCCGCGCGTTAAACGGTTCTTGGATGCGCTGGCCGCGGGCAAGCCGCCCAACGCCCTCGAGACCACGGTGGAGCAGCGTCGTCAAGGCCTCGCGCAACTCATGAAGCTCGCCGGTCCCGAAACGGCCGTGGATCGCGTCGAGGACCGAACCCTGCCCGGGCCGGCCGGCCCGCTCGGAGTCAGGATCTATACACCCCTCGACGCGAGAACCGGCCCGCTGCCGGGGCTCATCTACTTTCATGGCGGCGGCTTGGTGGCAGGCACCCTGGCGACGCATGACTCCATCGGGCGGGCGCTCGCGAATTCAAGCGCCTGCCGGGTCGTCTCCGTCGACTACCGCTTGGCTCCCGAACACCCGTTTCCCGCCGCGCTCGACGACGCCCTGGCGGCGGTCACGCATATCGGCGTCCATGCCGCCGAGTTCGGTATCGACGGCATGCGCCTCGGCATATGCGGCGACTCGGCGGGCGGCACGCTCGCGGCGGCAACAGCCCAGGCAGTCGCTCGAATCGGCAGCCCGCGCCTGGCGTTGCAAGTACTGATTTGCCCGATTCTCGATTACAGCCGCTCGACGGATTCCAAACGGGAATTCGCCAGCGGCTACCTGGTCGATCAAGCCACGCTCGATCACGACCTCTTGCACTATGCGCCGCCGGGAACGGATCCGGCCAACCCGCGCATCTCGCCGCTGCGCGCCGACCACGTTGCCGGCCTCCCCCGCGCCCTGATTCACACCGCGGAATTCGATCCGCTGCGCGACGAAGGCCGCGACTATTTCGAGCGCCTCGCCCGCGCGCAGGGTGAAGTGTCCTACACTTGCCACCCAGGTATGATTCATCTTTTCTACGGCTTGGCAGCCGTGATCCCGTATGCCCGGACCGCGTTCGAGCAGATCGGCGCTGAAATTCGGGCTGCGTTGGCCTGACCGAAGGAGAATTACAGTGGCGGAGCGAGTCGTTGCGGAACGCATGATCCGTGAGTTGCATGCGGCGCGTGTCGGCGGCGATCTCGCCGGACTCTGCCGGCTGTTTGCAGACCAAGGCCGATTTGAAATTGTCGGCGCCAGCGCCGACAAGCCCATCGCGATCCGGGCGAGCGGGATTGCGGAGTTCCGGCCTTGGCTCGCCATGATGGTCAAAGTGTTTCGGCTCAGCGAGTACTCCCTGTTGTCGCTGGTGGTCGAATGGCCTCGGGCCACCGCGCACTGGCGCGTCGACATTTACTCCAAAGTCACCGGCGTCACCATTCCTACCGAACTGGTCGATCTCGTGGAATTGAGTGAAGATCGGATCCTCAACTACACCGAGTTTTTCGTACCTCGCTGAACTCTCGAATGCAAGGGATCTAGGATGCCGCAGGACGACCCGCAATGGCTGCGCATCGCGCGCGAATTGCGCGCCATCGCGCAGACCGGCCTGACTTTCACGGCGGATCGTTTCGACCGGCAACGCTACGAGCGCGTGCGCGAATTGGCGGCGTCGATACTGGCGCAGGGATCTGGAGCGGACTACGGCGTGATCCTCGGCACGCTGCTCGAGGATAAGGGGTATGCGACACCCAAGGTCGACGTGCGGGGCGCCGCTTTCGTCGATGGCCGCGTGCTGATGGTGCGCGAAATCAGCGACGGCAAATGGACCCTGCCCGGCGGTTGGGCGGATGTCAATCAGACGCCCGGTGAATGCGTGGTGAGAGAAATCGCCGAAGAATCGGGATTCGAGGCTCGGGTTCTCAAACTCGCGGCCGTGCACGACTATCAAAGGAGCAATCGCCCCGCTCGTCATATGGATTCGATCTATAAGCTGTTCTTCATCTGCGAAATCACCGGGGGCGCCGCCCGTATCAGTGACGAGACCAGCGAAGTAGCGTTTTTTCCGCGCCATGAGCTGCCGCCGCTGTCATTGGGAAGAACCACCGCCGCCCAAATCGACCGAATGTTTGAGCATGCGGAGCATCGGGATCTGCCCGCGGACTTCGACTGATCACTGAGGAGAATCGCGGTGGCTGACGACATTTTGCTCGCGATCGATCAAGGAACGAGTTCCACGCGCGCCATCGGCTTGTCCGTGACGGGCGATGTCGTCGCGGTGGAGCAACAGAGCTTCGAACAAATCTACCCAGCCCCAGGCTGGGTTGAGCATGACGCCGAGGTCATTTGGGCCACGGTCATGTCCACCAGCCGCCGGGTACTGCAGCGCCTGGTCGAAGCGAAGCGAATGCCGGCCGCCATCGGCATTACCAATCAGCGGGAAACGACGATTCTATGGGATCGTCGCAGCGGCGCGCCCATCTACAACGCCGTCGTCTGGCAGGATCGCCGCACGGCCGAGCGCTGCCGGCAATTGGAACGCGATTACGGCGAGGCAGAGGTCAGCCGCAAAACCGGCCTGCGCCTGGATCCGTATTTTTCCGCGACCAAAATCGCGTGGATTCTGGACCGAGTAGCCGGTGCGCGCGAGGCCGCAAAGGCCGGCCACATTGCTTTCGGCACCGTGGATAGCTTTCTCATCTGGCGCCTGACCAGCGGCCGGCTGCACCTCACGGACGCCACGAATGCGAGTCGAACGGCTCTCTACGATATCGGCAAGGGCCGCTGGGACGAGGCTCTGTGCGAAATGTTCGATGTACCCATGAGCGTGCTGCCGGAGGTACGCGACAGTGCCGGTGAATTCGGCTTCGCCGACGAGGCGGTGGTGGGTCAATCTCTGCCGATCTGTGGAGTCGCCGGCGATCAACAAGCGGCTCTCGTCGGACAGGCGTGCATAGCCCCCGGCGACGTCAAGATCACGTATGGCACCGGCGCATTCCTCGTGCTCAATACCGCGCGGCAGTTCGTGCTTTCGAAGAACCGCTTGCTCAGCACCATCGGCTATCAGCTGGACGGCGTGGTCACCTACGCGCTGGAAGGATCCATCCTGTCCGCAGGCGCTGCCATTCAGTGGCTGCGCGATGGGCTCGGACTCATCTCGCAGGCCTCGGACATCGAGGCCCTCGCAGCGTCGGCGCCGCACAGCGGCGGAGTCTATCTGGTGCCGGCATTCACCGGATTGGGAGCACCCTACTGGGACCCTGACGCGCGCGCCGCCATCATCGGGCTGACCCGTGCATCCACGCGCAACGAAATCGCGCGCGCGACCCTCGACAGCGTCGCCTACCAAACTTACGACTTGCTCGACGCGATAGCCGCAGACGGCCTGCGCCCCGAGACGCTCAAGGTCGACGGGGGAATGTCGCGAAACAATTTATTCATGCAGCGTTTGGCGGACGTTCTGGGGATGGCGGTGCGGCGCCCGGCCAATGCCGAGTCCACGGCGTTTGGCGCCGCGTGCCTGGCGGGTCTCGGTTGCGGCCTGTATCGCTCGATCGAGGACATCGCCGCAATGAGCCGGTCCGAGACCCGTTTCGAGCCGGCGCTGGGCGCGCCGGAGCGCGACCTTCAAATCGCCGGCTGGCGCGATGCGTTGCGGCGCGTAAGATCGACCTGATGGCGCTCTCCCGGTTCATCGACCGCTGGCGTCCCAGCGCGCTGCGCGCCGCCGGCAGGGTCATCGCCCCGGGAGTCGCGTCCACCCTGATCGTGGCGTTGGCCGCAACCTACCTCTCGGATCACTACCACGCCCCGCCGGTCATCTTCGCGCTGCTGCTGGGCATGGCCTTGAATCAATTGTCGGCCGAGGCGCGCTACGCGCCCGGCATCAATGTCTCCGCACGCACGCTCCTGCGCGTCAGCGTGGCGTTGCTCGGATTGCGCATTACCTTCGGTCAAATCGGCGAACTCGGCTGGTCCACCGCGGCCATGGTCATGGTCACCGTTCCGCTGACCATCGGGTTTGGCTGGGCCCTCGCCAGGATGATGAAGCTCGACGGCCGGTACGGCGTGCTTTCCGGCGGCGCCGTCGGGATTTGCGGCGCTTCCGCGGCAATGGCCATCGCCGTTGCCTGGCCCCGCAAGGACTCCGAACGTGACACCGTGGTGGTGATCGCCTGTATTACAACCTACAGCACGATCGCCATGGTGCTGTATCCGGCGCTGCTTGCGCATCTCAATTTGGATCCATTGCAAACCGGACGCTTCCTGGGCGGCTCGATCCACGACGTCGCGCAAGTGGTTGCCGCCGGCTACGCCTCCTCGCCCTTGGCCGGCGACTCGGCGACCATCGTCAAGCTCATGCGAGTCGCCATGCTGTTGCCGGTGGTCTTGATCATCACGGTGGCCGCCGCACGGGGAACGGAAAAGAGCGAACCCACGCAGACGAAAGTCGCGCTGCTTCCGGGCTTTCTCATTGCCTTCGTGATCTTGGCCGCCCTCAACGGATTTGCCCTCGTGGCAAAGCCGATCGCGTCCGTTCTCACCGAAGCATCGAAATGGCTGTTGGTCATTTCGGTGGCCGCGCTCGGCATGAAAACGAGCTTGCGCGAAATGATGGCCGTCGGCACCACCGCCATTGCTCTCATCGCCGCGGAAACGATATTCCTGGGCCTGTTGGTATTGAGCTGGATCATGCTGGGGGGCGGGTCTCGTTAACCCCGCGGGGCGGCCGCGTCCAAGAGCAGTTCAGGCAGGTCGCTCATGCGGCCGAAGGTGCCATGAGCCCCCGCGGACATCAACCGGTGTGCCGGCGTGTGCGCACAATAGCCATAGACAGTCATTCCGGCAGCAATCCCCGCCGACACGCCGGTAGGCGTGTCTTCGATGACCACGCAGTCGGAAGGTGCGACACCGGATTTTCCGGCAGCGTATAAAAATACGTCGGGGAAAGGCTTGCCCCTCGCGACTTCAGAGACGCTGAACAACTTGTCTTTGAATTTCGGCAGCAGGCCGGTAATCCCCAAGGTGGTTTGCATCTTTTCGTGGCTGCCGTTGGAGGCGACGCAATACGGCACGCGGATGGCCTCCAAAGCCGCTTCGATCCCGGGAACCGCTTTGAGCTCGGACGTCAACGCCGCCGCCGACCGCAGGTGATATCGACGCACGAAATCCGCCGGGACCTCTCGACCCAGCAAATCGGCGATCATCTCGAGGCATTGCGCCATCGATCTTCCGACGAATTTCTCGAACGCCTCTTCCTTCGACAGGGCAACGCCCACCTCGTTGAGCATCGTCGTGAAGACTCGGTTGGTTATCAGCTCGCTGTCGACCAGAACACCGTCGCAATCAAAAATCACCAAGGCAAATCGGCTATTGACCATATGGCCGCAACCGTACCATGCGGGGCGGAACTGCGGTATCGTTTCGCGTCTATGAAGCCAAAGACCAGGAAGCCGAAGAAGTACCGGCGGATACTCGCCATCGACATCGGCGGAAGCCACGTGAAGATGCGCGTCTTCGGACGGCGCGAGTTGCGGCAATTCGAATCGGGACCGGATCTTACGCCCCGTCAAATGGTCGCGCAGGTACATGAGCTCGTCGGGGACTGGATTTACGATGCGGTTTCCATCGGATATCCGGGTGTGGTACTGCACGGCAAAGTGGTTGCCGAGCCGCACAACTTGGGGCCCGGGTGGGTTGGGTTTGATTTTCACAAAGCCTTTGGCCGGCCGACCCGTCTCCTGAATGACGCAGCGATGCAGGCAGTCGGCAGTTACGAAGGCGGCCGCATGTTGTTTCTCGGCCTCGGAACCGGTCTTGGTTCCGCGATGATCGTCGATGGAGTCGTTGCGCCGATGGAGCTCGCGCATCTGCCTTACAAGAAGGGACGGACCTACGAAGCCTACGTCGGTGCGCGCGGTCTCGAGCGGCTCGGCAACAAGAAGTGGAATCGGACCGTCAACGAGGTCGTGACGCAGCTGAGCACGCTGCTGGAAGCCGACTATGTCGTCATCGGCGGCGGCAATGCGCGCAAGTTGAAGCGGCTGCCGAAAAACGCGCGCCTCGGCAGCAATGACTTCGCATTTCTTGGGGGATTTCGCGTGTGGCATCACGCGGCCGCGCTCCCGGCCGCCAAGGGATACCGGCGCAGCATCACCCTGCCGTGAACGGAACTTTCGTTGCCAAGCGCCGCCTCCCGTGAGAATCCGGTGTCAGGCGTCCTGCCGGGCATTGTGATGCCGTTTGCAGATTTTTCATGGGACCCGCGCCCGAGCTTCAATTGCCGGCAAGTTTGTGGAAAATATAACGATGCGATTTAGACTAAAGGCGTTCGGGCTGCATCTGCTCGCAAGCACCGTCGCGCTGATGCTCATATTCGGCGCCCTCTATCTCGGTTGGTATCGCTGGCCGGGCTGGTATCTGGCCGACGTTTCCCAGGTCGTTCTGGTGATGGCCGGGGTTGATCTCGTGCTCGGCCCCCTGCTCACGTTCATTATCGCCGGCGCGAATAAACCGCGGCGGGTACTCGCGCGCGATATCGCGATGATCGTCGTCGTACAGCTGGTGGCGCTGACCTACGGCACGATGTCGATCTGGAACGGCCGGCCGTTGTACTACGCATTCTCCGAGAACGTGCTGCAGGTCGTGCAGGCATACGACATCAACCCCGACGAGTTGGCTCTCGCCCGCCGGCAGAAGACGGAACTCGCGCCGCATTGGTACAGCCTGCCGCGCTGGATCTGGGCACCTCTGCCGCAGGAATCACGCGAGCGCGAGCGGATCGTGTCGTCGGCGGTCGCCGGGGGCGACGATGTGATCTCGATGCCGCGATATTTCAAGCCCTGGGAGCAGGGCTTGCAGGCGCTTCGGGCGCAGCTCAAGAAGGTGGACGAGCTGGGATACTTTTCGGCTGCGGACAAAAAGGTGCTCAAGGAGCACATGCGCGCCGAGGGGTTGTCCCCGGATCAGCTCAATTCGATCCCTCTGACCGGCCGAGGCCACCCTCTGCTCGCGGTGTTCGACCCGACCAGTCTGAGAATCGCGGCTATCTTCAAGGCCAGATAGGTGATCCCGGGAGAACCGGTTATTCTCGGGTTCTCGACGGGAAGAGTAATGAGTCCCGCCACCTCAAGAGTTCGTGCCACGGACCGATAAGTTCCCTTATGAATAGCCCGAGCCCCGTATGGAAGCGACCGCGGCTGCCCGGATTTGGGCGCCGGAGAGGTCACGAAGCGCGCCCCCTGCTGTCCGCTATCGCGGGCGGCCTGATCGCGTGGGGAACCGCGATTGCGGGAATTGCAGTGGTCGACGTCATAGTCCGCCAGGTTCTTTTGGAGGATCTGAGGACCTATCTCGCACGAACCGCGGCCGGCACCGCCGCGCTCATCGACGGGGATCAACTCCGGACATTCAACAGCCCCGACCAGGACGGTTCGCCGGAGTACAACCGTGCTGCCCGCCCTCTCCGGGTGCTGCTCGATACGAACCCCGACATCCGATTCGCCTATGTCGGAGTCATGGAAGGAAACGTCATGCACTTCGTGCTCGACGGAACCCGCCAAGGCACCTTTGATGAAGCGGGTCGGCCGAACCATTCACCTCCCATGGAGGTGGATGAGCCGACCCCCGGCGAACGAGAGGTCTCCAGGACTCATCGATTGACGGTAGAGCAGGAACCCACTGCCACGGCATGGGGAATGGGGATCCGCGCCCATGCACCCGTGTTTGCACGGAACGGAGAGATGGTCGGATACGTGGGCATCACGGTCCGGGCCGACCGGTACCGGCACCTGGTTCGGCGGGTCGATGTATCGGCCGTGCTCGGCGTCTTGATCGCGGGCGCCCTCGCGTTCCTCAACGGCGTCGCCATTTGGCGGGCCCAGATCGCTCGCCGGCGCGCGGTGACGGCCCAGGCACACATGGAAGATCAATTGAAACGCGCCCAAGCGTTCGCCAATCTTGGAACTTGGTACGCGGATCTGCGCACCCGCGCCGGATCGATGTCCGAGGAGCTTCGGCAGCTGATGGGTAATCCCGAGGACAGCGACCGGCCGCTGTCGGCCTATATCGCGGTCACCCATCCTGAGGACCGCCCGTTGGTGGAGGCGATGTTGGCGGACCTGGGATCCGGCGGCGGCTCCCGCACGCTCGATCACCGTTTCATCATCGACGGCGCCGTCAAATACGTACGTGCCGCGGTCGCTGCGCGCTGCGATAGCCGCGGCCAGCCCTCGGAAATGCAGGGGATCGTGCTCGACCTCACCGATCTCAAGGCGGCGGCGCTCGAGACTCTCCGGGCGAAGGAGGTTGCAGAATCGGCCAACCGCGCGAAGAGCGACTTCCTCGCCAACATGAGCCACGAGATCCGCACGCCGATGAACGGCGTGCTCGGTATGACCGAGCTACTGCTCGATACCCGGCTCGACGCCTCGCAGCGTGATTACGCCGAGACCATCCGCGACAGCGGCACTTCCCTCCTGATCGTCATCAATGACATTCTGGACTTCTCGAAAGTGGAAGCCGGCAAGCTCGAACTCGAACTCCTGGAACTGGACTTGCGCGATACGTTCGAAGACGTCGCCCGTCTCCTCTCGGTTCAGGCCCATGCAAAGGGGCTGGAACTCACCGCCCAGATCGACGCCAGGCTGCCCGATCTCGTGAAAGGCGATGCCGGACGCATCCGCCAGATTCTGCTGAATCTCGCGGGAAACGCCATCAAGTTCACGGCCAAGGGCGAGGTCTCGCTCGAGATCAAAGTCCTCAGCACCGACGCGACCGGCACGAGGGTGCGCTGCGAAGTACGCGACACCGGCATCGGCATTCCAACCGATCGACTGGAGACGCTATTCTTGCCATTTACGCAAGTGGACACATCGACGACGCGCCGGTTCGGCGGCACAGGATTGGGATTGTCGATCGTACGGCGTCTCGTCGAATTGATGGGCGGTGAAACCGGTGTCGAGAGTGTCGAAGGCGCAGGTTCGCTTTTTTGGTTCACCGCGCATTTCGCGCCGGTCGTCCACAGCTTGCAGCGCCATTATCCGGTACCGGCCTCGATCAAAGGGCAGCGTGTACTCGTGGTGGATGACAACGCCACCAACCGCAAGGTCCTCATCGGACAATTGATGTTGTGCGGCGTCGAGCCCGTATCTGCGAGCTCGGCGGACGAGGCGGTGGCACTCATGCGCCAGGCCCGCGCCGCGGGCCGCCCGTTCGATGCGGCTCTCCTCGATCACCTGATGCCCGATCGGGACGGCGCAGAGCTCGGCCGCATCATCGTGCACGACGAGGCACTGAAATCCACACGGCTCATTCTGCTGACCTCCTCCGGTCAACGAGGTGACGGCCAGTTCTTCGCCGACATCGGCTTCGCGGCCTATCTGTTGAAACCGGTCACCCAGCGCGATCTGACGGAGTGCCTGATACTGGTCCTCGCGAACACGGCCCACTCCTGGCATCTGCGAAGCCAGCCCATGATCACGCGGCAAGCGCTGCGTGCCCAGCGAGCCCTGAGCCGCAACCGAATCTTGCTGGCCGAGGACAACCTCGTCAATCAGAAGGTCGCCTCGAGACTGCTGGAAAAATTGGACTATCGCGTGGACGCCGTCGCGGATGGTCTGGCAGCCGTCGCCGCATGGCAGACCGGAAAGTTCCATCTCATCATCATGGACTGCCAGATGCCGCAGATGGACGGCTACGAGGCAACGCGCGAGATCCGCAGGCTCGAAGGGGGCAGGTGCCGCATTCCCATCGTGGCGCTCACTGCGCATGCCATGAAGGGTGATGAGGAGAAGTGCCGCGCCGCCGGTATGGACGATTATCTCTCCAAGCCGATCGACCGCATCAGGCTGGAGGTCTGCTTGGAACGTCTTCTGTCCACCACCGGCTCGACAGGTTTGATGCACGCGGCCAGGGAAGATTCAGGCGTCGAGGGCGCGCCCCAGCCCTCCGCGGTGCAGCCGCATCCTCCGGTCGATTGGGACGGCCTGCTCGAATCGATCGACGGCGATAATGAATTTGCGCGTGATCTCGCGGATGCATTCATCGGGACCGGAGACCGGGAGCTGGCGGCAATCGCCGCGGCGCTCGACGCCGGCGATACTGTCGCGTTGCGCGAATCCGCCCATGCGCTCAAGGGCGCGAGCGCGAACTTGCGTGCCGCGGCAGCTACTTCGGCCGCGGCGCAGCTCGAGGCGGCGGCGCGCCTGGGAAAGAGCGCTCAAATTCCGGGACTCGCAGAAAATCTCACCTCGGAAGTCAGAAGGATGACTGCGTATCTACGCGCAAAAGTAGGCTAGGACCGCCGGTTCCAGTCCGCCTGTCTCGCAGGTACGCGGCTGCCCCTGCGGCCGCGGTGCAGGACGCCGGCGGCCATCCCCTCTCACCGGTCGACCATCGTTGACTCAGTCCATCAATATTGACACGCAGCGCGCCGGGTTTCAGGCTAAACACATGGACGCATCGCCGGCCGCTGTATCGGCGACGCAGCGACATATCGGCATGATCGCTGCTCCTAGAATTCGAATGACCGGGTGAACAGTGAACCGAAAAGTCGTGGTGACACAACGATTCTTCGATGAGGAGTCTGCGGCGTTTCTGCGCACGCACCGCTGCGACGTGGTGATCGCCGACCTTCCGGCCGGACAGGCGGATGGCGATATTCCTACCGCGACCCTGTTGAACTGGCTGGACGGCGCGTCGGGCTGGATCGTGGGTCATGCACGAGTCACCCGCGAGTTGCTCGAGGCGCTCCCGCAATTGAGGATCATCTCGCGAAGGGGTGTCGGCCATGAGCGGGTGGACTTGAGCGCGGTGCGGGACCTCGGACGCGTGGCTACGATTGCCGCCGGCGGAAATGCGGCGACGGTGGCCGATCACACCATCGGCCTGATGCTCGCTCTTGGGCACCGTTTGCGTGAAGCTCAGGCGGGCATGAATCGAGGGTCGTGGGCCATCCCTCTCGGCACCGATCTCTCCAATAAGACGGTGGGCCTGGTCGGGTTCGGCCGAATCGGGCGCAGCGTCGCACAGCGGTTGGCCGCGTTCGAAACCCGGATTCTCCTGTACACACCCCGCCGGGACCATCAAGCCGAACTCGCGGGCCGCTTGGAATACGCCGACTTATCCACGCTGTTATCGCAAAGCGACTACTTGACGCTGCATGCGCCTCTCACCGCCGATACGCGCTTTCTGGTTCGCGGCGAAACCATCGCCAAGATGAAGCCCACCGCGTTCGTCGTGAACACCGCCCGGGGCGGCCTGGTCGAAGACCGGGATCTGTTGGCGGCCTTGAAGGAGCAGCGGCTCGCCGGCGGGGGCTTGGACGTATTTATGAGTGAGTCGGACCCAAGCTATGCCGCAGTCACCCGCGAGCTCATCGCCATGCCCAATGTGATTGCTACACCGCATTCGGGCGCTTCGACGCGCGAGGGCCTCGATCGCACGAATATGATCGCCGCTCGATGCGTCGTGGGCGCCCTCGATGAGCTCGCCCTGCCTCCGGGGTGCATCGTGGCGGATGGCCGCCGCAACGCCCCCGCTCATTCGTCGCAAATGCGCAAATGACGGCACGCACGCTGTACGAAAAGCTCCTGGACAGTCACACCGTGCTTCGCTTGGATGAAGAGAACGTACTCTTGTACGCCGATCTTCATATCATGAATGAATACACCAGTCCCCAAGCATTCGCCGGGCTGCGTGAGCGCGGGCTTGCCGTCGCCGCGCCCGGCCAGAATGTGGCCGTGGTCGATCACATCATTCCGACGCATCCGGTGCCGTATCGAACAATTATCGATCCATCGTCCGCGTTGCAGGCAACCAGTCTAAAGCGCAATTGCGAGGAACACGGCATCCCGCTCTTCGACACCAACGATCCGCTTCAGGGCATCGAGCATGTGATCGCGCCGGAGCTCGGACTGATTTTGCCCGGCATGGTGGTCCTTTGCGGCGACAGTCATACCACGACTTATGGGGCATTGGGAGCGCTGGGTTTCGGCATCGGTACGTCCGAAGTAGAGCACGTCCTTGCCACTCAAACGCTGGTGTATCGGGTCGCGAAGGACATGCGGATTCGCATCGACGGCGCGCTGCCGCTGGGTTGCACGTCAAAGGACGCGATCCTGCACGTGATCAACCGGATCGGCGCACAAGGTGCCCGTGGTCATGTCGTGGAGTTTTGCGGGAATACCATTGCGCGGCTGTCGGTTGAGTCGCGAATGACACTTTGCAATATGGCCGTTGAAGCGGGCGCACGGGGCGCGTTGATCGAACCGGACTCCGTCGCGGTGGATTACGTACTGGCCCGCGCCGCAGCCCTGCATGGCCATGCCGCCCGACGCGCCGTGGAATACTGGGCTACCCTGCGCTCGGATGGCGGCGCTCGGTTCGACCTGGAATTGCAGTTCTGCGCGCAGGACGTGAGGCCTCGAGTTACCTGGGGCACGAGTCCGGAGCAGTCGGTCGGCATCGACGAACTCGTTCCAGACCCGGCAACACATGAGAACCCGCTGACCCGTGCCACTTGGGAAAGAGCTCTGAGCTACATGGGCCTCACGCCCGGTGCAGCCATGGAAGGGTTGAAAATAGACCGAGTCTTTATCGGGTCATGCACGAACGCACGCATCGAAGACCTTCGAGACGTCGCAAAAGTGGTCGGGACGGCGAAAGTCAGCCCCGGAGTCCGGGCCATGATCGTTCCCGGATCCGGGGCGGTGCGTGAGCAGGCCGAAGCGGAAGGCCTGGCGGCCGTCTTCATTGGCGCAGGCTTCGAATGGCGAAAGCCGGGATGTTCCATGTGTTTGGCCATGAACGATGACGCGCTGCGGTCCGGTGAACGCTGTGCTTCGACCACCAACCGCAATTTCGAAGGGCGCCAGGGCCGCGGGGGCCGGACCCATTTGATGAGCCCTGCCATGGCGGCCGCCGCTGCGTTGACCGGTCGCATTACCGATGTCCGTGGGATGGCGGAGCGGCATGATTGAAGAGAGGACCATACATGGCGTTGGGGCACCGCTGCCGATCAACAACCTCGATACGGACCAGATCATGCCCAAGCAATTCCTTCGCGGCATCGATAAGCGCGGTCTCGATGAGGGCGTGTTATACGATCTGCGATTCGACCACGAAAGCAATCGCAAGGCGGACTTCGTCCTGAATCGCGCCGAATATGCATCCTGCCGAGTTCTCGTTGCCGGCGAAAACTTCGGCTGCGGCTCGAGCCGCGAACATGCCGTCTGGGGACTCATGCAGTTCGGCATCGAAGCAATCGTCGCCCCCAGCTTCGGCGAAATATTCTATTCCAATGCCCTGAACAACCGGTTGCTGTTGGCGGCCGTCTCGCAAACGGACGTTGAGCGATTTCTGTTGGACGTCTCGAACCCGGCGGCCAACCTCATGACCATCGATGTCGTGGGGCTGACCGTTCGAAGCGCGCATCACGAGGCACGGTTCGGACTTTCAGGCCGTCATCATCGAATGTTCATCGAGAACCTCGACCTGATCGGTGCATCGCTTACCCACAAGGCGGCGATCACCGCGTTCGAACGAGGATACCGGAGGGATCGGCCGTGGCTCGAATCGGTCGGCGCCGCAGCGAGGCGCTCGGAGTGAACCGCTAATACCGCACGGTGAAGGTCACGCCGAGTGTGCGCAGCGGCGTATAGCGCGACAGATAGATGTGATTTCGCGGATCGACGTATTCCGGGAAGGTGGCAAAGTACGGCGTGAAGTCCGGGAAGCTGACCAGTGCGCGCTTGTTCGATATGTCCCGCGCGAACAGGTTGACCGACAATTTCTGGCTTGCGGAACGCCAGCCCAAGTGAAGATCGACGAATCCGTCGATGCGCGTTTTATCCAGAATCGCCTGCGGCGTGTCATTCGCATCGACGAACTGGATCTCGCTTCGATAGGTATAGTCGGCGCCCGCCATTACGTCGCCGCCCGTCGCGGCCCAGGGCACCGCAATCTCGCTGGAGAAATGCACTTGTTGTTTGGGCGTCTGCGGCAGGGTATTCCCCGCGTAGCTGACCGTCGCGCCATTGTCTTGCAGCGCGTTGTATTCCCGGTACTTGGCGTCCGTGTACGCGTAGTTGGCCGCCAGCGTCAGCCACGAGACCGGCAGGTAGGTGATTTCAGCTTCGATTCCCTTCACCCGGGCCTTGCCCGCATTCGTGGTGCGATAGGAGTTTACCGCGGGATTCGAATCGAATGCGGTGCGTTGCAGATTCGTATAGTCGGCCAGGAAAATCGCCGTGTTCAGGTTGAGCCGGCGATCCAGCCCCGCCAGTTTGGCTCCGAGCTCGTAGTTGATGACAGTCTCGGGATTGAAAGGCGTCCGCAAGCCCTCGTTCGTGCCCGCCGAGGCATCGAACCCGCCGCTCGTAAAACCCTTCGACACCGTTGCATAAGTGAGCCATTGCTTCGAAGGCTTGAACGACAGCGTGGCTTTGGGCGTGAACGCGCTCCAGGAAGCGGCATACGGCCCGCTGCTCTCGGTGGGCGTCACTTCGGAGTGTCCCGAGCGATGCTCCCAGGAATAGCGTCCGCCCACCGTCAGGTCGAGCGAGTCTTGCAAAGCGTATGTCGCCTCTCCGAATACCGCCTTGCTGGTGGTGAGCACTTCCTGATCGTGCGCGGACGTGCCGCCGTACGGTGCCTGCAATGAAAAGACCGTGCCTGGTACCGGAAAGGCCGTGTAGAAGGTGTCATCGAGCCTGTTGAGATGCAGGTAAAAGAGTCCTCCCATCCAGGTGAATCGCCCTCCGAGCGCAGACGCAAAATGAATCTCTTCGGTGTACTGCCGATCCTTGACGATCTGATCCGCCAATAACTCGGTTGTCGGATCTCCCAATGGCGAATAGTCAATTCCAGCGGTCACCGAGCGGTAACCCGTAATGGAGGTCAAGGTACCGGCGGCCGTCGTCCACTCTGCATTGGCCGACAGCCCGATGATGGTGTCGGAGGACTGCGGGGTCATCGCCGAGTTGGTGACATCAGGGCCGAATTGCAGCGTCGGAAAGAGCGATGGGACAAAAGTGGACTCGAGGCTGCCTACTCGGGACTGCGACGTATCGCGCAAATACTCTCCGCCCCAGGTCACCTTCAAGTCGTCCGTCGGCAGCCACAAGAGTTGCGCCCGCAACGAACCGGATTTCTCCCGGCCGTTTTCTCGATTTTGAACGACATTGTCGACGTACCCATCCCGTCCGTGCAGCAGGAAGGAAAACTTGCCGGCCAGCACATTCGAGGCCAGCGGCCCGGTCGCGAGACCGCTGACCTCGATCAGGTTGTAGTTGCCGTACGTGAGCTGGCCTTTGAAAGTAGGGTCGAAACTCGGTGCAATCGTGCGCATGATCACCGCCCCGCCAGTGGTGTTCCGGCCGAACAGTGTCCCTTGCGGGCCCCGCAGCACTTCGACGCTCTGCAGGTCGAATAAATCCGGCGTGGTGTCATGAACACCGGTGCGCGGAACTCCGTCGATGAACACCGATACGCCGGCATCGGACCCCGGCGTGTCATTGTCGACACCGGTGCCGCGGATGGAAAAGTAGGTCTCCTGCCGCGTCACCTGCGTGAATACGAAGTTCGGGACCGAGAGCTCGAGATCGGCCAAATTGGCGAGCCGCTGGTTGTCGATCTGATCCGAGGTCACCACGGACATCGAAATCGCGGTATCGCTGAGCTTCGTCTCGCGGCGGGTGGCGGTAACGATGATCTCCTGCAGGCCGGCTTCCTTTTCGTGCGCCTCCGGCGTCGCCTGCCCCCACGCTCGGGTGAGGACGCTCTGACAGGTCATGATCGTCAGGAGACTGATCAGAATCCGGCGCTTCGAATCGAGCGATATGCCCAGCATTTCTTCCCCCTAATCTTGCAGCTTCCCGCGGCCCCGCTCTATTGCCGGTGCCGTCGCGACTCTGTATCGAGCCGTTATCTTTACTCTCACCGAGTCACCTGTGATGTCCCGATGTGGCGAAGAGTGCCGCCCTTCGAGCCGCGTCGTCAATCTTGATCGAGGTCGTCAATGAAAGGGACCGCTCAGGCGGTCTTGGATATCCGGCGCGCGCGCGAGGACGTGCGGCGCATGCGCACGCCGAGGACGTCGCGAAACGAGGTTGTCAGCGCTTGCCGGTGAGCGCCCGCCGATAGGCGGGCAACACGTGCCGGAGCGTCAACGCAGCCAGCAGAAAAGCCGTTGGAGCGACGATGCGCAATGACGTCGCTATCTGAGCAGGATCCCTGAAAACATGATCATTGAGTATGCCCACGAGCAGAGGCCCCAATGTCGCCGCAAAGATATTCGTCGTCGCTATGTAGAGGGCGGATATCACGGCGCGCATGCGATTCGGCAATAGATCCGCCAAGCTTGCTTGAACGATTCCAAAATTGAAGCCGATGAGATAGTTCGTGAAACCGAGGCCGATGAGGGCGATCATCGTGCTGTGCACGGTGAGCACGAGCGCTCCCACGGCGCAGCCGCTCGCCGACGAGAACCCGATGAACGGCTTGGCGTCGATACGCCCCCGCTTGGCCAGCCAATCGGCCGCCACTCCGCCGGTTATCGCACCCAAGGGTCCGAAGACGAGCGTGAGGGCGCCCAAACGCAGCCCGGCATTGCCGATGCTCCAGCCGTGCGTACGCAAGAACAGCGTCGCCCCCCACGCATTGATGGTGGTTGCGCCCAGCGAAATCAGGGCAAATCCGATGATGGTGCTCAAGACCGCCGTTCGCTTGGCCTTGAGCTCACGCATCATCTCGTTGAACGGCAGCGCGGCTTCGGCCGAATGGCCGTCGTCACCCAAGCGCCGAGGCTCGCGAACGCCGATCAAGAGCGGCAGCACGAGCAGTCCGACCAGGCCCATCAAGACAAAGACCAGCCGCCAGGATGCCAGGGCCCCGAACATCGGCAGGACCGCCCCCGCCGGCCCGATGGCCTTCATCAAGGCACCTCCTCCGCCCATGGCAAGTCCCGATCCCAGGTATAGACCGATCGAATAGACGCTGAGTGCACGCGCCCGCGACTTGGGGCCGAAGTAGTCCGCAAGGATCGACACCGCCGCGGGCATCAGAACCGCTTCACCCGCCGCCACCGACATCCGCGCCAGAAAGATCTGACCTATGCTTCGTGCAAGCCCGCAGCAAACGGTGGCCCCGCACCAGAAAACCACGCCGCATAATATGAGGTTGCGGCGGTTCCCACGATCGGCAAGACGCGCCAACGGGAAGGCAAAGGCGACGTAGACCACGGCAAAAGCAGCGCCTTGAAGCAAACCCATGGTGGTATCGCGAACCGAGAAGGCGCTCTCGATGGGAGCAACCAACAGCGCCAGCACCGAGCGATCCATGTAGCTGATCGACAACAGCAGCATCATGACGAGACAAACGTACCAAGCGTAACGGCCTTCCTGCCATCGCGCGCCGGCTTGATTCAACCGGGGTTCCGGCACATCGTTCGCCTTCGGCGTTTGCCAAGGTGCATCGCAACCCTCGGAGATGGTTCTGGTGCTCGAGCGACCGCGAATGTACTGACAGTTGGATAGTGGGTCAACATGGACGAGAATGGTCAATGTATCGTAAGCGAAGGGGCCTCGATGCGGACACGGATGACCGCGGAAACGTACAATCGGGTATTGCGGAGACAACGATGGACAGTAATTACCTAAGCGCGGAACAGGCGGCGAAAGCCCTCAACGTCAGCCTGCAGACGTTGTATGCCTACGTCAGCCGCAAAGGCGTTCGCTCACTGCCCATCCCCGGCACCCGCAAGCGCCGTTATTGGAAAGCAGACATCGATCGACTGATCGACAAGAAGTTGCCCGCTCCGGTCCCCCTGGGACCGCTCAAGCATGAAAGCGAGATCACGCTTCTGACGCAAACCGATATTTTCTATCGCGGCCAAAATGCCGTCGAACTCGCCGAGAATTCCTCGTTCGAATCCGTTGCGGCGTTGCTCTGGGGCGTCAAGGAAGAGGAGGTGTTCGGAAAAGCTGCCCCGAAGATACCTCCCCTGTTCAAGCAGATGGACAAATTGCTCTCGGGGGAAAGCGAGATCAACCGCGCCACGGCACTCTTCCCATTACTCGAACAGGCCAATCCCAGGGCGTACGATCTTTCCGCCTTGGGGATGGCTCGAACCGGAGTGGACATACTGCGTTGTTTGGCGGCGATAACATTGCGGACGGCGAAAGTCGGCACCGAGCCGATACACCTGTTCGTTGCCCGTAATCGCGGGCTCTCACCGCCGCTTGGCAATATGGTGCGGCGACTGTTGATTCTTTCCGCCGACCACGCCTTTGAGCCCGGCACCGTAGCCGTACGCACCGTGGCGAGCACGGGGGTGACACCCTGGCGATCGCTGATCAGCGGACTTTCCGTGACGCTGGGCCATCACGGAAGAATGGGAGGCTTCGAGGCGCTCCACCGCTTCGTGGTCGAGATCGTTACGTGCAGCGACCCCTACGCGATGGTCGTTGGGCGAATCCGCGACGGAGAACGCTTGCCCGGATTCGACAGTTACAGGGCGGCGACCGTTCATACGGCAGGCGATCCGCGTGTCCGTACGATTTTCGATTATTGCAGCGCCGTTCTCGCCAAGGATCCTGCCTTCGCCAGGTTGAAGACGGTAACGGCGGCGATCAAGGAGATCAAGAATGTGGAACCCAGCTTCGGGTTGATGTGTGTCTTCGTGGGCTGGAAAATCGGCCTTCATCCTCAGGATTCATTGTTCCATTTGGGACGTGCGGCCGGTTGGATCGCACACGCGATCGAACAGTATCAGGTCGGAGAGACGTATCGGCAGCCTGAGATCTACCAGGGGGCGCTCCCGGCTTGACCGCGGTCGAGGCTCTGCCGCGAGTGCGTCGAGGTGCGTGGCTCTGACCCGCGCACGGGGCATGACGGACCGTCGCCTCCGGCAGATTGACGACCTGAATCAATCTTGACGGAGTTCAATCCTGCGTCAAACTGATTGCCGATGTATGCGGCACTCGATCGCGCAGGCGCGCGCAACGTCCCATGATTCCGCGCAGCAGGCAGGATATATGACACAGGCAGGCAGAACTACGGGTGACGTCACCGTTCTCGTTCCGACCGGAATGCTCGGCTCCGGCATTCAGCGCGAGCACATTCGGTATGGCATTGCAGCCGGCGCCGACGCCATCGCGGCGGATTCGGGGTCGACAGATAGCGGTCCTGCTTATCTCGCCCGGGGCATCTCAAAAATGAACCGGGAGTCCATCAAGCGGGATCTCGACATTCTGATGGACGAGGCGTTCAGAGCGAAGATTCCGATTCTCATCGGCACGTGCGGCACTTCCGGGACCGACTCCGGTGTCGACTGGACGCGCGACATCGCCATCGACGTTGCGCGGGAGCTCGGCATCGCACCCAGGATCGCCTGTCTCTACAGCGAGCAGACTGCGTCCGATCTCGTCTCGAGGAATCGGCTGGGCGGCATCACGTCCCTGCCGCCCATGGGTCCCGTCACGGATGAGGTATTGGAATCCTGCGAACACATCGTTGCCCTCATGGGTCCGGAACCCTACGTGGCGGCCTTGCAGGCAGGCGCCGACATCATCCTCGGCGGCCGGACCACAGACACCGCGGTTCTAGCGGCGGTTCCACTGCTTTTGGGGGCCGGCGTCGGGCCTGCGTGGCATGCGTCGAAAGTCGCGGAGTGCGGCGGGCAATGCACGGTCAACCCGCGGTTGGGCGGCGTCCTCATGCGCGTCGGCAAAGACGCATTCGAGATCGAACCGCTCGATCCGGGCAACCAATGCTCCCCGGAAAGCGTATCGGCCCACATGCTTTATGAATCCAGCGATCCCTATCGGCTGACTGAGCCCGGCGGGGTTCTGGACGTTACGAAAGCCCACTATCAATGGCTCGATACCCGCGTGACCCGCGTGACGGGGTCACGGTGGGAGCCGATGCCCTACACGATGAAGCTGGAGGGAGCCCGCGGCGGCAGCTTCCAGACCATCATGATCATCGGTATCGAGGATCCCGAGGTGCTCGCGCATCTGGATGAGTTTCACGACGTGCTGCACCAGACCCTGACGACCCGGATCAAAACGATTTTTGGCGATGAAGCCTCGTTCTTCGACCTATCGCTGCGGCTTTATGGCTGGAACGGAACTTCCGGACAGGCCGTGCCCGCGAACACGCCGCCACCGCGCGAGGTCGGCGTGATGTTCGTGGTCACCGCGCCTACTCAAGATCTCGCCAATCGAATGGCGAAGGCTTGCAACCCGTACTTCTTTCATATGCCGTTGAGGCCCGGCATCGAGTTGCCGAGTTACGCATTTCCGTTTACCCCTGCTGAAATTCCTCGCGGTCAGGTGTATGAGTTCCTTCTCAACCACGTGGTGCATACGCGGGATGGCCTCGAACTCGTGCGGACGAAATGGACCGACCTGGCGGATACGGCCCGCAAGGTGTCGGAAAATGTCTAAGGTCGGCGAAGTCTGCCGCCACGTCCGGTCGAAGAATGCCGGTCCCTTCTGGATAACCGTCGATCTGTTTTTCCGCAACGAGGAGCTTTTCCGCCGCTATCGGGATACGCCGGCACTCGGGCCGGAGCTGTTCGAACGTCTCTATGGAACGGACCCGAGTCTCGTCAAGCGCCTGCCGGTGGACAACTTGCGCATGGTCAAAATTTCATTTCCGCGCTTGAAGCCGCAGGGCTGGATGCAAGAGCGCGACATGCACGCGGGGCAGCAGTACGCTCGGTTGCTGGACGTCGAGATCGGATAGCCTCGATCTTCCGGCGAAATTGGCGGCTCGGCAATCTCAGAGCTTCGAACCACCGTCGACGCGAACGATGTCTCCGGTGATCCAGCGTGCGTCCTCCGAGGACAGAAAGGCAACGACGCCTGCAATATCGTCCGGTTGAGCCAAGCGCTTCAGCGCCTGCATTCCGAGCGCAAGATCACGACCCGCCTCCGTCTTCGTGAAGTTAGACATGTCCGTTTCCACGACACCCGGCGCAATGCCATTGACACGAATCCCGCGAGCGCCGAGTGCTGATGCAAAATGGGTTACCAGCGTCGCGACGGCCCCCTTGGTGGCGGCATAGACCGACAGTGCACCGACCGAGGCACGTGCGGCGAGCGATGAGACGAGCACGATGCTGCTGCCTTTCCCCATGATGGGCAGCAGCTGCTGCACGAGGAAAAACGGTGCGCGAACGTTGACGGCAAAGAGGTCGTCGAAGTCTTCAATCGTCGTGTCCTCGATCGTTGCGGCCTTTGACACTCCGGCGTTGGCGACCAGGATGTCCAAACGATCTCCGATGGTGCCGCGGACTTGCTTGGCCAGCACGTGCGCCCCATCCGGCGCGCGAAGGTCGGCCGCGACCTTGTCGGCTCGCCCACCGGCCCGCCGAATTTCGGCGACGACCGCCTCAGCTTCCTGTGCGCCGCGGCTGTAGTGAACGAGAACTTGCGCTCCTGCCGCCGCCAGCGCGAGCGCGCTCGCACGACCTATGCCGCGGGAAGCACCCGTGACCAACGCGGTTTTTCCTGAAAGTTTGCTCATGACAAGTCTCCTTCTCAATTGCTGAACTAGTGCCCGGGCTCATCATGTCGACCGGCAACAACCACTGTCGCGCCTTTCTTGCTTCGCGCGCCCTCGTTGCCAAGAGCGATCGCAGCGGCACGACCGATACCTGTGAGGCCTCCTGTGGTCAAAACGACTGATCGCTCATTGGCAATAACCTACTGCCGGAGGGACTCATAACTTCTTAACTGACAGGGATTGCACAGCTACTTGGCGACTTCAGTGGGGTCACTGTATGCTGCCCCCGCGCATGTGAATAAGACTTTGTAAGCCAAGGTCCATACTTGGCGGGCATGGTAAGGCTATGGAACTTCGACATCTTCGATACTTTGTCGCCGTCGCCGAGGAAGGCAGCCTGACGGTGGCAGCCGAGCGAAGACTCCATACGGCTCAACCATCGCTCAGTCGGCAGATCCGCGATCTGGAGTATCAAGTTGGAGTGCAGTTGCTCACGCGCAGCGCGCGCGGCGTCGAACTGACTGCTGCGGGCCGCGCGTTCCTTGATCACGCGCGCATCGCGTTGGCGCAGGTCGAGGCGGCTCGCGAAGCCGCGCAGCGGGCAGCGCGACCCGCTAAAACCACCTTTGCTCTTGGGTTTCTGACGGGGCAAGAGATGGATTGGCTACCAGAAGTGATGCGCATCCTTCACGATGAACTACCCAAGATCGAAGTTACCTTGTCCAGCCAGCACTCGCCGGATCTTGCCGATGGTTTGATGCGGGGCAGGCTCGATGCGGCGTTCCTTCGACGCGAAAAAAATAGCACCGACCTGGTATTTAGGACGGTCGCCACGGAACCACTTGTCGTCGTCATGCCGAGCGATCATCGGCTTGCTGCCCAAGATGCGATTAGTCCGAAGGACATTCGTGGCGAGACGTTTATCAGCGTCTCCATGACGGCACCCGCTCTGCGGGTTGTCATCGACAACTACTTGAGGAAATGCGGGCTCGACCTCAAACCGGATCATGAAGTTGACAACCTTGCCATGGCGATGTCCTTGGTCGCATCGACGCGCGGAATCGCGCTGTTGCCGACGTACGCTCGGAATTTCCTCCCATGGTCCGTCATCAGTCGGCCGCTGAAGGGCGAGGCGCCCACGATAGATCTCGTGCTCGGTTACAGCACAGCAAACACGTCTCCGATTTTGAAGCTGTTTCTTTCAAGGGTGGACGACCTAGTGGGTCGCGTGTCGCAAAGAGTCCATTGATGAGCCGCAGGCGAGCAGTACTACCGTGCGCCGTGCCGAGTGTTCCTGAAGATTCCGCTGTATTGATGCGGCGGCGCACGCCAATACGGCGGCGGGGCATCGACCGTGGCGCCGAGCTCTGCCGCGGCGTGCCAAGGCCAGCGGGGGTCATAGAGCATGCCGCGCGCGAGGGCGACCAGATCGGATTTGCCGGAGGTTACGATCCCCTCCGCCTGCTGCGCCTCAGTGATGAGCCCGACTGCAATTGTGTTGATCCCGGTGGCGCTTTTGACGGCCTGAGCGAACGGCACCTGGTAACCCGGTTTCAAGGTGATCTTCTGCAGAGGCGACACGCCTCCGGACGACACAGTGATCCAGTCGGCACCTCGCTTTTTCAGCTCGCGCGCGAGTTCGATCGTCTGTTCCAGGTCCCAGCCGCCTTCAACCCAATCGGTGGCCGACACTTTGAAGCCAACCGGCTTGTCGTCGGGAAACTTCGCGCGCACCGCTTCGAATACCTCGAGGGGAAAGCGCAGACGGCTTTCCAGGCTGCCTCCGTATCGATCAGTGCGACGATTGGATAGCGGCGACAGGAACTGATGAAGCAGATAGCCATGCGCGCCATGGATTTCGATGCCGTCGATGCCGAGGTTGTGAGCGCGCCGGGCTGCTGCGGCGAATGCCTCACGAATCCGCGCCAGGCCATTGGCGTCCAACGCCTGCGGCGCCGTCTCGCCTTCTTTTTGCGCGATCGGCGACGGTGCGAAGGTGGTCCAACCACCTGCGTCAGGCGAGATCAGCTCGCCGCCTTCCCACGGGACCCGGCTGGAACCCTTGCGCCCCGCATGCGCAAGCTGGATCGTGACAGCCACATTCGAATCCTGTCGGACGCCCTCCAGCACCTGTCGCAGCGCGGCCTCGGTCTGGTCATCCCACAGCCCGAGATCGCCCGGTGTGATCCGCCCTGCCGCCTCGACGGCGGTGGCTTCTATGCAGAGCATGCCAGCACCGGATTGAGCCATCGTGCCCAGATGAATCAGATGCCAGTGTGTCGGCTTGCCGTCCACCGCGAGGTACTGGCACATTGGGGATACGACAATGCGGTTCGGCAAAACCAGCTTGCGGATGGGAAATGACGAGAACAGTACGCTCATATGGGAAATGAGGAGAACAGTACGCTCATGGAGACCTTTCCAGTGGTCAGCCTACGGCGCCAACTCGATTGCGTCGACCCGGTTTGGGTAGAACGCCAGGTATTCGCGAATCTCCGCCACTGCGGCAAAGGGCGCTTCGTAGGTCCAAACGGCATTGACCGAGCGCTCTCCGCCCGACGGAATGCTGTAGTAGGTACACTCACCCTTGTAGGGGCAGTACGTCTGGTGCGAGCTCCGCTGGAGCTGCGTCATGTCAACATCTTTCCGCGGGATGTAATGCACTTCCGGGTAGGCCGCCTCCTTCAGGGTCAGGGCCTCACGGCTACTGGCCACGCGCTGGCCGTTTACGGTCACCATGACCAGGCCTCGCGCCGGCGTGATGGTGATCGGATGATCCGGTCCCGGAATCTTGATGGGCTTGCTATTCATGTGGCTAGGCCTCCGAGCTGGAGCGGCTGGATACGCTATCGTACCAGCGTTTCAGCGCCGCCAGTTCCGCGGGCACACTCATCTCCAACGCTTTGGCAAAGTCCACCGTCACAAGGGCCGTGATGTCTGCGGCCGAGTAGTGCTCGCCGGCAACGAAGGCGACTTGGCTTAACCGCTCGTTCAGATCGGCGAAGAAGTTCTTCACCCGCTGCACGCTGCGCTCAACCAATGCCGGGATCTGCTCGTAATCGTGCGGCCCGGCCATGGCGCGGCCCTTGAGCCCGGCGACCTTATTGCGAATGCCTTCCATCACCGCGGCGAAGCCTTCTAGCTCGGCGCGCCGCTCCCACATCGCGATCAAGCCCTTGTCTTTGGGCGTCGTGCCCAGCAGCGGCTTCTCGGGAAAAGCCTCGTCGAGGTAGCGCATGATCGCAGGCACTTCGCCGATGACAGTGCCGTCCTCCAGCACCAGCGTCGGCACCACGCGGCGTGGGTTGATCGCGCGGTAGGAGTCGGAATGCTGCTCGCCCTTACTCAGATCGACCGTCACCGAAGGAACCGCTAGTCCCTTCTCGGCGAGAAATATTCGCACGCGCCGGGAGTTCGGAGAGGCCGGAGATTGGTAAAGCCTCAAGTCGGTCGCAGACGGACCCTTGGCTTCCACGTCTCGAGTGGGACTGTTGGGATGTGTCATTGTGGTCCTTTCAAGGTCTTGTTCGAGGGTGGAAGGTCAATGGGAAAACGGCAGTGAAGGGAACGGCAGGCTTTCTGACGCGCCGTCGACCGCCTTGAATTGCGTGTCGAGGAATTGGGTGGCTTGGGCTACGAACAGCTCCGGGTACTGATAAAAAGAGCCGTGACTAGAGTCTGGATAGACGATCAGCTGGGCGTTTGGCAGATTCTGCTGCAAGACATAGGAATTGTGGGTCGGGATGATGACATCATGGCTGCCCTGCACGACCAGGGTGGGCTGGTGGATGCTCTTGAGATAATCGAGCACGCCGTCGTGCGTTGCGATGTACTTGCCGACGGCCTCGCGCTGGTGGGCGATGCCTTCCGCGCTCATTTCCGGGTCGCGATCTTTGCGTTCCCATTTGCGCTTGAGGAAGGCCGCGCCCGCCGCGCGACTCGAGGCGGAAGGCGAAAAGTGCACGGCGAGCCACAAATGCTCCGGCGGATTGTAGGTACCGGAGAAGATTTCGGATGACCGGCTATTGGACATGTCGGCGCCGCGCGGACCGGTACCGACCAGGATCAGTCGGCGCACCAGATCCTCGCCCTGCAGAGCGATTTCCTGGGCGACCATCCCGCCAATGGAAAAGCCCAGGACGTCCACGTTGGAAAGCGCCAGCGCCTCAATAAAGGCGATCGCGTTAGCGCCCATCTCGCGGAAATTGGTGGGGACCTCACCCGTACTTGAAGCGACACCCGTATTGTTGAACAGAATGACCTCACGGCCTCCAGCGAGGCCGTTGGTTACGGCCGGATCCCAGTAATCCAGGGTGCCGGTGAAGTGCTGGTTCAACACCAGCGGCACGCCACCGGACCTACCGAAGCGGCGGTATGCGAAACGGACGCCCTTGGCTTCCACGTATTGGGTGGGGGCGGTCTGTTGTGTATGCATAGTCATGGCATTCTCCTAAACGGTATGGGGGCTATCTGTACGTACATAGTGTTCTCCGATCGAGACAATCCCCCAGCGGTCAATGTTTTAAATCCTAGATGCGAATCCTTGGCAGGGTTTCTGTCGAGGCGTTCCTCTCAGGGTGACTTCGCTGTCGCGGATGCTGTGCAACGTGCAGCGAATCTTAAGGAACTGTGGCAAAGCAGGAAAAGACGTATTAAGTAGGCCTACATACTTCCGGGGCATGGCCGCCCGAGCGAGGTGGCACGGAAAGCAAGAGAGGAGAACCCTTAAGCCGCCTTTTCTCGGGCGTTACGGCGAAGGCTTGGGGCGGCAAACCAAAAGTCCGTAAGAAGGCCTCACGCATCCGGTTGCGCTGTATCCGGATTTTGCGTTCAAACCGCAAGACATCAACGTGCTGATCGAAACGCCCGACCAGGTCTTCGTACACCGCCCACACGAAGGCGGGGCGTGCTGGGCGCATTCTCCATCACTTGTTCGCGGGGCGACTCGTCGCCAAGAACGGCAAGATTACGCTACTGCGTGAATCGCTCAACACCGTCGCGGTGGCGCAGGCGCTGAACCCGAATGGCGTCGCTGATCTCTTGCCGCCCGAAAGGGAGATTTTCTCCGTTCCACCCGACTATCTGAGTTGAGAGGTGATCAATGAACGATCTTAGCTACTGGACCGTGCCGTCATGTGCCTGGACGGGCCGGGTGCGTCAGGCCAAAACCGTTGAGAACAGAAGCTTCCTGAAGTTCTCCGCGCAACCTAGATCGCGCTCAACTTTGGAAACCAAGAAGGCACCTTGTAGTCCAGTGACTATAAATTCGGCTACTTCGCCGGTCTTAAACGCCTTGGGAAGCTCGCCGGCCTTTACAGCCGCCTTTAAGCAGTACGCAACGGCCTTCCGCAATTCGGTATAGATTTCCGTCAAGCGCTTGCGAATGACCTCACTGTGATCCGACGCCTCGGCAGCGAAGTTGCCAACCAAACAACCGTTCTTGATGTCATGGTTTCTGATGGCCGTGATGCTCGCATCAACGTAAGCTCTTAGCCGTTTCAGTGGAGGAAGAGCGTCATTGAGCAATGTGTCCCTGATCATCAGGCGGCTATTGGCGAAATAGCGATCGAGAATCTCGAGGGAGAAAGCCTCCTTGGAGGGAAAATGATTCGTGAAGGAACCCTGCGGCACGCCCGCCGCCTCAATGATGTCGCGCACACTGGCGCCCACGTAACCACGCTCGAGTACAACTTTGAGGCCGTTAGCCAGTATCCTATCTCTATTGGAAACCCTGCTCATACGAGCACAATACGTTCGTACATAGTGAGGCGCAAGGCAATTCTGCAGCAGGTCGGTCAAAGACGGCGGTGTGTAATGAACGCCGTGTCGGCTTCGCCATTCCGCCGGTAACGAGATCGTGTACAGCAAGCTCAAGTGATACGCAGGGATCGCTGACTGCGTGCGCGCAGTTCAGCGCGTAAGGCTTTACGCGGCGTGCGGATGAAGAATGACCTTAGTCCATCCTTCGTCCCGATCATCGAAATGCTTGTACGCCTCCGGCGCTTTGGCGAGGGGCAATTCATGCGAGACGATCAGGGACGGATTTGCTTTGCCGTAATGGATCAGGTCGCAGAGTCTTCGGTTATAGGCCTTTACGTTGCACTGTCCCGTGCCGAGCTTTTGACCCTTGAACCAAAACTTGCCGAAGTCGAAGGCGATTTGCCCCTTTTTCGCGAGCTTGTCGTCCGCGTGTGGGTCTTGAGGAACGAATACGCCGATCACACCAATCGTCCCAGTCGCTTTCACGGCATCCACTAGCGCGTTCATGGTGAGATTCGGAACCTCTTTCCCATGAGAGTTGTGGCACTGATAGCCGACGCATTCTGCCCCGCAATCCGCGCCTAAGCCATTTGTCAGCTCGCGGACTTGGTCCCCGACATCGCCGTCTTTGGTGTCGATGGTGGTGGCGCCCATCTTGTGGGCGAGCGCGAGTCGGTCCGCTTGTCCGTCAACGACGAAAACCTGGCTTGCGCCTTGAATGCGTGCGGACATTGCGGCCATGAGGCCCACAGGGCCTGCGCCGAAAATAATGATCGACTCGCCCGGCTTCAGATCGGCGAGCCTTGTCCCGTGCCAGCCGGTGGGAAAGATATCGGCGAGCATCACATAGTCTCGCTCTTTCCCCTGCGCATCGTCGGGCAGCTTCAAACAGTTGTAATCGGCGTAGGGGACGCGCAGATATTCTGCCTGTCCACCCGCGTAGGGACCCATCCCGGCAAATCCGTAGGCCGCGCCGGCCATGCCCGGCATGACGCTAGGATCCGCGCAAGTCAGGCAATAGCCGCTCAAGCCGCGTTCACAGTTGGCGCAGAATCCGCATCCGACGTTGAACGGTAGTACGACTTTGTCGCCTTTTTTGATGCGGTCGACCGCCTTGCCGACTTCCACCACTTCGCCCAAATTCTCGTGCCCCAGGATCTTGCCTTTTTCTACGTCGGTCCGACCTTCATACATGTGTAGGTCCGAGCCGCAGATGTTGGTGGTGGTGAGTTTGATTACGACATCCGTGAGCTTCTCGAGCTTGGCGTCAGGTACGGAGTCGACGGATACCTTCTTGGGTCCGTGATAAACGACTGCTTTCATGACAACTCCCCTTTCGGTGCGACCTGCACCTGGCGGTGAATGGAAGGATTTTCCGGAAGAAATGCTCGACTGGGTTGCTTACCGCGCTTCATTTGCGCGTCGCCCGCTTAACTTTACGGTTTCCGCTCTTGCCGTTGGGGGCCATGTCCCCTTCAGCCGCCTTTTGCCTGTGATTGGAGCTCCCGCTTACGGGAGCGAAGCTGCTCACCTAGGGCGGCGAGGTCCATGTCTGACTTCTTCGCCTCTGCGAACATGCCGCCGGGCCTCTCCTCCTCTTTGACGTGGTGCTTGATCATTTCGGAGAGCACCGTCACCTTGGCATCGAAATAGTCATCCTCGGCGGACATGTCTTGAATCTGGGCGATGAGTTTCTTCGCCCCATCGTGTTCCACCACGGCTTCATGGTGGATGTCCTTGTCATCGGTAGCCTGAAAGAAGGCGGGATAGAAGATCTCCTCTTCGATCGTCGTATGAACGGTGAGCGCTTCGCAGATCTTCGAGGCTAACTGCTGCTTCTTGGACGCGCTCCTGGACTTCTCGAACTCCGAAAACCACCCCTCGACTTGTCGGTGGTCCGCTTTGAGGAGCGATATCGCGTCTGCGTGGGTGGATGTGCTCTTGCGTGCGCTCGACATGACTTTGCTCCCTTTGGTTGGTTGCGATGGAACGAAGCATGAAGCGCGGGGATGTCGCCCACTATCGGCTGACCGCCACAATCGGCGTCGGAATTTACTGATCGATCGGGCGCGGCGCGGGCTGTCGGGCCAGCCGAGCTGAAAATCTGTCGATGCCGGCAGCGTAAGCGTGTTGTTTTCAAGCGCCAGATGCCGGCCGCAACGCTCATTCAAACGAGTAAAGTTCCATTGGATGCGCCGCAGCGAATTCCACGAGCGCCTCCTCATGCTGCGCCTGTCAGCGCTTGGCGCACAGACGTTGTCGTCTCATGCCGATACCGGCGAGCGCCCGCGTAGGCTACGGTGCCTCAATGCCCAAACGATCGAAACGCTCTCCCGGTCTCGCCGACCCTACCCGGTTGCCCTCCTTCGACACGGAGGATGAGGACCTCACGGTTGTCATTATCGAAACGCCCAAAGGAAGCCGCAATAAATATGCTTACGACCCGGAAGAGCGCATTTTTTCACTGACGAAGGTACTCCCCGCGGGCATGGCGTTTCCGTATGACTTTGGATTCGTGCCATCAACTCTGGCCGGCGATGGGGACCCCTTGGACGTCTTGGTGCTCATGGACGAACCCGCGTTCCCCGGCTGCAAGCTCACTTGCCGGCTGGTCGGTGTTATCGAGGGCGAACAGGGGAACAAGAAGGACACGGAGCGTAATGATCGCATCGTCGCCGTGGAGAGCGGCAATCACAGTTACGCGCACGTTAAGCGGCTCGATGACTTAGGCAAACACTTCGAGCGGGAGCTCGAAGAATTCTTCGTTAACTACCATCGTCTGAGCGGCAAAGATTACCGAATCCTTGCCCTGAAGGGTCCCGACGCCGCCCGCGGCTGCGTGAAGCAAGCTCGCAAGCACGCCCGGTGAGTGGGCGTAAATCCGCGTTGATGTAGTAAATCCGCGTTGATATAGGAGTAACCCATGGCCACCCAATTCCCGAAACCGCCCTTTCCAGAGCAGCGCCAGCCGATGCCGGGACGTAGCGCCGCGATGGACCCGCCGCCTGACTACGGCGAAGACAGTTACAAAGGCTCTGCACGGCTCGCCAACAAAAAGGCCGTCATTACCGGCGCGGACTCCGGTATCGGGCGCGCGGTGGCTCTCGCCTTTGCACGCGAGGGAGCGGACATTGTGGTGAGCTATTACGACGAGCACGAAGATGCGCGCGAAACGCAGCGGCTCATCGAAAGTGCCGGTCAAAAATGCGTGTTGATCAGCGGTGATATCAAGGATGCCGGCCATTGTCGCGACCTCATCGCGAAAGCCGCCGAGGCCTTCGGCCGGATCGACGTCCTGGTCAACAACGCCGCCCATCAGGCGAGCTTCGAGTCGGCGGAGGAGATCAGCGACGATGAGTGGGACGTGACGTTTCGCACCAACATCTATTCGATGTTTTATTTGACCAAGGCGGCGCTTCCGCATATGCAGCCGGGTGCAGCGATTATCAATACCACCTCGGTGAATGCAGATACGCCGAGTCCGCAGCTTCTGGCCTACGCGACGACCAAGGGCGCCATCCAGAACTTCACGGGCGGACTCGCACAGCTGCTCGCCGACCGCGGGATTCGCGTAAATTGCGTGGCGCCGGGCCCGATCTGGACCCCGCTGATCCCCTCGACAATGCCAACGGAGAAGGTGAAGAATTTCGGCAATCAGGTCCCGATGAAGCGACCCGGCCAGCCGAAGGAACTCGCCCCCGTCTATGTGATGTTGGCCACCGATGAGGCGAGCTACGTGTCCGGCGCCACCGTCGCCGTAACCGGCGGAAAGCCGATCTTGTGAGCGCGGCGCGTCGTTCATGAAGCGTAAACAGCTCAGGTTCGGACAAGGCTTCAAAGTGATTTTCGGATATGCGCGCTCACAAGCGGCGCAAATGGTGATTGCGCCCGGAGATGCGGAGGGTGGGACCCGACAATCGGCATCAAGGCGTTAGAGACTTACGCTTAGAGAATACCTCTTCCTCCCCCGCTTCAGAATATAGCGCACCGGGGGGCTTGCGGCCAGACCCGGGTCTTGCCTGAAGATCCGCCGCCCGAGGCTCGGCCCGATGGAGACGTGAGTATGGAAACGCGTAAGTCTGAGCATGTGGTGGTGATCGCGGGAGGTGGTCCGACAGGGTTGATGTTGGCGGGCGAGTTGGCGCTGGCGGCCGTCGACGTCGCGATTGTCGAGCGGCGTGCGAACCAGGATCTCGCCGGCTCCCGTGCAGGCGGTTTGCACTCTCGCACCATCGAGGTCCTCGATCAGCGCGGAATCGCTCACCGGTTCCTGTCGCAAGGGCAGGTGGCTCAGGTCGCGGGGTTCGCCGGCGTCCGTCTGGACATCAGCGACTTTCCCACACGGCACAACTACGGGCTCGGGCTATGGCAGAAGCACATCGAGCGCATCCTGGCTGGCTGGGTCGGCGAGCTGGCGGTGCCGATCTATCGTGAACGTGAAGTGACGGGGTTCGCGCAGGACGACACCGGCGTCGACGTCCATTTGTCCGACGGCCAGCCGCTGCGGGCGGAGTATCTCATCGGGTGCGACGGAGGACGGAGTCTGATTCGGAAAGCTGCCGGCATCGAGTTCCCCGGATGGAATCCGACCACCAGCGCCCTGATCGCTGAGGTCGAGCTGACCCAGGAGCCGAAGTTGGGCATTCACCGCGATGACAAGGGCACTCATGCTTTCGGTAGG
>DASYFQ010000032.1:0-31669 GCA_036498345.1 Steroidobacteraceae bacterium
CCCCACATGCACCGCGTTCTTCAAATCGAGCGCCGTGACGAGCGCCGCCAGGTCGTCGGCGTAGGTATCCAAGTCGTTGCCGTTCCAGGGCTGACTCGAGCGCCCGTGACCGCGCCGATCGTGAGCGATGCATCGATAGCCCCGCGCAGCGAGAAAGTACATCTGATCTTCGAATGCATCCGCGGACAGAGGCCAACCGTGACTGAAGACCACCGGCTGGCCGGTGCCCCAATCCTTGTAATAAATCTGCGTCCCGTCTTTGGTGGTCAGCGTATTCATAGTCGTATTCCTCCGGGGTCCGAGCCGTCAGATCTACAATTTACAGGCTCGCGTCGACAAGGCGCAAGGCGCGACGCAGCCGCATCAGGCCTTCCGCGGACGTTCTCCTCGATTGCGCCGTAGCCGAACAACAGGCCGCGCCGACCCGGGCGACGCACATAGTGAGCGCCCGCCTGCGCTGCGGAAGACTAATGGGTAAAAAACCATTAATGGTTCCATAACAATCCTCGAAAGTGGTACTTCTGACATACCACTGGCGGGCGTGCAATGCACGCCACGCTATCCCTCGCCGGCCTGAAGGCCGGCGTCTCTCGCGAGGAGTTAAGATGAATGGCAAGTATTTACGCAGAGCAGCGTTCGTGGCCGGCCTCATGCTGTGGCAGATCTGCGCACTGGCCGCCGACACTCAATCCGCGCCACCGTCGGCTGACGTCCGACAATTGTTCGAGAAGGACTTGGTGGGTGTTCCAGCCAAGGAACTTCTGATGCTGACCGTAGAGTATCTGCCCGGCGGCGCTTCGTTGCCGCACCGGCACGACGCGCAGGTCTTCGTGTATGTGCTCGAGGGCGAACTCAGCATGCAGATCGCAGGCAGTCCTGCCGTCACGCTGCGGCAAGGCGAGACCTTTTATGAGGATCCCGCCGACGTCCACCTCGTCTCGGCCAATGCCAGCAAGACGGCGCCGGCGAAGATTCTCGTGTTCATCGTGAAGAACAAAGGCGCTCCGGTATCGCGCGACGTTCCGCCGAAGGGGAACCTGTGACCATCATCAAAGTCGTCTGCTGTCTCGCCTTTTTCTGCGGGTCGGTCAGCATCACGCCGGCGTGGGCAGAAGCAACCGGTCAACAACGCGCGCAGGCGGCCGGCCGCGCCATATTGGGCGCACCCGCACCTCGGCTGATGCTCAAGACCATCGACGGCGACGTCATCGATCTCGGCGATCTTTACGGCAAGAAAGCCGTGTATCTCAAGTTTTGGGCAACTTGGTGCGTGCCCTGTCGACAACAAATGCCGCATTTCGAGCATGCCTACGAAACGGCGGGACCTGACATGGCCGTCATCGCCGTCGATGTCGGTTTCAACGACTCGATCGAAGCCGTCCGCGCCTACCGCAGGCAACTCGGGATCACCATGCCCATCGTATTCGACGACGGCAGCTTGGGCGCCGCGTTCCATCTCAGGGTCACGCCCACGCACATCGTCATCGGACGTGATGGCCGGATAAAGTATGTCGGTCATCTCGCGGACCAGGAGCTCGATGCGGAACTGATGGCGGCACGCACCGTGGCGCGCGGTCCCGCCGCCCGCAGTGCGCATGGCGCGGACAAGGCGGCGATGGCGGACAAGGTGGCCGCGGCGCACAAGGTGGCCGTGGCGAACAACGATCCGCCTCCCGTCGGCGTCGGCGATTTGCTGCCCA
This sequence comes from Steroidobacteraceae bacterium, assembly GCA_036498345.1. Classification (GTDB taxonomy): domain Bacteria; phylum Pseudomonadota; class Gammaproteobacteria; order Steroidobacterales; family Steroidobacteraceae; genus Bog-1198. Next base: position 1,701 of record DASYFQ010000032.1, read on the forward strand.
AGCGGTTCTTGCGAACCCTGGACGGGCAGCGTTTCGAGTTTCAACACGGCACCGCGCAGCGCACATTGACCGTTCTGGTCTTCTTGTCGCCCTGGTGCGAATCCTACCTCGCAACATCACGGCCGGAGGTTTCCGGCGCTTGCCGCAGCGCCCGTGAGCAGTTCAGCGCCTTGAGCGGCAATCCACGCCTGCGCTGGCTCGGAATCGCATCCGGCCTCTGGGCGAACTCCGAGGACTTGCGGCAGTATCGAGCCGAATACAAAGTGACCATACCGCTCACCTTGGACGCATCGGGCGAACTATTCCGGGCGTTTCGAGTGAACGAGGTACCGACCGTCCTCATCGCCGATGCCGGTGGCCGCATCGTGCGCCGCATCGAGGGCAGCGCTGCCGGAGACGCCGCTGCGCTGCGCACCGCGGTCGACGGCCTCTAGGCTTGCCGCCGGCCGGCACGGGCTGGTCCCGAAGGACTATCAGTCGATGAATGCCGGCTTGCCCGCAAAGCCGCCGGCGGCGCGCAGCGCGTTCGCGTCCATGAGCTTGCCGTCCATCATCACCATCAGCGTATGGCGAAGGTCGCCGATGCGCTTCGATGGGTCGCCCTCCACCAGGACGAGATCGGCCGCCTTACCCACGGCGATGGAGCCCGTGCGAGCGTCCGCGCCGACCAGGTGTGCGGTCGCGATGGTCGCGCTGGCCAGCGCCTCCGCCGGTGTGAAATCCGCGGCGACGTAGAGTTCGAGCTCGCGCACCAGTTCCATTCCGCTACCATCGGTTCCGGCAACGATGGGAACGCCGGCCTTGTGCAATTCGCGCACGAGATCGCTCAGCTTGGCGAAGCTCGCTCTGAAATCCGCACGAGTCACGCCGGGCGGCATGACGAAGCCGCCTTGCCGAAAGCCCCGCTCGACGGCCGGCGGCAGCGTGCCGACGAAGGGTGCATACGCCGGTGAGAGATCGCCGTTTTCCGGTACGTACAAGCTCTCGGCAACGACCAGGGTCGGATCGACGGTGATTTTTCGCTGCGCCATCTTGGCGATCAGGGATTTCATCGGCTCGGCGTCGAGCTTGACGTCCTTGGCGAATTGGCCCGGCCCGAGAAACCTCGCCATGCCGTTGGACTTGGCCACCACTTCGTCGGGCATGGCCTGCATCATCACGAAATAAATATGCGTGATCTCGTCATAGCCATCGTCGATGGCCTGCGACGGCCGCAGTCCCGCGGGCAGATGACCGTGAACATGCAATCCCAGGCGATGCGCTTCCGCGGCCACGGCCGGCACCCACGCCGGATCGAACGTGCCATACAGCTTGATGGCGATGAACCCATCGGACTTGGCCTTGCGCGCGATGGCCAGCGCCTCTTCTTGCGAGTTCGCGACGCTCGCCGCCTGTGCGGTGTTGGAACCCTTGCCATCGATCAGCACCGACGGATAAATGCGCGGGCTGAGCAGCTCGCCCTTCGCCCTGCGCGCCGCGCGCGCCAGTGTCAGAGAATTGATGTTGCCCGGATCGCGAGCCGAGGTGATGCCGAGCGATAACAGGGCGGGTCCGCTGGCATCGTCGGGGAAATGCATGTGAGCGTCCCACAGGCCCGGTACCAGCGTCTTTCCGTTGCCGTCGACCCTCCGTGCGCCGGGCGGCACGGCGACCTGCCCGGCGGGCCCGGCCTGCGTAATCACGCCCTTGTCGACAACGATGGTTTGATCTTCGGCGAAATGATCTCCCGCGAGAAAAGCGCGCACGTGGGTGAATGCCACCGGACCGGATGGGGTCTTGAGGAAAGATTTAGCGATCGCCGGCGAACGCCTCGCCAGGGCCTCATCCTGGATCTTCTGAAGCACGGGTTCTTGGGCTTCGAAGCCGCTGCGTATCCATGACAAGCTGCCGATGACGCCGAAGAATTGACCCGAGTCATCCATCCATACCGGAATGGGCGTGTTCGTGAGACCTGTGATGGCGTACGCGGTGAGCGTTCTTCTCGCGTTTGCCGGGCCGACGATGGCCGTGCCGATGGGCTCGGCGGCGGCTCGCCCGGCGGGCAATAGCGCCAATGACCTTCCGGGGGCGGCGATCAGCCTCTCGACCAGATCTGCCGTAACGTCGATAGGTCCGCCGAAGGCCGCATACAGGGCGGGGGCCGTATAGGCAGTCGAGGCGCCATCCACGGGGCTCTTCCAGGTTGCCCGGCCGCCGGCGACCACGAAGCTCTCGGCCGCATCCCCATTGGGAGTGAAGCCGCGAATGGTGACCCGGTCCAGCACGCCGTCGCTCCCGACATGCGAGGCACTGTCGGTCTCGAATACCTGGCCGCGCAGGACAAAACTTTCGCGGCCCATGCGGATTCCATCAGGAGTCGTCCATCGCGTCGACTCGCCGTGCTTGCCCGCGGTCGACAGGACCGTGAAATGCAGTGCCCCCGCCGGCGGTTTGGCAAGATCCCGCACCGAGGTTTGGGGGAGATCGGCAGCCGCTGCGGCATGCGCCAGCAGCAAAGCCGCCGCGACGATTGTTATTTTCATGGACACCCTTTCCGCTGTTGGTCCGATTGTACACCCGCTAGAATTGCCGACCGCACGAATAGCCGTGCTCAGCGAAGTCACGCAACCCATGTTCATTCGACTGCTTGCATTGACAGGTATTTTCTACGGCGTTTGCGCCGCTGCCGCGTCTCTGATCGCGCCCGGCACCTATCTCATCCCTGGTGAAGCCACGCCGAACCGCCAGCCCGACGCCAACAGCATCATCATCTTGGCGCCGAAAGGCCTGATCGTGTTCGACACCGGCCGGCACAAGGAACACGCGCAGCGCGTGCTCGATTTCGCCCGCGAGCAGAATCGGCCCATCGCCGCCATCATCAATTCGCACTGGCATCTCGATCACGTCGGCGGCAACCCACTGCTGCGCGCCGCGTTTCCCGATATCCGCGTCTATGCGAGTTCGGCGATCGATGCCGCCCGACGAGGATTCCTGTCCGACTATCGCGCGCAATTGGTGGCGGAAATGGCGCAGTCCGCAAAAGATCCCGGCGCGCAAGAGCCCATGCGTGCGGAAATAGCGCTGATCGACGAGGGGGCCGCGCTCGGCCCGACCGACGTGATCGCGAAATCCGCGCCGATGACCATAGCCGGGCGCGACTTGCAACTGCATCTGGAATCGCACGCCGTCACTGCCGGCGACGTCTGGGTCTTCGATCCCGAGACGCGCGTGCTGTTGGCCGGCGACCTCGTCACCTTGCCGGCGCCGCTCTTTGAAAGCGCCTGCCCCGCGCGTTGGCGTGCGTCGCTGGCGCGGCTCGAGAAAGTGCCCTTCGACTGGCTCGTTCCCGGGCACGGCGCACCCATGCACAAGCCGCAGTTCACCGCGTATCGCAGGGCGTTCTCCAATCTGCTCGACTGCGCGGCCGGCAATGCGACAAAAAATGCCTGCATCGACGGCTGGATCAGCGACGCGTCGGTGCTGTTCACCGCTTCCAAGGACGTGAGCTACGCAAGAACGCTGATTGGCTACTATCTGGACAATTACCTGCGCCATCCCACCGAGCGCATACGCAAATTCTGCACCGGCTAGGCACCGGCTAGAATGGATAATTGAGTCCCGTGAATGCGGCAATACCTTCGCTGCCGTAGCCGATATCGACGTACCCGACCACGAAGGGCCGCGCGATGCCGCGGAACCCCACGCCGTACACATGATGGAGCTGATCCAGGGGAAACGTGCCGGTACGCGCGAATACCCGGCCGACATCGATGAAGGGAGTCAATTCCACGTCGATACTCGTCGAAGTGGCATCGAAGGACATGACCTTGCGGCGCATCTCGACACTGCCGGAAAAAGAATCGCGATCATAAAACCGCCCGGCGCCGAAGCCGCGCAGCGGCTGTTCGCCGCCCACCTCGGTGTCGCCTCCGCCGATGCCGCTGAGCGCCCAGAACGGCACGCCGTGCGTACTCGGCAAATAGCGCAGCGCCATGTGCGCCACCAGGATCGTGTCCGGCCTGACGGGCCAGAACGCGCGAGCATCTCCGCCCGCTTCGCTATACATCGAATCGTTCAACAGGCCGCCGCGGCTGGCCAACCCGCCATAGGCGATCAATTCCATACCGCGGGTGGGTACCGTCAGGTCATCCCGGGTGTCATAGACGACGGACAGGCGATTGAGAAATTGCTTATTCGTGCCCACCCCCAAGATAGGGCCGAAGCGGGTCTCGAGCGACGGAATTTTCGGCAACGTTCCCGGGAGCACGTCGACCACGCGGAAGCGGCCGGTGTAGAGCAGCTGCCACGCATGAGTGATATTCAGGCCCACCTGTATCTGCGCTCGTTCCTGCTGGTTGGTGTAATTCGTTTGGGCGCTTTGCGGAGTCCTGTTGCCGATGCCGTAGAAACGCGGCACGCCGCTTCGATCGTAGACCAGGGTCGCATTGATCGACCATCGCTGGTCGCGCAGGCGTCCGCGCTGGTACTCGGCATCGAATTCGCGCTCGACGCGCTCCTTGATTCCGCCGACAATCGACCATTGTTCGTCTCCCGACGTGTACCCATACACGCGTCCGTGCGCGCCATAGCCGAAATAAGGGTTGTACAGCACGTCGGGCGCGATGATCCGGCTGATCTCGTGATTCTCATTCGTATGCACCCATGTCGGAATGAGACCCAATGTCGTGCCGCTGTCCGGATCGACGGAGACCAGCGGTACCGGAATGAACGGCGCGGTCGCGGGATCGAACCACCGCCACAGTCCCGTGGGCGGGGAAGGCGGCGGCGGCGGAATCGGCCCTGGCGCCGGCGCTTGTGTCGGGTCAGTCTCGGGTTGGGCCGCCCAGGACACTTTCGCCAGCATGGCGGCGAGCAGCAGCAGACGGACCGATACGCTCGCCCGTGCCGACACGCTCACTCGAGCAACCACGCGCAGCAAGCCAACAGCCGCTCGATATCCGCCGCCGTCAAGTTAGCGGATCCGGCGCAATGGGGATAAATGGTCGGACCGCGGCATGATCGGACCTATTCGATGGGTCTGCCGCAGCGAGTCAGTACGCCTCGAAGATCGCGTATCGGCGGGAACACCTCGTTGTTCCAGTCCGCGCCTTGTGCGTCATACGCCCTCTGCTCGTACTCCACGATTTCCTTGTCCTCGCGGAAGATATTTTCCGTAAACCAGGTCACGAAAGGCCATACGGCCTGAATAATTCCCGGCACCCGCGGTTTCTTCACCGATAGATATCCATAGGTGCGGTTGGTGCGCTGCTCGGCATCCAGCGGCGTGTAGCCCAGCCACACATCGAGCACCGGATCATCGGACTGTTGGATGTCGCGCCCCACCCATACCTTGAGGCTCTGGGTCGGATAGTCGGTGCGAATCCGCATATGGTCGGAAAAGTCTTTCTTGGGCACATTGCGCTTGCGCATCAAGTCCACGATGAGGTGTTCGCCTACGGACTGCCTGCCCTCGGTGCGGCTGAAGCTGTATTCCACCTGGGCCCAGTCATCGCCGTGTTGCCGGCCCAGACACCGAGCCCTGATCGAACCCATTTGCTTGCGATGCATGAACTGATGGTTCATGTCGAACAGATTCTCGTGCATGAAGGTGTAGTGACAGGCCACTTCACGGTTCAGCTGCCGGGTCTTGTAATCTTTGCGCTGCGACGAACCCAACGTCTTGGGTACGCGGCCTTCTGCCAAAGTCGCATCGCCCGGGAAGACGAAGATCAGGCCGTCTACTTCGCGCGCGGGATAGCCCTTCACACCGGTGGGCAGTCGGTCCGTGCCGAGATAGGGGACGTTCACGCACTTCCCGGTCCGGTTGTAAGTCCAGCCGTGATAGTGACATTTGAGTTCATCGCCGACCACCACCCCGAGGTGCAAGGGCACTTGACGGTGGGCGCAGCGATCCTCCAGTGCGGACACTTGTCCGCTTTTGCCGCGATACAGAACGATGGGCAGACCCGCAAAGCGGCGGCCAAGCGTCTTGCCCACTTTGAGTTCCGAAGACCAGGCCACGGGGTACCAGTAGTCCGGATGCGCGCCCACGCGGCGCAGGTCGAGCGCCTTGGTCGAATTCGCAGAATTCGCGGAATTCGCAGAGTGCAGACTGATTAGATAGGAGCTGTCTTCGGACATTGTCAGATTCCAATCGATATTCGGGATGTTACCCGATTTTCGCGCCCGCTCTTGCGCAATAACGAGTCAGCCCCGACGGGGCCTTCGCAACGTGACGCACGCGGGTCCGCGTGCCGCCACGTTCGCACGGTGGATTAACGCAACAAAGAGACCTTCTCCACTACTAGCATTTTCCCCATCCCGTGGGTAGTGTGATCAACATCAGGCCGGTACCTGTGGCCGCCGCGCAACGTTTGGTTCTGTCAGATAATTGGTTCGGCACGATCCCGTAATGATCGGCGCCGACACCGAGGCTCCGTCCGCAGCGGCTCTCTGCGCGGCAGAAACTCGTATTTGATTGAGCGACTTGCATGCCAACCGAGCGTTTGCGATTTGCGGGCCCCGCTATCGGCTTGAGGCGCACGGTGCGACATCGCTGGTGCCGCGGGTTGAGCCCGCCGTCCTCAGCAGACGTGCAAACAACAGCCTAGCGAGGGTTAAATCATGCGTGGCACGACACCAACCTTATGTATTGCGCTCGCGGCTCATGCCGCCGCCGCAACCACGGCGATCGCGCAGACCGCGGCGCCAGCGTCCGGTGAGCTGCAAGAGATCGTGGTCACCGGATCGTTGATCAAGCGCACCGACGTCGAGACGCCGAGTCCGGTGCAAATCATCACCGACGTTGATCTCAAGAATTCGGGTTATACCAATGTCTCCGACGTGCTGCGCAATCTTGCGGCAAACGGCTCGGGGACTCTCAACCAAGGCTTCGGTCAGGCGTTCGCGGCAGGTGCAACCGGCATCGCTTTGCGCGGGCTGTCGGTGGGCGACACGCTCTCCTTGATCGACGGCCAGCGCATGGTGTCCTACCCCCTCAGCGACGACGGCGAGCGGAGTTTCGTCGACGTGAGCGCCATTCCGTTCAACGCGGTGGAGTCCGTCGAAGTGCTCAAAGACGGCGCCTCGGCACTCTATGGCGCGGATGCCATCGCCGGGGTGGTCAACGTCAAATTGAAGAAGTCCTACGTCGGCTCCGAATTCACGGTCGAAGGCGGCACGAGCCAGCACGGCGACGGCACCACCGAGCATGCGGCCGGCATTTGGGGCGTTGGGGACCTCAGCAGCGACGGCTACAACTTCTACGTGGCCCTCGATTGGCACCACACGGACAAGATTCTCGGATCGAATCGCGACGGCGCCTTCACCACGCTCGATTGGAGCGGCCTGCCGGGGGGCATCAATACCAAGCCCGGTGCCATTGGTGCTTCGTCGCTTACCTATCCCGACAGCGTCACCGGCTACCTGGTCGATCCGAAAACGGGAACCGTCGGCGCCTTTCTGCCGGGTTGCACCGCAGCGCTGCAGGCCGCGAACAAATGTACCTTCGCGTTTCCCGGAACTCTTCAGTCCCCGACGACGCAAATCAATCTCCTCGCGAAATTCACGAAGCGTCTCGCCGATGACTGGACGGCAACGGTCACCGGGTCGGTATTCGACAGCAGCGCGCAACAAGTCGCGCCCCCGCCCCCGAATTTCGGCCATGCACTCAACAACACGGGTCAGAATAATGGCTCGATCATCAACATCACGTTCGCCCCGGGTAAGCTGGCGGGGACCGTGGTGTATCCCGTGCTCTCGCTGCCCGCGACCTCTCCGCTCAACCCGACCGGGACGCCGCAGAACTTGGTCTACAGCTTTCCGGATGTCGGCGCCTACCAGGTCGACGTCGACACCATCACCTATCGGTTATTCGGTGATGTGCGAGGCAAAGCCGCGGGCTGGGACATCGATGGCCAGGTGGGCGTCATGTATGCCAGCATGACCCAAAAGATGTTCGGGTCGCTCATCCCGTCGCTCGCGCAGACCGCCCTCAACAACGGGACATATATCCCGGGAGTCACGACCAACGGCCAGGCGTCATTTGCTCCGGAGGATTCGGACCACCCATCGAGCACGCTCGGCGTCATCGACCTGAATGCTTCGCATGAACTGTTCCAGATGCCGGGAGGGCCGATGTCGGTGGCTTTCGGCGGTCAGTACATTCACAAGGCGCTGAATGCCCAGAACCCGCCCTCCGTCGCATCCGGATTTCAGCAAGGATCCACCGCCTTTGCGGTCGGCTCCCAGGACGACACCGCGGGCTTCGTCGAATTCGGCGGCAAGCCGATCAAACAGCTGGAAGTCAATCTCAGCGGACGCTACGACCACTACGATACCTACGGCGGTTCGGCGACGCCGAAGATCGGGGTGAAATACTCGCCCGTGGAGCAATTCACCGTGCGCGGCACATGGGGTAGGGGATTCCGTGCACCGTCCATAGCCGAAGCCGGTACCGCCGGACTCGCGTTCGGCCAGGGCAACACCAATGACCCGGTACTCTGCCCCGGCGGCATCGCGAATGTGAAGGGCACGTTCAACGCCCTATGCTCCTACCCCCCGGTAGGCGTCCAGGCCAGCAATCCTGCGCTGAAAGCCGTCAAGTCGACCAACGCCACGTTCGGCGTCATTTTCGAGCCGCTCAAGGCTTTCAACGTCTCGGTGGATTGGTACCACGTCGATCTCAAGAACGACATCATTTCCGCGGCTTCCGCCGGCAGTTTCTATACCGACTCGATCCAGCTCGTGCGGGGACCGCCGACGACGGCGGCGGTTTGCACGGCGACGACCACCGGCGGAACACCTTGCCCCACTGCCAACGTGACGACGCCCGTCGGATATCCTGCCTATACTCTGATTCCGTATGTCAATGCGGGGGAATTGAAAACCTCGGGCTACGACGTGGACTTGAGGAGCCACTTCGACTTGGGCGATTTCGGTCGTTTGAAAGCCGAAATCAACTACACCTACATAACGCAGTACGAACTCGTGGCCAACAACGCCATATTCGACTTGGCCGGAACCCACGGACCTCAAAGCATTTCGGGCGACACCGGCAATCCGCGGGGTCGCGCGGTGGCAACGTTGACGTGGGAGACAGGTCCGTTTACGAGCACGCTCACCGTGAACTACCTGAGTTCGTTCTCGATCATTGATCCATCATCGGGTTACAAGACCTGCTTGCAGGCACTGCAGGGTCGCTCGCCGTCGGCGTACGGCTCGGCGATTTCTTCCTCGGTGGTGACCCTCCCGAGTCAATGGTACCCGTATTGCTCCGTGGCGCATTTCACCGACGTGAACTTGTACGCGGCGTATGCAGTCACCGATCATCTTCAGGTGCACGGTTCGATCACGAACCTGTTCGATTCGGTGCCGCCCGTCGATCTGCAGACCTACGGCGGAGGTGCCGAATTCGCGTACAGCACGCTCCATCAAGACGGGGCCGTGGGCCGATTCTTCTTGCTCGGCGCGACGTATAAATTCTGAATAGGCCCCTGCGTGAGGAGGGTTGCTGCTGCCGGGAGTTGCGGCTGCCGGGAAATGGAGGCTAGGAGCGGAATCGAACCGCTGTACGCGGCTTTGCAGGCCGCTGCATGACCACTCTGCCACCTAGCCTTGGTCAAAAAATAACGAACCCCGGACTTGCCGGGGTTCTTCGCGAAAACTGGAGCGGGAAACGAGGCTCGAACTCGCGACCTCAACCTTGGCAAGGTTGCGCTCTACCAACTGAGCTATTCCCGCCCTAAACAGACGCGCAATTGTAGGGCCGTACCGCCGAGAGTCAAGAAGAACCCGGTGCGAAATAGCGCTAAAGCCTTGAACTGGCCCGCAATTCCGGGCCGTGGCCGGCGCCGGCGCGGTGGCGCCAGGGGCGGCTAGAGACTGGCGCTACCGCGCAATTCCGGCCATGCCACGCGCAGATACTGGATCATCGACCAGAGCGTGAGAACTGCCGCCACCGCTGTCAGCACCAACCCGAGCTTGTAAGTCGGCAGTCCGAACAAGTTCTGCCGGTACAACAGCATCGACAGCCCGACGATTTGCATGATGGTCTTGTACTTGGCCAATACCGTCACTTTGATGCGGTTGCGCGCGCCGATCTCGGCCATCCATTCACGCAGCGCGGACACCGCTATCTCGCGGCCGATGATGACCACCGCGACGATGACCACGAACCAGCGCGCATCCTTGCTCACGATCAACACCAGCGCGGCGGCCACGATCAGCTTGTCGGCAACGGGGTCCAGGAACGCGCCGAGACGCGAAGTTTGGCCCAATTTGCGCGCGTAGTATCCGTCCAAGGTGTCGGTGATGCCGGCGAGCGCGAATGCCGCGCAGGCGGCCGGATCCGCCCACGGATAGGGCAACAAGTAAAACAACGCGAGAATCGCAGGAATCATCAGAATGCGCAGCCACGTCAGCGTATTCGGCAGATTCCAATTCGATTGGCCCTTAGCGCCCTGGGTGGAGGTGCTCATAGATTACCTCGGCGAGATCGCGTCCCAGACCGCGGATTTGTACGAAATCCTCAATGCCCGCACGCAAAATCCCCTGCAAGCCGCCGAACTGTTTCAGTAGCTCTCGTCGTTTGACCGGCCCCAGGCCCGGAATGGTTTCCAGTATCGACTGGCTGTGACGTTTGGCCCGCTTGCGCCGGTGTCCCGTGATCGCGAAACGGTGTGCTTCGTCGCGCACGCGCTGAATCAGATGCAATGCCCGCGAGTCCGCAGCCAGTATAGTGGGCGTATCCTGGCCCAACAAGAACAGTTGCTCTTGGCCCGGCCGCCGGTCGGCACCCTTGGCGATGCCGATCAAAGTAACTCCTGCGACTCCCAGTTCATCCAGCACTTTGACCGCTTCTGCGAGCTGTCCCTTGCCGCCGTCGATGAGCAGCACGTCGGGCGCCGAAATTTCGCCGTCGCGCACGCGCTTGTAGCGCCGCGTCAACGCCTGATGCATGGCGGCGTAATCGTCGCCGGGCTGGATGCCCGCGATGTTGAAGCGGCGATAATCGCTCTTGAGCGGACCCTCCTCCCCGAACACCACGCACGAAGCGACGGTGTCCGTGCCGCCCGTGTGGCTGATGTCGAAGCACTCGATGCGGTTCGGCGTCTCCGCGAGATCGAACGCCTCGCGCAAATCTTCCAGGCTGGACTCGATGCTGGCGCGCGCCAGGCCGCGCATGGTCAGCGCCTGTGCCGCATTGTTGTGCATCATCTCCAGCCAGCGCGCGCGGATGCCGCGCACCTGCGAGGCAATCCTCACCTTGTGGCCGGAGCGCTGCGCCAGCGTTGCCTCGAGCAGAGGCATTTCGTCGAATTCCTGCTCGACGATGATCTCCGGCGGCGCCTCTCGTTCCATATAATATTGCGCGACGAATGCCGCCATGACTTCCGGGGGCTCGGCCAAGGGAGCTTTGGGAAAGAACGTGGTGCTGCCGAGACTGCGGCCGGCGCGAATGAACATCAATGCCACGCAGTATTCGCCGTTGACGGCCGCGACGGCGATGACGTCTGCGTCGTGATCGATATCAGCGGTGACGATTTGTTGCGCCTGGACGGCTTTGAGCTTCGCCAGTTGGTCGCGCAGCTGCGCAGCCTCTTCGAAATGCAGACGTTCCGCGGCTGCCTCCATGCGCCGCCCCAGGTCTTGGTACACCTCATCGTTGCGCCCTTCCAGGACCTTGATCGCCGCGCTCACGTCGCGCGCGTAGCTCTCCTTGGATATGAGCCCCACGCAGGGAGCGGTGCAGCGCTGGATCTGGTACTGCAAACACGGCCGCGACCGGTTTGCAAAATACGTGTCGTCGCAATTGCGCAACCGAAACAGCTTCTGAAGCTGTTGCAACGTCTCGCGCACCGCGCCGGCCGAGGGATAAGGCCCGAAGTACCGGCCGGGTTCCTTGCGCGATCCGCGATAGAAGGTCAGGCGCGGAAATTCATGCTGTGTTTCGAAATGCAGATAGGGGAAGCTCTTGTCATCGCGCAACACCACATTGAAGCGCGGCCGATGCTTCTTGATCAGATTGAATTCGAGCAGCAATGCTTCCGTATCGGAGTTCGTGATGGTGACTTCCATGCTCGCGGTCTTCGCGACCAGCGCCTGGACTTTGGGATGCACATTGCCGGGCTGGAAGTAGGAACCGACGCGGCTCTTGAGATTGCGCGCCTTGCCCACGTATAGGATCTCGCCCTGCGCATCCAGCATCCGGTAGACGCCCGGACGGGCCGGCAGACTCTCGACGTAGCCTTTCGCGTCGAACGGCGCAGGCATCCGCGCGGGCGGCAGCGCGGCCACCGGCGCATCGGGTGGTTGTCGCTCGACGTTCATCGCGCAGCGAGCGCAAGGTCACGCGCCCTGCCGATGACGCCCTCAAACATGGGGGTCGTGAGCCGTCGGGTCTGGGTGTTGTAGCGGCTGCAATGATAGGAATCCAATAACACTCGATCTTCGCTCAGTGGGTGCTCGGCGCCGTGTGCAAAACGATACGCCCCATTTGGCAGATCGTACGCCCGCAGAACCGCCGCATGCGCGATCGTCCCCAACGCCAGAATGACGCGGACATCGGGGCTTTGCTCCAGTTCTGCACGAAGAAAGTCATTGCAAACCTTGATTTCTAAAGGTAAAGGCTTGTTGGCGGGCGGCAGGCACTTCACCGCATTGGTAATTCTGGTATTTACGAGCTCAAGTCCGTCGTCCGCGGCGATGGACGTGGGGCCGCTGGCGAACCCAAACTTGTGCAGCGTCGCGTAGAGCAGTATCCCGGCATGGTCGCCGGTAAACGGCCGACCGGTGCGATTGGCGCCGTGCATCCCCGGCGCCAGTCCCACGATCAGCAGGCGGGCATCCGGGTCGCCGAACGGCGGAACCGGCCCGCAGAAGTAGTCGGGTTCGTCCAGGCGCACGACATCGAGAAACGCGCTCAGGCGCGGGCAGCGCCGGCACCTAGGATCGAAAATATTATTCATGTCGGGCGGGTCGTCATTCACTACGGAGCGCAAGAAAAAACGGGCTACGCGATCTCCGCGTAGCCCGCCGTCGATCACGCGCGGCTTTGGACTAACCCGAGCGCAACCCAACCTTCGCCCAGAACCCAGGGCATGGACCCGTTGAGACCCATCGCGGTCGGAAAAATTCCGCGCAATGCGTCATTAATTCTTTGTTTGTCGTCTGAGCAGCTGGGGCCTCGCGACACTCAATCTCACGGGGGCGGGAAAGGTTTGCAAGGCAGAATAGCATCTGCACGCATCGAGGCAAGTCGGGTTTTCAAAAACCGTCGCCTATAATCTAGATATACTACATATATATGTCAGAACCAATTGATTTATATAGAAATATTTCCGAAAAAAATCTGTGACTGCCCGGCCGACGGCGCGCGCTAAACTGCGGACTTAGGGGGTTTGCCCAACCGCCGGTTGGCGCCCGCCCGGCGCGCGATCAGCATGGCCAATTCCAGCGCCTGTTCGGCGTTCAATCGCGGGTCGACTTGCGAGCGATAGGCACGGGCAAGGTCGGCCTCCGCCAATCCTCGGGCGCCGCCGATGCATTCGGTTACATCCTCGCCGGTGAGTTCTATATGCACCCCTCCCAGCACGGATCCCTCTTCCTCGTGGACGCGGAAGGCCGCTTCCACTTCGCCCAAAATATTGTCGAAGCGGCGCGTCTTCACGCCGCCTGCCGTGGTCTCCGTATTGCCGTGCATGGGATCGCACACCCAGAGTACTTGGGAACCGGTGGCGCGCACGGCCCGGATCATGGCGGGAAGCCGCTGCTCGATGTCCTTGACGCCGAGCCGATGCACGAAGGTCAACCGGCCGGGTTCGTTCTGTGGGTTCAGCACCTGCACGAGTTCCTGAAGCCACTCGGCGCTCATTGCGGCGCCCACTTTCACGCCGATGGGATTGGAGATGCCGCGAAAATATTCGATGTGCGCGCCGTCGATGTTGGCCGTGCGCATGCCGATCCACGGCATGTGCGTGGAGAGGTTGTACCAATGTTTCTGTCGCTCGATGTAACGCGTCTGCGCCTGCTCGGACAGCAAATGCAGTCCTTCGTGGCTGGCATAGAAGTCGACGCGCGTCGCTGCGTGTACCCGCTGCCCGCTCACGGACTCGAAAAAATCCAGCGACTCGGCAATCGAATCGACGATCTTTTGATACGCATCGTGCAGCTCGGCGTGGCGCAAAAAGCTCAGGTCCCAGTATTCCGGGTGATGCAGATCGGCGAAGCCGCCGTCGATCAAGGCGCGCACGAAATTCAACGTGAGCGAGGCGCGCTCGTAGCCGCGCAACAGCAGCTCCGGATCCGGCTCGCGCTCGGCCGCGGTGAATCCCGGTCGATTGACATTGTCGCCCCGATAAGACGGCAAGGTGACGCCGTCGCGCGTTTCGGTGTCGGCCGACCGCGGCTTCGCATATTGCCCGGCGAAGCGGCCGACTCGAATGATGGGCTTTTTCAAGCCCTGCAACAGCACCAGGCTCATCTGCAGCAGGATCTTGAGCCGCCGGGCGATGTTGTCGGATTCGCAATCCTCGAAACTCTCGGCACAGTCGCCGCCCTGCAGCAGGAACTGCTCGCCGCGCTGCGCTTGAGCCAATTTCGCGCGCAACGCCTCGATTTCCCAGGACACCACCAGGGGCGGCAGCCGGCCCAACGCCGCCACGGCACGCTCCAGCGCTTGCGGGTCGGCGTAATGGGGCTGCTGGGTCGCGGGGCGGCTGTGCCAACTGGTCGGGTGCCAGTGCGTCAAGGCGGGAGTTTTCGACATTATCCCACGATGCTAGCGTTGTCGGCGCTCCCAAGTCAAAATGCGCCCCCTGACGAATGGCCGAGAAATCATTATGCAGCACACCACTGATGCGTTGCGGGCGCTGGGACTTCGCGACATCAACCCCGGAACGTGGTCCGGCAGCCAGGGCTGGAGCAAGCAAACCGCCGGCGCGATCATCGATTCGATCAATCCGTCCACGGGCCAGCGCTTGGCGCAAGTTCGCGGCGCCACGCCCGAGGACTATGAGGACGTGATGGCGGCGGCCGTGGCGGCGGCCGCTGCGTGGCGCCGGGTGCCGGCGCCGAAGCGCGGCGAGGCCGTGCGGCTCATGGGCGAGGAACTGCGTCAGTACAAAGACGCCCTCGGGAGCCTCGTGTCCTTGGAAAACGGCAAGATCAAAGCCGAGGGCGTGGGCGAGGTTCAGGAGATGATCGATATCGCCGATTTCGCCGTCGGACAATCACGCATGTTGTACGGCCTCACCATGCATTCCGAGAGGCCGCAGCATCGCATGTACGAGCAATGGCATCCGCTCGGGGTGGTGGGTGTGATTTCGGCGTTCAATTTCCCGGTGGCGGTGTGGTCCTGGAACGCATTCCTGGCGGCGATCAGCGGCAATGCCACCGTGTGGAAGCCGTCGCCCAAGACTGCTCTGTGCTCCCTCGCCGTGCAGCACATCTGCAATCGAGTGCTGGAGCGTCATGCACTGCCGCCGATCTTTCAGATCTTCATCGACGCCGGCACCGAGCTCGCGATGCGCTTCGTCGAGGACCGCCGCGTGGCGTTGGTGTCGTTCACCGGCTCGACTCACGTGGGGCGGCAAATCGGCGTGAAAGTTGCCGAGCGGCTCGGCAAGAGTCTGTTGGAGTTGGGCGGCAATAACGCCATCATCGTCGATGACACGGCGAATCTCGACCTGGCGGTGCCCGGGATCGTTTTCGGCGCGGTCGGAACCGCCGGTCAACGCTGCACCACGACGCGGCGCGTGCTGGTGCATCGCTCGCGCGCCGCCGAACTCGAACGGCGGCTGATCGCAGCGTACGGGCAGGTACGCATCGGCGACCCGTTGAACCCGGACACCCTGATGGGGCCTTTGATCGATGCGGGCGCCGTGTCGCGCTATTCGGCGGCGATCACCGCCGCGCAGGCCGAAGGCGGACAGCTCCTGTGCGGCGGCAAGGTCCTACCGCAGCCCGGCAATTTCGTCGAACCGGCCATCGTTCGCGCCAACGCCGGCATGGCGGTGGTACGCACCGAAACCTTTGCACCCATCTTGTACCTGATCGCCTACGACACGCTGGATGAGGCGGTGGCCATTCAAAACTCAGTGCCCTATGGTCTGTCGTCGGCGGTCTTCACCGACCGGCTGCAGGTGGCCGAACGCTTCTTGTCCGCGGAGGGCAGCGATTGCGGCATCGCCAACGTCAACCTTGGCACGTCGGGCGCCGAGATCGGCGGTGCGTTCGGCGGCGAGAAAGACACGGGCGGCGGCCGCGAAGCAGGCTCGGATTCCTGGAAGGCGTACATGCGGCGCCAGACCAATACCATCAACTGGAGTTCGCAGCTGCCGCTCGCTCAGGGAATTCGCTTCAACGTCTGAACGGCGCGCGGTCGGCGCCTGCGGTGCCGCCCGCAGGCATCAACGCCCTATCCACGCGTCGATCTCAGCGGCCCGTATTTCCAAGCGCGCCGCCGAGATCGGGCCCAGGGTCTTGAGTTCCTGCGCATACATCGATACCCGATACTCTTCGATCCAGTTTTGCAATTCATCGAGTTCCGGTATCCAGCGCAGCTCGGCGCCAAGCTCTTTCGCCAATGCGCGGCAACGCGCCGACCACTCGCTCAGTTCCCGCAGGATGTGCGGCGGTTCGCCGCCGCGCGCCGCGATGCGTTGCCAGCGGCGTTCCTCGGCCTTGAGATACCGCGGCAACTGGCGCAGCCAATCCGCCGACAGGGATTCGAGGTTCCCGGCGCTCAAAAGGCGGCGCAGATGCTCAGTGCTCTCGTCGACCGCAGCCGCCGCCGATGCATTACGCGGGTCATCGAGCGCGCGGCGCGCCGCCCGCGCCTCGGTGAACCAGCTGAAGGCGCGCGCGGCGATTTCCTCCAAGCTTGGATGCAATCGCACACGCCCCTGATCGACCGCCTTCTCAAATGCCTCCCGAGTGCGCGGCGCCTCGCCATCGTCAAAACACGCCCGACGAAACGCGAGTTGCAGCAGAAGCTCGGTCAGCGCACTGCTCTTGAGATACGGACTGGCGGCGAGCAGCAGCGCGGCGTTGCCGGCAATCATCTTGCCGAGATCGCGCGCCTGGGCTGCAAGCATGATGCGCGCAAGCTGCACCGCGCCCTGCCGCCAGCTGCGCCCCGCCTCGGCGGCGGACCACTCGTAGCGCACCTCGAGCCCTGAGCTTCCCCGTGTGAGCGTCGGGAATACCCACACCGTGCCCTGTTCGAGCGCCAGCGGTACCGTATCGGGCAATTCGTCCATCTCGAACCGTCGCCACGCCCCCACCAGCCCATAGGCCGCACGGGCGCGGCGCTCGAGTTCGGCGCGCGCCGCCGCAGCGCCGGCGCGGCGCAATTCCGCCGCTGTCTTGGCGTGCGCCAGTTCCTTGCCGTCGGCAGTCACGGCAAGCTGCGGCATCAAGTGGGCGGGCACCGCGGCAAGGTCGAATCGCAGCAAGGAATCGGGTATGCCGCGCTGCTCTTTGAGCCACACTCCCAGGCTGTGGAGGTCAGCAGGTGCACCGGCGCTCGCAGCCGGGCTCGGGCTCGGGCTCGGGCTCGCGAGAAATTGAGCGGCCGTGTCGCGAATCGGAATCAAGTGGCGGCGCGCATCCTTGGGCAGCGAACGCAGCAGGGCCTCGATTCGAGGTTCGGCGAGTCCGGGGACCGCGGCATCTACCGCGGCGCGAGTGAGTCCGGGCAACGCCAGCAGTGCGATACGCAATATCGCGCCGTCCCGCGATTCCCCGGGCGCGAAGCGGTACTCGACGGGAACGGAAAGTGTATCGACGCGGGCCACTTCGGGGAATTGCGCGAGCGCTTCCGGCGCGGGCTGCTTGGCGAAAATCAATTCCGGAGTGAGCGCGAGGGCGAGCCGTTCGGCAGCCGACTGATGCCGGGTGTAGTACTCCAGGGTCGCGGCGCTCGATACCTGGCGCGGCAAAGCGCGGTCATAGAACTCGACGAAGGCTTCGGCGCTTTGCAGAAGGTCGCGCGTGCGCAAGCGCTCTTCCATCCGCTGCGCATCGCGAATGGCCGCGTCATTGGCCAGCAGCCACTCGGGCCTGCGGTGCAGCCGTTGATAGACCAACGCCTCGCGCGCGAAGATGCGGCGCGATTCTTCCGGCGCAATGGGCCCATAGTTCACCACGCGGTTTGCGCTCAAGGTGAGCCCGAGAAAGCTGACGCGTTCCCGCGCCGCCACCTCTTCGCGCTCTTCATCCCAATCCGGCTCCAGATACTCGCGTTTCAGCAGGTGC
Source organism: Steroidobacteraceae bacterium (assembly GCA_036498345.1). Lineage (GTDB taxonomy): Bacteria > Pseudomonadota > Gammaproteobacteria > Steroidobacterales > Steroidobacteraceae > Bog-1198. Next base: position 19,938 of record DASYFQ010000032.1, read on the forward strand.
GACGCCGCGGCCTCGATCCATTGAGGTTCGACTTCGGCAATGCGCCGCGCGAAAACCCGCGATGTCTCGACGATGTTTGCCGCCATGACCCAGCGGGGCCTGCGCCGCACCAATGGCGATCCCGGGAATAGGTGGAAGTGCACGCCGCGAGTGCCGAGATAAGCGCCCTCCTCGCCGCGCGTGCCCACCATGGTGCAAAAGCCGGCCAGCAGCGAGCGGTGCACCCCGGTGTAGCTGGCCGCTTGCCGCTGGGGGGTTATTCCTAGGTCGGCCGCACGATCCGCGACCTGCGCATAGACATCGTCCCATTCGGACAGCCGCAGCAGCGAGAACCGCCGCTCCTTGCACCAAATCTTGAGTTCCCGCCGCGGACCCTCGCGCGCCTTACGGTACGCCCGCCACACCTTGACCAGGCTCGAAAACTCGGACTTCGAGTCGCCGAACGCGGCGCCGGCATCGGCATCCTCGGGCCCGCCCGCGATGCGCACGTCCGGGACGCTCAGGCCCGCGACGATGGCGAGCAATTCGCTCTCGGCGCGAAAGCGCTTGCTCTCGAGCAGCGCGCGCGCGAGCCGCGGGTCGAGCGGCAGGCGCGCCATGGCGCGGCCGAGACGTGTGATCCGCCGATCGGCATCCAGCGCCTGCAGCTCTTGCAGCAGCCGATAACCGTCGTTGAGCGCACGCGGATCGGGCGCATCGAGAAACGGAAAATTCTCCGCCTCGCCCAAGCCGTCGGCGGCCAGGCGCAACAGCAGCGCGGCCAGGTTCGTGCGCAGTATTTCCGGTTCGGTGAAAGGTTCACGCGCATCGAAGCCGGCTTGCGTGTAGAGCCGCAGGCAGAGGCCGGGCCCCAAACGGCCGCAGCGGCCCTTGCGCTGATCGGCGCTGGCGCGCGATATGGGTTCGATCGGCAGGCGCTGCAGGCGATTGCGCGGGCTGTAGCGGCTGATGCGCGCCAAACCGGAATCGATGACGGCTCGAATGCCCGGCACCGTAATCGACGTCTCGGCCACGTTGGTCGCCAAAACCACGCGTTGGCGCCGCCCGCGCTGAAATATCTTGCTCTGCTGCTCCCACGACAGGCGCGAGTACAGCTCCAGGACCTCCACTTCGGCTCGCAGTTCGCGCTGCAGGTGCTCGCCGACATCGCGTATCTCACGCTCGCCGGGCAGAAACACCAGAATATCGCCGCTACCGAGTTGACCCGGTTCGGTAGCGATTTCCTGATAGGCCTCGAGAACCGCAGCGGGCAGGTCGGGATCGTCTGCGTCATCGGGCGCTTCGCGATAGCGAACTTCGATGGGATGAGCGCGGCCGCTCACGCTGATGATCGGGGCGTCGCCGAAGAACCGCGAGATGCGCCCGACGTCCAGAGTCGCCGAGGTCACGATCACCTTGAGATCCGGACGGCGCGGCAACAGCCGCTTCAGCACCCCCAGCAGCAAATCGACGTTGAGCGTCCGCTCGTGCGCCTCGTCGACGATGATGGTGTCGTACCGCCGGAGTTGCGGGTCGGATGCGAGCTCCGCCAGCAGCAACCCATCGGTCATCAACAAGAGACGCGTGGCAGCGGAGGCCTGATCGGCAAATCGCACGCGAAAGCCGACGCTGCGCCCCACCGGCTGACCGATTTCCTCGGCGATGCGCGCGGCGAGGGCTCGCGCCGCCAGCCGTCGCGGCTGCGTGTGCGCGATCAAGGCATCCGTGCCGCGGCCGAGCTCCAGGCAGTACTGCGGCAATTGCGTGCTCTTGCCGGACCCGGTATCGCCCGCCACGATCAGCACTTGGTTGCGGTGCAACGCCTCCATGATGGCGTCGCGTTGCGCCGAGATCGGCAATTCCGGATCGTGCTTGAAAACGAGTTTGGGGATGCTGCGCGCGGCGGCGGCCGCTCCCGGTTCACTCGCCACGTTTGACTTCTTGCCAAAGCCTCTCTTGCGCATCGAGGTCGAGGTCCGCGAAAATCTCGCCGCGCTGTACGGCCAGGGATTCCATGCCGCGAAATCGCCGTTCGAACTTGGCGTTGGCGGAGCGCAGCGCCGCCTCGGCGTCGACATCGAGCTTGCGGGCCAAATTGGCGGCCGCGAATAGCAAATCGCCGATTTCTTCGAAGATTTCCGGCGAGGCGCCGGTACCGGCACCGGAACCGTTCGTAAGCGCGGTCTGCGCGGCTGCCTCGCGCACCTCCGCGAGTTCCTCGGCGACCTTGTCGGCGGTTTGGCTCGCATGTTGGAAATCAAAGCCCACGCGCGCCGCGCGCTTACTGAGTTTGAAGGCGCGCATCAGCGCAGGCTGTGCCTGCGGCACGCCGTCCAGATGACTGTGGCCGCCCAGATGACCGGATTCGGCGCTGCCGGCGCTGCGTTCGGCGGCCTTGATTTCCTCCCATGCGACGCTTTGTTCGGCCTGCGTCATGGGTCCGCCCGCACCGAACACATGCGGGTGGCGGCGCAGCAGCTTGTCGCATATCGCCCCGGCCACCGCCTCGAAATCGAATTGATTCGCCTCGCTCGCGATCTCTGCGTGAAACACCACTTGAAACAAGAGGTCGCCGAGTTCGTCCCGGAGATGGTGCATGTCGCCGCGCTCGATGGCATCCGCGACTTCGTATGCTTCCTCGATGGTGTACGGCGCAATACTTGCGAAGGTCTGTTGCTTGTCCCAGGGACAACCATCGGTCCCGCGCAGGCGTTTCATGATGGCCAGCAATTCGCGCATCCGGCGTTGGGCCGCGGGTTCCCCGGTCATCGCGGCTTGTCGCCGCGCGCCTGCAACATGCGGCGCAAGGTCATCAACATGCCGGCCGTCGCGCCCCAGATATTGCGATCCCCGTAGGGAATGTCGTGCACCTGGTAGGTCAAGTCGCCCAGCGTGCGCTGCCGGGATTTGTGGTTGGCGGTGTCCAGGATGAAACCCAGCGGCACTTCGAACACATCGTGAACTTCGGCCTCGGCGATGCGCAGTTGATAATCCGGATTCACGAAGCCGACCACGGGAGTCACCCGAAAACCCGTAATCACATGGTGGTCCGGCAAGTATCCCGCAAATTCCACGAAGTTGGGCATGAGACCGATCTCCTCGTAGGCCTCGCGCAGCGCCGCGTGCCACGCATCCTCATCTTCGGGCTCGATGCGGCCTCCGGGAAAACTGATCTGGCCGGCGTGATCTTTGAGCGTTTCGGCGCGCTGCGTGAGGAGCACCGTCATGCCCGTCGCATGCTCCACCAGCGGCACGAGCACGGCCGCCGGCACCTGCCGCGCCGGGAGGGCGGCGCGCACGCGCGACACGATGTCGGCGGACGCGCCGGCCAACCACTGTATGTCCGCATCCGAGGCGGACGGCCGCGGATCGAGAGACTCGCGTATGTGCTGTTTCGAGTAGAGCGAATCCATCGTCACGCAGCGGAACCGGCGCCCTGGATGCCGCCATCCGTCAGCGTCTTGGGATCGAGCAGGCGGCGCAGCTCATCGACGCTCAGGTCCGTCATTTCCGCTGCCACCTCCAACACAGGACGGCCTTCGGCATACGCCTTCTTGGCGATGGCGGCGCCTTTTTCGTAGCCGATGACGGGATTGAGGGCCGTGACCAAAATCGGGTTGCGCGCCAGCGCCTCCTCCAATCGGGCGTGGTTGACCGTGAATCCGGCGAGCGCGTGGTCGGCCAAATTACGGCTGCCGATGGCGAGCAATTCGACGCTTTGCAACAAGTTATGAGCGATCACCGGCAGCATGACATTGAGCTGAAAATTCCCCGACGCCGCGGCGATGGTGATCGTCGCATCATTGCCCATTACCTGGGCGGCCATCATGGCCACGGATTCCGGCACCACGGGGTTCACCTTGCCCGGCATGATGCTGCTGCCCGGCTGCAGCGCCGGCAGCGCGATCTCGCTCAAGCCCGCCAGAGGGCCGCTGTTCATCCAGCGCAAATCATTCGATATTTTCATCAGACTCACACTGAGAGCCTTGAGCTGCCCGGACAGTTCCACGGCCGTGTCTTGGCTGGACAGCGCCTCGAAGTAGTTATCGCTGGTCCTGAACCCGAGGCCGGTGCTCGCCGCGAGGCGGCGCGCAAACGTGGCGCCGAACTCCGGCCTGGCATTGATGCCGGTGCCGACCGCGGTGCCGCCCTGCGCGAGCTGGAATAAACGTGGTGTCACCGACTGCAAACGGGCCGCGGCTTTGTCGATTTGTGCCTGCCATCCCTCGAGCTCCTGCGCCAACGTGATGGGCATGGCATCCATGAGGTGCGTACGGCCCGTCTTAACCACCTCGCCGAATTCGGCCGCCCGTTGTCCGATGACCGTGCGCAGGCGCTCTAGCGCGGGCAGCAGTTCCTCTTGGAGGAGGAGCGAGGCAGCGACGTGAATCGCCGTCGGCACCACGTCGTTGCTGCTTTGGCTCATGTTCACGTGATCGTTCGGATGCACGGTATGGGACAACGAGCGCGCGGCGAGCGTCGCGATCACTTCGTTGGCATTCATGTTGCTGCTGGTGCCCGACCCTGTTTGAAAGACGTCGACCGGGAATTGGTCGTCATGCCGGCCCGCCGCGACCTCCAGCGCCGCGGCCTGGATGGCCCCTGCCAGGTCTCGCGGCAAATCGCCGAGCTCCTCATTGGCGGCGGCCGAGGCATGCTTGATGAGCCCCAATGCGCGGATGAAGGCCCGCGGCATGCGCAGCCCCGTGGCCGGAAAGTTTTGAACGGCGCGCTGGGTTTGGGCGCCCCACAGGGCGTTCGCCGGCACCTCCAGCGCGCCCATGCTGTCGCGCTCGACGCGTGTGGTTGCCGTCATCGCTCCTTAACCTCGCTGGTTGATTTGTTTACGGTAATATGTGGGATTCTACACTCAAAGCGACCGCATCCTCCGATGGCCACCTCTTCCGTTGACGCGCTCTCACCCCTCGATGGCCGATACGCCGGCAAACTCGCGGCGGTCCGGTATTTGTTCAGCGAGGCCGGCCTCATGCGTGAGCGCGTCCGCGTCGAATGCGCCTGGTTCCTGGCGCTCGCGAATGGTCCGGCCGCGACGGCCCTAGCCGAGCTGCCGCGCGCCGCCCATGATCTTCTGACCGCGCTGTCGAAGGACCCGGCGGGCACCGACGTGGCGGCCATCAAGCAAATCGAGGCGCGCACCAATCACGATGTGAAAGCGGTCGAAATCTGGCTGCGCACCGAACTGGCGAAGCGCGGCGCGGCTGCCGCCGATCTCGAATGGCTGCATTTCGCCTGCACGTCCGAAGACATCAACAACCTCGCCTATGCCCTCATGTTGAAGAACGCGCGGGCCACGCTGTTGCTGCCCATGATCGATACCATCGGGGGCCTGCTCGACTCTCTGGCCCGTCGTCATGCCGCCGCGCCGATGTTGGCGCGTACTCACGGCCAGACCGCGACCCCCACCACGGTCGGCAAGGAACTCGCCAATGTCGCCGCGCGCCTTCAGAGCCAGCGCGCCGGTCTCGAGCGCGTCGGCATCCTGGGGAAGATGAATGGTGCCGTCGGTAATTTCAATGCGCATGTCGTCGCGCTGCCGCAGGTCGATTGGCTCGAGTTCAGCCGGACCTTTGTCGAATCCCTGAGTTTGGGATCGAACGCCTACACCACGCAGATCGAGCCGCACGATTGGATCGCCGAATACTGCCACGCCCTCATGCGGGCCAACACCGTCCTCGTCGATCTCGCACGCGACTTGTGGAGCTACATCTCGCTCGGTTATTTCAAGCAGCGCGTGGTCGAGGGCGAAGTGGGCTCCTCCACCATGCCGCACAAGGTGAACCCGATCGACTTCGAAAATGCCGAAGGCAACTTGGGATTGGCCAATGCGCTGCTGGGACATTTCGCCGACAAGCTGCCCGTGTCGCGGTTGCAGCGCGACCTCACGGACTCCACCGTGCTGCGCAATCTGGGCGTGGCGATCGGCCACTCGGTCTTGAGCTACGGTTCGCTCGAGCGGGGGCTCGGAAAAATCGAACTCGACCCGGCGCGAGTGGCCGAGGATCTGGACCGTGCCTGGGAGGTGCTCGGCGAGGCCGTGCAAACGGTGATGCGCGCCCATGGGATTCCGGACGCCTATGATCGATTGAAGTCGTTCACGCGCGGACGGCCCATCGACCAGGGCGCCATGCGCGAGTTCATCGCCTCGTTGGATCTGCCGGCGGCGGAAAAAGCACGGCTGCTGTGCTTGGAGCCTGGTACTTATGTGGGTTTGGCACCGACGCTTGCGAAGCGCGCACGCGGGTCTTAGGGTGGTGTATTTACGCATTTAGCCGTCCGAAACGTGACGCAGTTAGCACGGGCCTTTCCAGGCCAAACGGTACTATTCCTCAACGTACGCGAGGCTGGGCAAAATGCCCATCACCCTCCTATTGAGGCTTAAGGTATGGCGGGTAACACGGAAGAACGGGCGAAACCGATAGTGGACAGGGTTCCGGGAAGCGGGGCCGAGCTTTCCACAGGATCGGGTACCCGTACTATCCTCACCACCATGCCCGAGGTCCGCGAAGCCAGCCTCAAGGTCGCCAAGTCGGCGCAGCGCCTGCTGTCGATCTTTACCCAAGATTTAGAACCCCTGATTTACGGCGAAGAGCCCTTCCTCGAAGCCATCAAGCGTCTGGTATTGGCGCGTTCCTACGCGAAAGTGCGCGTTCTGCTCGCCGACCCGTCGCGAGCCATGGTCGACAACAACCGCTTTCTTGCATTGGCGCGCCGCCTGACCAGCTGCATCGATTTGCGTGCCATGAGTCCCGAATATCCGGCGAGCGCCGGCGCCTTCATCATCGCGGATGACAAGGCGCTGGTGTATCGATTACAGGCGAACCGCTGGGACGGCATTTCAGATATGAACGATCCGGCCGTCGTGCGCCGCTATTTGAATTTTTTCGACGAGGTCTGGCAAACCAGCATGCAAGAATCGCAAATGCGGCAAATGCTGATGTAGTCTCGCGCTTGATTCCCAGCGCGCGCTCGAGCCCGGCGCCCGCATTCGGCTCTTGCACCGGTATAATGGGTGCATGCCGGCCTCCCACCCCGATTCACTGACCCCGCTCCCTGATTCCACGCTTGCCGGCTCCGTCATCGTCGGCATGTCGGGTGGGGTCGACTCGGCCGTCGCCGCCCTCCTATTGCAGCGCGGCGGCTACGACGTGCAGGGATTGTTCATGTCCAACTGGGAGGAGGACGATGACGACGCCTACTGCACCACGGCAGACGATTTCCAAGATGCGCGCCAGGTCTGTGAAACATTGGGCATCGTCCTGCATCGGGTGAGTTTTGCTGCGCAGTACCGCGAACGAGTGTTTCAGCTCTTCCTGCGCGAATACGCCGCCGGCCGGACTCCGAACCCCGACGTCCTCTGCAATCGTGAGATCAAGTTCGGCGTGTGTCTCGATTACATGCACCGCCTCGGCGCATCCCGGATCGCCACCGGCCACTATGCCCGCCTGCGGCACACGCCCACGGGAACGCAACTCCTCAAAGCCACGGACACCGCCAAGGATCAGAGTTACTTTCTTCACGCAGTGCCCGCCGCGGCGCTCGGCAAGACCCTGTTTCCGATCGGGGATCTGCATAAGACGGAGGTACGGCGCTTGGCGCACGCAGCTGGATTGCCGGTGTATGACAAACCGGACAGCACGGGCATCTGCTTCATCGGCGAGCGGCCTTTTCAAGAGTTCTTGGGCCGATACCTGCATACCGAGCCGGGCCCGGTCGAAAACGACGCCGGCTTGGTTCTGGGCGAGCATCGCGGTCTGGCCCTCTACACCCTGGGTCAACGATCGGGTCTCGGCATCGGCGGCCGCGCCGGATCCGCCGCCGCGCCCTGGTACGTGGCCGACAAGGACATGGCGCGCAATGCGCTCATCGTGGTGCAGGATCAAGACCATCCTCTGCTGTTGTCGGATGCGTTTGACGTGGAACAGATGCACTGGCTGACCTCCGGCGAGGTCGGCGCCGAACCGATCGACTGCGCGGTCAAGACGCGCTATCGACAGAACGATCTGCGCTGCACCGTGCGCCCATCCGCGCCCGCGAGCACCGATCCGATCTGGCGGGTAGATTTGCGCGAACCTGCGCGCGCCGTCACTCCCGGGCAGTACGCCGCGTTCTACAGCGGGGCACGCTGTCTCGGCGGCGGCGTCATCGCACGACGATTCAATTCCCGCTTGGACGCCGACGCCCGCGGAATCACCTATAATCGCCATTTTTCCGTGGAGGGGTCATGACGGATAGCTTCAAGGCAAGAACGACGCTCAAGGTGGGATCGGAGCAATACGAGATCCTGAGTCTCGAGGCGCTCAAATCGCTGAATGTCGGCCGCCTGCCCTTTTCCCTCAAAATTCTGTTGGAAAACCTGTTGCGTTTCGAAGACGGCGTCAACGTCACCAAGAGCGACATCGACGCTCTGCTGAAGTGGGACCCAAAAGCGAACCCCAATCATGAAATCGCATTTACGCCGGCGCGAGTCATCATGCAAGACTTCACCGGCGTTCCCTGCATCGTCGATCTCGCGGCCATGCGCGAGGCCATCGTGCGGCTCGGCGGAGATCCGCAACGAGTCAATCCGCTCGCCCCGGCCGAACTGGTCATCGACCACTCGGTGCAGGTCGACGAATACGGCACGGCCGCCTCGCTCGAGCACAACAATGAAATCGAGTTCAACCGCAACGGCGAACGCTATAGTTTTCTGCGCTGGGGACAAACGGCGTTCAGCAACTTCAAAGTCGTGCCGCCGAACACCGGTATCGTCCATCAAGTCAACCTCGAACGCCTGGCGCGGGTGATCTTCTCCGATGACGCCGCGGGCAAGAAGCTCGCCTATCCGGACACCTTGGTCGGGACCGACTCGCACACCACCATGGTCAACGGACTGGGGGTGCTGGGCTGGGGTGTGGGCGGTATCGAGGCGGAAGCCGCCATGCTGGGCCAACCGGTGACGATGCTGATCCCGCAAGTGATCGGTTTCAAAATGACGGGAAGCCTGCCCGCGGGCACCACCGCCACCGACCTCGTGCTCACCGTCACCGAAATTCTTCGCAAGAAGGGCGTGGTGGATAAGTTCGTGGAATTCTTCGGCGACGGCCTCAAGGGACTGCCGCTCGCCGACCGGGCGACCATCGCCAACATGTCGCCGGAGTTCGGCTCGACCTGCGCCATCTTCCCCATCGATGAGGAAACCATTCGCTACCTCGAACTCACCGGCCGAGCACCGGATCAGGTCGCGCTGGTCGAGGCCTACGCCAAGGCGCAAGGGCTGTGGCGGGTCAACGGCGCACCGGCGGCCGATTACACCGATGTCGTCGAACTCGATCTGGCGACGGTCGAACCCTCTCTCGCCGGGCCGAAGCGCCCGCAGGACCGCGTGCCGCTGCATGAAGCCAAGGCTGTCTACGAAAGCAACGTGAAGAAGATGGCCGAGGAGCGAACGCAGAAGAACCGCCAGGCCGACGGAGTGGGCAAGGCCAGCCTGAACGGCAACGACTTTGAAGTGCGCGACGGCGCGGTATTGATCGCCGCCATCACCAGTTGTACGAATACCTCGAATCCGGCCGTGCTCGTGGCGGCGGGACTGCTCGCCCGCAATGCGAGCGCACGCGGCCTCGCGTCGAAGCCATGGGTAAAGACCTCCCTCGCCCCCGGCTCGCGCGTCGTCACCGACTACTTGCAGAAGGCCGGACTGCTGAAGGACCTGGAAGCCCTTGGGTTCTATACCGTGGGCTATGGCTGCACCACATGCATCGGCAACTCCGGACCGTTGAAGCCGGAAATTTCCGAGGCTGTCAAAAACGCCGATGTCATCGCCTGCTCCGTGCTATCGGGCAATCGAAATTTCGAAGGCCGGGTGCATCCGGAAATCAAGATGAATTTCCTCGCCTCGCCGCCCCTGGTCGTCGCCTATGCGCTGGCGGGAAGCCTGGACATCGACATCACCACGGAGCCGCTGGGACAGGGTAAGGACGGAAAGCCGGTGTACCTCAAAGACATCTGGCCGAGCGCCAAGGATGTGGCCGCCGCCGTAGCGGCGTCGGTGGATTCAGCGATGTTCAAGAAGAGCTACGCCAGCGTGTTCGCCGGCGACGCGAACTGGAACGCCATCAAGACGCCCGCGGGCAAGATTTATTCCTGGGACAGTAAATCCACCTACGTCAAGAACCCGCCCTACTTCGACGGCATCACCATGACGCCGGCGCCGTTAGTCGACATCAAGGGCGCCCGCGCGCTCGCGGTGCTCGGCGATTCGGTGACCACCGATCACATCTCCCCCGCCGGCAACATCGGCAAATCCACTCCCGCCGCCAAATACCTCATGGCGCAGGGCGTGCAAGCGGTGGATTTCAATTCCTACGGCGCACGCCGCGGCAACCACGAAGTGATGATGCGCGGTACGTTTGCCAACATCCGGCTGCGGAACCTGTTGTTGCCGGGCACCGAAGGCGGCGTGACTCTGCACATCCCCAGCGGCGAGCAGATGTCCATTTTCGACGCTTCGCTCAAGTATAAAGCCGCCGGCACGCCGCTGATCGTTATCGCCGGAAAAGAATACGGCACCGGCAGCTCGCGCGACTGGGCGGCCAAGGGAACGATGCTGTTGGGAGTCAAGGCGGTGATCGCCGAGAGCTTCGAGCGCATTCACCGCTCCAATTTGATCGGCATGGGCGTGCTGCCGCTGCAATTCAAGGAAGGTCAGAACGCGCACAGCCTGGGGCTCACCGGCAAGGAGAATTTTGAAATCGTCGGACTCAATCGCGGCGCGGCGAAGATCGTCAAAGTCATTGCCAAGGCCGATGACGGCACGCGGACGCTGACCACGGAGTTCGACGCGCGCCTGCGCATCGATACGCCGAAGGAACTCGAGTACTACCAACATGGCGGGATTCTGCACTACGTATTGCGGCAACTCGCCACGGCAACCAAGGCGGCTTAAACATGTCTCTCAATATGCATACGGCCACCGTGCCGACCTGTTCGCGCGCGTTGAATAGCCTCGCGGCAATCCTCGAGAAGGCCGCCGCGCACGCGGAGGCACGCAAAATCAATCCCTCGGTATTGCTGAACACGCGATTGTTCCCCGACATGCTGCCGCTGGCGTCGCAAATCCATATCGCCAACGACATCGCCCAAGGCGGCGCCGCGCGGCTCGCCGGCGCCGAAGTCCCGGCCTTCGAAGCGAAGGAGCGTACCCTTGCTGAATGGGTCGCCGCGACCCGCGGCACCATCGCCTATCTCGAATCACTGAAGCCGGCACAGTTCGACGGCTCCGAAGACAGGACCGTCACTTGGCAAACACGCACGTCCACCAAGAACATGCAGGGCACCCCCTACTTGTTCCATCACGTGCTGCCGAACGTGTTCTTCCACGTCACCACCGCCTATGACATTCTCAGGCAGGCGGGACTGGAGATCGGCAAGATGGATTATTTGGGTAGGGGTTGAGCGTCGCCGAGCGCGTTCGCGACAGCCGACACGAACTGGCACACGTCGCCTTTGTATGCGAACTCGCCGGCGGCCACCGCCAGGCGCCGCCACTCGTGTTCGTCCGTCGCCATACGGGTCATCAGCTGCGCGAGACCTTCGGCGTTGTCGGATTCGAACACATATCCGTTCACGGAGGTACGCACGAGGCTGTCGCGAGCGCCCACGTTGTCTGAGCAGAGGATCGGCACTCCCATTGCCAGCGCTTCGTTCACGACGAGACCCCATTGCTCCTCTATGCTCGGCAAAATCAGCGCGAG
>DASYFQ010000033.1:0-44441 GCA_036498345.1 Steroidobacteraceae bacterium
TGCGGTGGTGCTCGAGGGGAAGGATCTCGCCAAGGAATTCATCCAGGGCGAAGTGAAAATCCAGGTGTTGCGGGCGGCGTCCATCAGCGTGCGCGCCGGCGAGAGAATCGCGATCGTCGGCGCCTCCGGATCCGGCAAGACGACGCTGCTGCAGCTTCTGGGAGGACTCGACTTACCGACCTCCGGCACGGTGCAGATCGCCGGATCCGCGATGAATCGCTTGAACGATACCGAGCGTGGGCATCTGCGCAACCGCGCCGTGGGATTCGTCTATCAATTCCACCACCTGCTGCCGGAATTCACCGCGGTCGAGAATGTCGCGATGCCGCTCCTGGTGCGGCGGATGGCGCCGCGCGCGGCCAAGGAACGTGCGAGCGCTCTGTTGGCACGCGTCGGACTGGCCGGGCGCCTCACGCACCGGCCCTCGCAACTTTCCGGCGGCGAGCGCCAGCGCGCCGCGGTGGCCCGCGCGCTCGTCACTCAGCCGATGCTGGTGTTGGCCGACGAACCCACGGGCAACCTTGACGGCATGAATGCGGCGCAGGTGTTCGATTTGATGCTGGAGCTCAATCGGGAACTCGGTACCAGTCTCGTCATCGTCACCCACGACGAGCGGCTGGCGGCGCGGCTCGACCGCGTGCTGGTGCTGACGGACGGCGCTCTAGTCGAGCGCAGCGCCTTGGCCGGTTGACCTGGCGCGCCTGCGCCGCAGCTGATAGAGGATGCGTGCGCGCCATGCGAATTGCGCCAGCACATAGCCCGATCCGGCCGCGACCAGGCCGAGAACCAGCGCACCGAGCAGCAGCGGCGCCCATAGCTGGTTGACCTGCGCCCACAGGTGCCGATGATGGAGCTCATGCAAGAAGGGCGTCAGGTCCATTCCCATGAGTTTCGCGCCCACCCAAATGGAGCCGGCCACCTGCGGCAACCAGGTGAACGGATTGCTGATGAAAACCGTGGCGAACAGCACCGGCAGGTTCAACCGAAACAGCATCCCGAGAATGGTGCAGGTCGCGAGGTGCACGGGCAGGGGAGAGGGGGGAATGAATGCGATAAACAGGCCGAGCGCAAATGCCCGCGTCGCGCTGTGCCGATTGAACGTCCAGCACCCGCGATTCAGAACGAGATCCTTGAAAGGTCTCAAGCACCAGAGCTTCTCCAGCGTGTGGCGGTCGGGTGTGATGCGTTTCAGCCAGCGTTGCATGGTTTGCGATTGACTCCCCGCGAGGTCGCATTATGCCGCTTTCGGCGATCAGCGACAGTGATCCACGCCCGCCTCGCAAATCAACGGGTTAGGTTCAGGCCGATCCCGGTATCTCAACCGTCGGCGGTCAAGTATCATGCCGGCAGCTTTATACTTGACCAAAGAGGACGCAATGTGGGAGATCATCCGCGCGGGCGGCGGCTTCATGTGGCCGATTATTTTATGTTCCATCGCGGCGGTGGCTATCATATTGGAACGCCTTTGGACCTTGCAAAGCAGCCGCGTCATACCGCGCGACTTGTCGCAAAAGGTCTGGAACTGGATCGAAGCCGACCAACTCAGCGACAAACTGGTCGCCGCGCTTGAGCAGAATTCGCCTCTCGGCAAGTTGCTGGCCATCGGACTCGCGAATCGGGACAGGCCACGCGCGCTGATGGTGGAGCGCCTGGAGGACGGCGGCCGGCACGTGGTGCACGAACTGGAGCGGTTTCTGAACACTCTGGGCACGATCGCGGCGGTCGCGCCGCTGCTGGGACTGCTCGGAACGGTGGCGGGCATCATTCATGCGTTCAATGCGATCACGGCCAACGGGATCGGCGATCCGCGAATATTGTCCGGGGGCATCGGCGAAGCGCTCATTACGACGGCGGCCGGGCTGACCGTGGCGATACCCTCGCTGATCGCGTACCGCTTTCTGCGCGGCAAGGTCGAGCGGCTGGTGGTGCGCATGGAGAAGGAAGCCATGAAGCTCGTCGATGCGTTGGACGAGCGCGGCATGCTGGTCGTGGCCGAGTGACATGAACCTGCGCCCGCGCCACCGTGAAGACCCTGAAATCAACTTGATTTCGATGATCGACGTGCTGCTCGTGCTGCTGGTCTTTTTCATGGTATCGACCACGTTCAATCAAGAGGGACGGGTCAAGGTGCAGTTGCCTCAGGCGAGCAACGTACCGGTGCCGCGGGGGCCGCACGATCCCCTGGTGATCACGGTGACCGCGGAAGGCGGCTACCGGATCAACGAGCGCCCCCTGATCAATGCCAGCGCCGACACATTGCGGGCCGCGCTGCTCAAGGAAGCCGGCACCGACCGCGGCCCCATCACGATTCGCGCCGACGCGCGCACCACGCACCAGGCCGTGGTGACCGCCATGGACGTGGCGGGCCGGCTGGGTTTCGCGCAGCTCAACATCGCGACCGTCCATGCGGAAGGCGCTCCTTGAGCGCGACACCCGCTGCGGGCCCGAAAGCCGCCGGCGATTCTTGGGCGATCTATCGGCGGCTGTTGAAATACGCGACGCCTTATCTCGGCGTGTTTCTGATCGGCGTGCTGGGCGCGAGCTTGTTCGCGGCGTCCAATGTCGCGCTGGCCTACCTGGTCCAGAAATTCCTGCACGGCGCTTTCGTGGTGAAGAATCCGGATGTGCTCTGGCAAGTGCCGGTCGGGGTCGTGGTGTTATTCACCCTGCGCGGCATCGGCGACTACGTGCAGGGCTATTATCCCAGTTGGGTGGGACGGCAGGTCATCAAGGGCCTGCGGCGCGACGTGTTCTCGCACTACCTGCGGCTGCCCTCGGCGTATCTCGACCGGCAGCAGTCCGGCCATTTGCTGTCGAAATTGACCAATAACATCGAGTTGGTGGCTACCGCAGCGACCGGCGCGGCGATTTCCCTGATCAGCGACAGCCTGACCATCCTCGCGCTCTTGGCCAGGCTGTTCTACTTGAACTGGCGGCTGGCGCTGTACTGCATCGTCGCGGCGCCCGTCATCGGATGGTTGATGAAGATTGCCAACCGCAGCTTTCGCCGCTACAGCGAACGAATCCAAAACTCCATGGGCGACATCACGCGTGTTGCCAAGGAAGCGATCGATGCACAGCGCCTGATCAAGATTTTCAATGCCGAGGACCATCAAACCGAGCGATTCGAACAGGTCAATGAGCACAATCGGGCGTCGAACATGAAGCTGATCCGTGCGAAAGCCATCAGCAATCCCGTCGTACAATGCATCGCGTCGGTGGCGCTGGCCAGCGTTCTTTATGTGGCGATACATCAAGTGTTCTCCCAGCACCTGCAGGTCGACGAGTTCTTCGGGTTCCTGACCGCATTGATGCTCATTCCGGCGCCGCTGCGGAGCTTGGTCAACATGAGCGGGCCCTTGCAACAGGGGATCGCCGCCGGCCAGAGCGTATTCGAGATCCTGGATCGGCCGACGGAGGGCGGCGGCGGCTCGCGCAAGCTGACGCGTGCGCGCGGCGACATCGAGTTTCGCAATGTGTCGTTCGCGTATGCCGACGACAAGGGCGACGTGCTGCACGACGTGAGTTTTCATGTGCGGCCCGGCGAAACCGTGGCCATCGTGGGACCGTCCGGAAGCGGCAAGTCGACTCTGGTCGGTCTGGTGCCGCGGTTCTACGATGTGGAGCACGGATCGGTGCTGCTCGACGGAGTCGATGTGCGGGAATACCGCCTGAAGGATTTGCGTTCTCAGGTGAGCCTCGTCAGTCAGGACGTGGTCTTGTTCAACGACACCATACGCAACAACATCGCCTTCAACGCCGTCGACAAGACGCAAGCGGACGTGGAAACCGCGGCCCGCATCGCCAATGTAATGGAGTTCGTGGCGCAGCAGCCGCAGGGATTCGATACCCCGTTGACGGACCGCGGGCAGAATCTTTCCGGCGGACAGCGCCAAAGAATATCCATCGCGCGGGCGCTGCTCAAGGATTCGCCCATTCTCGTCCTGGATGAGGCCACGGCGGCGCTCGACAACGAGTCGGAGCGGCGCGTGCAGCAGGAACTCGGCGTCCTGATGCGGGGCCGCACGACGCTGGTGATCGCACACCGGCTGTCCACCGTCGAAGGGGCGGATCGGATCATCGTTCTCGACCGAGGCCGGATCGTGGAGAGCGGCGCGCACCGAGAGCTGCTGGCGCGCGGCGGGTTGTATGCGGCCTTGCATGGAATGCAGTTCAACGCTTAAGCGGGCGACGCGAACAATGTCGGTTCAATCTTGGCTCAATCGAATCTGGTACGACCGGGCCGCGCCGCCGTGGTGGTTGCTGCCGTTATCGCTCATCTACGGCGCCGTGGCCGGAACGCGCCGCTACCTGTACGTCAAGCGTCTGCGCAAGCCGGTTCACGTGTCCTTGCCGGTGGTCGTGGTCGGGAACTTGAGTGTCGGGGGAACGGGCAAGACGCCGCTGGTGTGCTGGCTGGTTGCGCGCCTGAGCGATTTCGGGTTCAAGCCGGGCGTGGTCACCCGCGGCTATGGCGGTTCCTTCGGAAACGTGCGGCTGGTCGATTCGTTCGATGATCCTCGTGTGGTGGGCGATGAGTCGATTTTGTTGGCGCGCCGCACGGGGGCGCCGGTGGCGATCGGCCGCGATCGCCCGGCCGCCTCGCAGCTGCTGGTGAACGCGGGATGCGACGTCGTCGTGAGCGACGATGGTTTGCAGCATTACGCTCTGGCGCGCGATTGCGAAATCGTCGTTATCGACGGCGATCGGCGCTTCGGTAATGGTTGGCTGCTGCCGGCCGGTCCCTTGCGCGAAACCCGGGCTCGACTGTCCGCCGCGGATGCCATCGTGGTGAACGGCGGCCGGGCGCTCCTCGACGGCGCTTTCAGCATGCGGCTCGAGGCGAAAGGGGCCTTGAGCCTGATCGGCGGCGCCGCGAAGGCGTTGAACGAATTTGCGGGCCGCTCGGTGCACGCCGTCGCCGGCATCGGCAATCCGGACCGATTCTTCAACATGCTGCGCGCGCACGGTATCGAAGTCGTCGGTCATGCGCTGCCGGACCACGCGCATTTGCAGGCAGCCGACATTTCTTTCGCCGATGAGCGTCCGGTGCTCATGACGGAGAAAGATGCCGTAAAATGCCAGGGCATAGCCGGGCCGCATCATTGGTATGTGCCGGTGACCGCGAGTTTCGACGGCGGCGAATCCAATGTGCTGCTCGACGTCGTGACTGCGGCCATCGCAAAGCGTGCCGCGCTTCGTTGAGAATGTCATGGATAGCGTAAAGGGTGTCATGGATAAGCGTTTGCTGGATCTTTTGGTATGTCCGATTTGCAAGGGGCCCTTGCGGATTTCCGGCAGCGGCAATGCGCTCGAACTCGTGTGCCGCCCGGATCGGCTGGCCTACGCCGTGCGCGAGGGAATTCCCCTGATGCTGCCCGAGGAGGCGCGTGCTTTGAGCGCCGATGATCCCTTGCTCGATCGTTAGCGGCAATGTTCCACGTAGTCATTCCAGCGCGCTTTGCGGCTTCGCGACTCCCGGGCAAGCCGCTGCTGATCGTCGGCGATCGGCCCCTGATCCAATGGGTATGGCAATGCGCGAGAGCGAGCCGCGCCGCCTCCGTGACCGTGGCCACGGATGATGAGCGCATAGTTGATTCGGCCCGGGGTTTCGGCGCGGAGTGTCTGATGACCTCGGCCGAGCACGCCTCGGGTACGGATCGGATCGCCGAAGTGGTGCGGGCGAAAGGCCTTGCTGCGGACGACGTCGTCGTGAACCTGCAGGGCGACGAACCCATGATGCCCCCGGCGGTGATCAACGAGGTCGCGGAGGCATTGAATGCCCGGCCGCATATCGACATCGCAACGGCCGTCACGCCCATCCAATCTTTGGCGGAATTTCTCGATGCCAGCTGCGTGAAGGCGCTGCGCGCCCGCGACGGGCAGGCGCTTTACTTCAGCCGCGCCGCGGTGCCCTGGCCGCGGGACGGCGTCGCGGCCGGCCAGCCCATCCGCTTTGACGGCGCCTGGCGCCACATCGGCATCTATGCCTACCGCGTGCGCAGTCTGCTGCAATTTGCGTCATGGCCGCCGACGCCGCTCGAGGAGACCGAGAGGCTCGAGCAGCTCCGGGCATTGGAGCACGGCATGCGGATTCACTTGGTGACGTTGGCGAAGGCGCCGCCGGCGGGCGTGGACACGCCGGAAGATCTCGAGAGGATTCGGGCGAATCTGCGTGGCCCCGGCCTGAAGGAATTGCCCGTCCAATGACGGTGCGGGTTCTGTTCGTTTGCTTGGGCAACATCTGCCGCAGTCCGACGGCAGAGGGAATGTTGCGGCATCTGGTGACGCAGGATGCGCCGGAATTGCAGGTCGAGGTTGATTCCGCGGGCACCGCCGACTATCACATCGGCGAGCCGCCCGATTTGCGCAGTCAACGAGCCGCCATGCGTCGCGGCATCGATCTCAGCGGCTTGCGCGCGCGGCAGGTCGCCTCCGCCGACTTCGCGCACTTCGATTTCATCCTGGCAATGGACCGCGGCAATCTGCGCGAGCTCGAGGCCATGCGCCCCAAAGGTTCGCGCGCGCGGCTGCAGCTTTTTTTGCAATACGCACCGGAAGTGGGCCGGCTGGAAGTACCCGATCCGTATTACGGCGACGCCGGCGGCTTCGAGGCGGTGCTGGATCTCACCGCCGCCGCGTCGCGGGGACTGCTGGCCGCCTTACAGAACGTGGCGTAGCAGCCAGTACAGACCGCCGGCGAGCATGATCGAGACGGGCAATGTGAGCACCCAGGCCATCAATAAATTGCGCACCGTCGCCCATTGCAGGCCGGACCGGTTCGCGACCATCGTCCCCGCCACCCCCGACGACAGCACGTGCGTGGTGCTGACCGGCAGGCCATACATTTCCGCGGCACCGATCGTGGCCATCGCAACGATTTCGGCCGAAGCGCCCTGCGCGTAAGTCAGGTGCGTCTTGCCGATCCGTTCACCCACCGTGACCACGATGCGCTTCCACCCGATCATCGTGCCCAATCCCAAGGCGATGGCAACGGCGACCTTGACCCAGGTCGGAATGAACTTGGTCGAGTGGTCGAGCTGTTTCTTGTAGCCGTCGAGCGTCGATTTGTCGGCCTCCGACACATGCAGCGATTTGGCTTTGCCCATGTAGCGCAGGCCTTCGCTCACCAGGTACATGTCGTTGCGGATGTTGACCATGGAGCCGGGCGGAACCTTGTCCATCGAATGATACTGGTTCACTTGAATGGAGATCGATTGCGCCAGCGCGGCGAGGGCCGAGACACCCTGGGGGGTGATGGAGCGGGAGCGCACCAGGGCCATCGCCGCCGCATGGGGGTCGGCCGGCGCCGCACCCTCGCCGTAGCGGGACAGCGCCGTCTGCGCCTGCGCAGAGACCGCGACGAAGTTGGTGACATCCTGTTCGTGCATCGTGCGATTGAGCGCATAAGCCGTCGGAACGGTGCCGATGAGGATCAGCATGATGAGCCCCATGCCTTTTTGGCCGTCGTTGCCGCCGTGGAAAAAGCTCACGCCGCTGCAAGTCAGGATCAGCAGGCCGCGAATCCACAGCGGCGGCGGCTTATTGCCTTCAGGCTCTTTGTATAATGCGGGAATCCTGATCGTTGCCTTGAGTAGCGTCAGCAGCAGGAAGGCCGCGCTGAAGCCGATCAAGGGTGAAATGAGCAGGGTCTCGCCGATTTTGGTCGCCTGGCTCCAATCCACGCCGCTCGTGCCGGAGGGATTGGTCGCCATCAGCTGGTTCATCAGGCCGACGCCGATGATGGACCCGATCAGGGTATGCGAACTCGAAGACGGCAGACCGAAATACCAAGTTCCCAAATTCCAGAGAATGGCGGCAATCAGCAATGCAAATACCATGGCAAACCCGGCACCGCTCCCTACCTGCAGGATCAACTCGACCGGCAACAGCGATACGATGCCGAACGCCACGGCACCCGTCGAGACCAGCACGCCCGCGAAGTTGAAGAAGCCGGACCAGACGACGGCAAGATTCGGCGACATGGAATTCGTGTAGATTACCGTCGCGACTGCGTTCGCGGTGTCGTGAAAGCCGTTGACGAACTCGAAGCCCAGGGCGATCAACAACGCAATCCCGAGCAATATGTATGGATACGCTCGGGTGTCGCGGACCACCGATAGGTCATCTGCCAAGTGAATGCCGGTATAAATGATGCCGGCGACGATCACGGCGGCCGCCAAGACATTGAACCAGGGATTGGGCTTTTGCCCAATCAGCGTCGTTGCCGCGGCTGAGCGATTGATTGCCCGCGGCGCTTGATTGATCGCGTTGATATTGGACATGCTGTGACCCCTGGGTCAAAGGGTAGGGCGTAGCCCCCGATTTATAGGTTTCTTTTATGACGATCAGATGACGATCAAGGTTCATTGATGCCATTCACGATTTCCCACGCCGCCGTCGTCCTGCCTTTCTCGCGTTTGCTTGCGCGCTGGCGGCTGCTGTCCGCGGTCATTGTCGGCGCCATGGTTCCCGATTTCGGACTGTTCTTTCCCTGGCGCCTGCCGCGCTTCGAGACGCACAGTGTTGGGGGGCTGTTTACTTTTTGCCTGCCGGTGGGCATGGCCACCTACTGGGTGTTTCAATATTTCATCAAGGCCCCGGTGCTGGAAGTGCTGCCCGAGGGTGCGTATGCGCGCTGGCGCCCGTTTTCCTCTCCCGCGCAAATTGCCAGCATCCGCCAGTGGCTTCTGGTTGCGGTCGGGGTGTTGGCCGGGGCGGTGACCCATCTCGTGTGGGATGCCTTCACCCACGAAAATGCACGCGGCGTGCGCATGATCCCCTGGCTCGACGACCCGATCGATATCGGCGCTCACCACGTCGCCGGGGTGAGGCTGTTGCAAGACGGCAGTTCCTTGATCGGACTGATCATCGTGCTGGGGCTGCTTGCATACGGTCTGCGCCGTGGTCGCGAGCAGGCCGTGCCGGAGCGCCCTTTGGGGACGGCAGAGCGTTGGGCATGGTTATTGACCTACCTGACGTCCGCAGCTGCCTTGAGCGTCGTGTGGTGGCTACGAGAGCCGCCCGGCCATTATCTGGGTCAGACGGCAAGCAACATGGCGGTGGCCGGCCTTCGCGGCCTCGCCATGGGACTGCTATGCACCAGTTTGGGGCTCGACTGGCGTCTGCGCGCGCTCAAGGGTTCGAGCGCGCGCAGCGCCCGTCAATCCGTGTAGGGCATCTACCGGTCTTCCGGACCCGTACGCGGAACCTCGCTCGGAGCCGACGACCACACCACGTACTTGTTGTCCGTGCCGGTACTGGACACGGGGGCCTCAGGCGCCCGCGCCGGCGTCTCGCGAGCCGCCTCGAAGGAGGGAGGCGAACCGCCACCGTTATCGCGGCTCTCGGTAGCCGACCCCGGGGGGGCCGCTCCCGGCCCCTGCGCTGGTCCCTGAGCCGGTCCCTGACCCGCTGCTGAGTTGGCGCCGGCGCCGTTGGCGGCGTTCTCCCCGCCATCACGTCGGCCGCGGCCGCGCCGCCGGCGACTTCGCCCGCCGCGCTCATTGCCCGAGCGCTCGCCGCCGGAACGCTCGCCCCCGGAACGCTCGCCGCCGCCGGCATCGCCGGAACGCGGTTCGCCGGCGCGCGGCTGCTGGTCACCGCGTGCCTGCTGATCGTTGCGTGGCGGCTGGTCAGCGCGCTGGGCCGATTCCGGGCGCGGTGCCTGCTCGGCACGCGGTGCGTCCGGCCGTTGGCCGCCTGAACTGCGCTCTGCCGGTGCGGCGCTTTCGGGGCGTCGCGGTCCGGAATCGCGATTCTCGCCGCGCGACCGTCCGTCGCGTCGCGGGTCTCGAGGTCCGTCGCGCCGCACGTCGCGATTGCGGTCGCGGTCCCCGCGATCGCGATTTCTATCCCGGTCGCCACTGCTGCTCCCGCTGCGATACCGATCGTGGCGGGCATCGCGATGGGCCGGCCGGTCGCGTTGGGGTTGCGCGGCCGAGGGCGGCGCTGCTGCCGGGGCTGCGGCGCTGACGCCGCCGCCGAAAAACCAACGCCACAAACGGACGAATATACCTGCTTGCGGGGCCGCCACCGGCGCCGGCGCGGGAGTGGGCTCGGGCGGCACGGGCATCGGGATGATGGGCGCCGCCGATGCCGGCAAAATGCTCGGCACCAGCGGCACGTCACCTTGCGGTTTCTTGTCGCGATTGCCGATGTTCGAATCATCGACGCTGGGCTGATCGGCCAGTTGATAGCTGACGGCGCTGTTTTCCGGCAACTCCTTTTCATCGTCGCGGATTCGCCGCAGCGCATAGGCAGGCGTCTGCATGTGCGGATTCGGCACGATCACGAGCGACACCTTGTCGCGCGACTCGATTTGATTCAGCCAATCGCGTTTCTCATTCATGAGGTAGGTCGCGACATCGACCGGCACCTGGGCGATGACCCGGCCGGTTCGCTCCTTGCGCGCTTCTTCGCCGATCAGGCGCAATAGCGCGAGCGACATCGATTCGACCCCGCGTATCGTGCCCATGCCGCTGCAGCGCGGGCAGTTGATATGCGTGGTTTCGCTCAAAGCGGGCCGCAGACGCTGGCGCGACAATTCCAGCAGGCCGAAGCGCGATAGCCGCCCCAGCTGAATGCGTGCGCGGTCCATCTTGACCGCGTCGCGGAGCATGTCTTCCACCGCACGCTGATTGGTCTGCGACTCCATGTCGATGAAGTCGATGACGATGAGTCCGCCGATGTCCCGCAGGCGCAGTTGCCGTGCGATTTCCTCGGCCGCCTCCAGATTGGTGTTGCGCGCGGTCGCTTCGATATCGCCGCCGCGCGTGCTGCGGGCCGAATTGATATCGATCGATACCAGCGCCTCCGTATGGTCGATGACCAAGCTGCCGCCGGAGGGCAGGGTGACCTTGTGGGAATAAGCAGACTCGATTTGGCTCTCGATCTGGTAGCGCGTGAACAAGGGCACCGGGTCTTGATACAGCTTGAGCTTGCGCTGCGCGTCGGGCGGCATGAAGCGCTGCATGTATTCCTGAGCCTTCTCAAAGGCCTCAGGCTGGTCGATGAGGCATTCGCCGACATCATCGGAGAAATAGTCGCGAAGGCCGCGGGTGACCGCGTCGCTTTCCTGGAAAATCAGGAACGGCGCCGGCCGTCCGTCGTTGGCGGCCACGATCGCGTCCCACGCGGTCTTGAGATTATTCAAATCCCACTGCAATTCCTCGGTGGATCGGCCGACGCCGGCGGTACGCACGATGGCGCCCATGCCGTCGGGGATCATCAGGCCGTTCATGGCCTCGCGCATCTGGTCGCGATCTTCGCCTTCGATGCGCCGCGAGACGCCGCCCGCGCGCGGGTTGTTCGGCATCAGCACCAGGAAGCGGCCGGCCAGGCTGATGAACGTCGTAAGGGCCGCGCCCTTGTTGCCGCGCTCTTCCTTCTCCACCTGCACGATCAGCTCTTGGCCTTCCTGCAGCACATCCTTGATGTTCGGCCTGCCTTGGTTGCCTGCTTGCGCGCGGAAATATTCCTTGGAGACTTCCTTCAGCGGCAGGAAGCCGTGGCGCTGCGCGCCGTATTCGACGAATGCCGCTTCGAGACTGGGCTCGACGCGGGTAATCCGGCCTTTATAGATATTGGATTTTTTCTGTTCCCGTGAAGGGATCTCAATCGATAAGTCGTAGAGTTTCTGACCGTCGACGAGTGCGACTCGCAGTTCTTCTTCTTGAACTGCGTTGACGAGCATTCTTTTCATGTGCCCCAACTGAAGTGGTAGGGGCCGAGGAGGTGGAGGTGAGCTTGAGAATAGAAGCCGGGACCGTGACGAATGGGGAAATCACGAATAGGGATGCGCCGAGCGCGAGCCACGCGACCGGCATCAGTTCAACCCAATTCTGCCAAAACCCAATTCCGAAAAAAAACATACGGTAAAAGCCCGGGGCCTTGTTCTCGGTTAACCGCTTGTCAGACGCCGAAGCTCAAAATGGGCTCTCTTGCATCTGTCTCATCGGCCGAGCGATGGTCTGGAAATCCAGAACCAACTAATATGCGGCTCCCCAACGGATGGGGCGCCACCGAAACCGGTGTCTACATGCATAACCTAGGAATGGGCGACGCCCTTCAAAATGGTTCAGCGCCTGACACGGTTTTAGGACATTATCACGACAGCCCGTCAGGGTCAATGTAATCAATACCTTAGAAGAGTGCTCGCCAAACATCGTGAAATCATGAACAGTAATGTCTCAGTGCCCGACCGCCCTTACTCCCCGAAGAGTCCCGTGACCCTGCGCACGGTGACCGCCGACGAGGCCGGCCAACGCATCGACAATTTCCTGATGCGCCACTTCAAGACGGTGCCCCGCAGCCGGGTCTACCGGCTGTTGCGCAAGGGTGAGGTCCGCGTCAACCGCAAGCGCGTCGATGCGGAATACCGCATCCAGGAAGGCGACGAAGTCCGCCTGCCGCCGGTGCGCATCGACACCGGTGATGAACCCCGGCACCCGTCGAGCAGCTTGTTGGAGTTGATCGAGCGAGCGGTCATTTTTCAAGACAAGCATCTCCTGGTGATCGACAAGCCGGCCGGTGTTGCGGTGCATGGCGGAAGCGGGCTGAGCTTTGGCGTCATCGAGGCTTTGAGGGCATCGCGCCCCCGGGAGACCCTGGAACTCGTCCACAGGCTCGATCGCGACACCAGCGGTTGTCTGCTGGTGGCGCGCGACCGCGCCACGCTGACGGCGCTGCACGCGCTGATCCGCAATGGCGGCATGCACAAGACCTATTTGGCCTTGGTCGCCGGCAGCTGGCAGCTGGGAACCAAGCGCGTCGACGCGCCCCTGGCGACGGACAACCGCCAGCACGGCGAGCGGCATGTGCGCGTGGCGGCCGCCGGCAAGGACTCGGTGAGCGTATTCAAGCCGGTGCAGTTCTTCGGCCCGCTCGCGACATTGATGGAAGTGGACATTCCGACGGGACGCACGCACCAAATCCGCGTCCACGCGTCTTTTGCCGGTCACCCGCTGCTGGGCGACGACAAATATGGCGATCGCGAACGCAATGCCGAACTCAAAGAGCATGGTCTCAAGCGCACGTTCTTGCATGCGCAATCGGTCGCATTCGAATGGCCCGGCTCGGGCGTTCCGTTTCACGCCAGCGCGCCCCTGCCCGCGGAACTCGCGGCCGTACTCGATGCGATCACGCCGATGAAGCGCAAAGCGCCGAAGCGCCCGGCGCGGCGCTAGGGTAATTCGAAGCCCACGCTGCGCAGTACCTTACTCAACTGGATCAGCGGCAGTCCGATGAGCGCGCTGGGGTCCACGCTGTGGATCGATTCGCACAGGGTGACCCCTAGACCCTCGCTCTTGAATCCGCCGGCGCAGTCGAGCGGGGCCTCACGGGCGACGTAGCGCGCGATGGTGTCCTCGTCGAGCACGCGAAATGTCACGCGAGTGGTATCGACGAATTCGAGCGCCGCATGGCCATTGTGCGCCGCAGGGCCGTTGTGCCGTAGCACGGCGACCGCGGTCAGGAACGACAGGGATTGACCCGAACTGCCCTGCAATTGCTCGATGCAAAGCGCCTCCGTGCCGGGCTTGCCGAGTATCGATTCTCCCCCGGAACTCTCGGCCCGTACCGCGACTTGATCGGAGCCGATGACCCAGGCATCCGGGTGTTGCAGCGCGACGGCAACAGCCTTGGCCCTCGCCAGCCGCACCGCCAGGGCGAGCGGCGGCTCGCCGGCACGACGCGTCTCCTCGACTCCCGGTGCGACGCAGGAAAAGGGCAACCGCAGCCGCGCCAGGAGCTCCCGTCGGTAGGTCGAGGTGGACGCCAAAACAAGGGAAGGCGGAGACTTCAAAAACAACGACTTGCACCCGATTGATTTTGACAGGGGTGGGAACGGGCCCTATTATACGCGGCCCATGGCACCGGCCTTGCCTGACCGAGTCGATAGCGCGCACCTGGCGGACAATTCAATGGTGCTGGAACGCGTCTACCCGCTCGGCGAGTTGCATCGCTTACAGGATATGTTGGCGGACGCGCGGGGTTCCGTGCGCGCGAGATACGCGTTCGCGAAAGTCGATTCGGGCCGTGCAGGCGCGACTGTCGCGGTTGAGGCGACTCCGCAGCTGGTGTGCCAGCGATGTCTGCAAGACTTCGCGTATGCCGCCGCCGGCAGCAGTGAGATTGAATTTTCGAGCGGCGCAGATGCGGACGCGGTGAACTCGCAGCGCGAGGTATATGCGACCGACGAGGGCTGGGTTAGCTTGCGCGAACTGGCCGAAGAGGAATTGTTGTTGGCCTTGCCCGCAGTGGCGATGCATACGCCGGAGATCTGCGGGGCGCAGACCGACGAGGCGGACAGGGCGCAGACCGACGAGGCGGACAGCGAGACTCAGGACACGTTGGGCGATCGGTCGCGGCCGTTTGCCGCTTTGCAGGATTTGTTAAAGAAAACTTGATAGGACACAGCACTCATGGCAGTTCAGAAAAGCAGAAAAACCCCCTCTAAGCGCGGTATGCATCGCTCCCACTCCGCGCTGCCTCTCCCCGCGGTGTCGATCGACGCCAAGAGCGGAGAAACTCATTCGCGTCATCGAATTTCTCGCGAGGGATTCTATCGCGGCCGCAAGGTGCTTCAGACCAAAGCGGACGCGGCAGCGGCCGAAGAATAAGCCGTAAGATCGAGTACCAGCCGGACTCGCCCGGCCGCTCGGGTTTTTTTGACGCAAGTGCCTGCGCTGCTCCATATTGCCATCGACGCCATGAGCGGCGACCGCGGGCCTTCGGTATCGGTGCCGGCGGCGGTGGCCGCAGCCCATGAATTCAGCGATGTGCGGTTCACGCTGATCGGGCGGCAGCCCGACTTGGAACGCGAGCTGGGCAGGACGTTCCCGTCGAATGTGACCTGTCTGTTTGCGGCCGACGTCGTCGAGATGACCGATCATCCGCGCGAGGCTTTGCGGCGCAAGAAAGACTCGTCGATGCGCCGTGCCATCGATCTGGTGAAGACGCATGATGCGCACGCCTGCGTCAGCGCCGGCAATACCGGCGCATTGATGGCGACGGCGCATTTCGTGCTGAAGATGCTGCCGGGGGTGGAACGCCCCGCCATCGTCTCGCTCATCCCTTCGCGCGGCGGACACACGTATATGTTGGACCTGGGTGCCAACGCTTCCTGCACTCCCGTGCAGCTCTCCCAGTTCGCGGTGATGGGATCGGTGCTCGCCGCCGATTTGGAGGGCGCTCACGCAAGGCCGCGCGTGGGTTTGCTCAACATCGGCGAAGAAGAAATCAAGGGCAACGAAACCGTGCAGGCTGCGCATAATCTGTTGACGGCCAGCGACCTCAATTATGTCGGTTTCGTCGAGGGTCACGATATTTTCTCGGATCAGGTCGACGTCGTCGTCACCGACGGGTTCACCGGCAACGTGGCGCTGAAGGCAATGGAAGGCGCGGCGCGATTGATCGGCGAGATCATGCGCGAGGAATTCACGCGCACCGGCTTGCGCAAGCTGGGCGCGCTGGCGGGCAGACCGGCGCTCAAGGCGCTGCGCGCGCGTGTCGATCCCAGACGCTACAATGGCGCGAGCATGATCGGATTGAACGGAATCGTCATCAAGAGTCACGGCGGCACCGACCAATTCGGATTTCAACGGGCCATCGAAGTCGCGGTCCTGGAAGCGCGCAACGGCGTCCCGGCGCGCATCGCGCAACGCCTGGACGCCCCACGCGGAGCCTAGAGGAATCCAATGTATTCACGAATCGCAGGGACCGGCAGCTATCTTCCGAAAAGAATACTGACCAACGCGGAACTCGAAGCGCTGGTCGACACCAGCGACGAATGGATTCGCAGCCGGACCGGAATCGCGCAGCGTCACGTGGCCGCGGAGGGCGAGACCACGACCGATCTTGCGGAACACGCGTCGCGGCGTGCGATAGAGGATGCCGGGGTGGCCGCGGAGGACATCGATCTGATTTGCGTCGGCACGACGACGCCGGATCTCGTCTTTCCGAACGTCGGCACGTTGTTGCAGGACCGGTTGGGGATTCACGGCTGCCCGGCGTTCAGTCTCGAAGCGGCCTGCACCGGATTCGTCTACGCGCTCAGCGTCGCGGACAAATTCGTTCGACTGGGTGAATCGAAGTGCGCCCTCGTGGTGGGAGCGGAGACGCTGACTCGAATTGTCGATTGGAACGATCGAGGTACCTGCGTGCTGTTCGCGGACGGCGCGGGGGCCGTCATCCTGAAGCCTTCGCCCGAGCCGGGGATCATCAGCACGCGCCTGCATTCGGACGGCAAGTACAAGGATTTGCTGCTGTACCCCGACGGGGTATCCAAGGGTTTTCACTTGGTGCGCGAAGGCAAGGCCGGCGTACAGATGAAGGGTAACGAGGTCTACAAGGTCGCGGTGAACACGCTGGGGCAGCTGGTCACCGAGACGCTCAGCGCCAACGGCATCAGCACGGATCAGCTCGATTGGCTGATTCCCCATCAGGCGAACATTCGCATCATCGAGGCGATCGCCAAGCGGCTCGATCTGCCCATGAACCGGGTCATCGTGACGATCAATACCCAGGGCAACACGTCCGCGGCCTCGGTGCCGCTGGCTCTCGATACGGGGATTCGCGACGGGCGCATCAAGCGCGGCCAGCTCTTGCTGCTGGAGGCATTCGGCGGCGGTTTTACCTGGGGATCGGCGCTCGTCCGCTACTGATACCGGCCCCGAGCCAAAAAAAACGCCGCGGTGATACCGCGGCGCTCAAACTAGGCAAATGCTCGAATTACTTCGACACTGACTTCTTGAACATGCGATCGATCTTCTCGTTGATCGCTTCAATGGCCGTCGAATTCGACTGCGAGGTCGACAACGCCTGATTCGCGGTGCTCTGCGCGCCGGAAGCGGCCGATTGTGCGCTGGCAGCCGCGCTGTTGGCAGCCGCTGCATCGCTCGACGCCTTCGCCGTGTCGCTCTGCAGTTTGCTGACTTGAGATTTCAGATCGTCAAGCTGCGCTTGAACGGGCTTAAGATCCGTGCATCCTGCGAAAGCAACAACGCAGGCCACGGCGAGAGAGGCCTTAAGTGTGGTGGTCAATGTCATAAAGTATTCCCCTAGGGTTAATTCGTTCGTATCGGAAAGTCCGATGTGTTTTGTCACGGGCCGGCCCAGTCACGGTATCGAGCCCGTCCGCGTCGCAACACAGTCCTACATAAAGCCAAATTCGCGCGTCGAATGCAACTGAAATGCGTTATTTTTGCGGTACTTGTCATTTCTCGATGCCTATTTTCGACAAGTTCCTTACGCGGAAATTAAATCATCATTAAGAATGCGTTTTTTCCATGTAAATTTTACAGCGCAAGATGCCCTTTCCGCTAGCCGCGCAGCAGTTCCTTCACTGCGCGATGACCCTGATTGATGGCCGAATCCGTATAGGCTCCTCCGCCGGAATCGGAATTGGCAATCGTTATGCGGCCGAATTGCGCGCGCCCGATGACGTGCGGCCGCTCGGCTTCGGGGACATCTGGATCGAACAGCGGGTTGTATTCCGGCGCATAGCCATGCGGCCACCGATTCACGGTGATCGCCGTGATATCGCGGGCGGGATCGAAACCTCCCGCCGCCAAGGCACGGGCGAGCTGCTCGCGGATGTTGCGTTCGAAGGTCTCGAAAGTCGTGCTCAATAATTCCGCGCGTCCCGCGCGATTCTGATCATGTTCGGGCAGTCCCGGCTTGCAGGGCGTGCGCACCATGTGGACGAGAATAGGATCGCGCGCGGATTTTGGACTCTTGTAGCCGCCGATGTCGACGTGCGGATTCAAATGAAAATACGTGTGATAGCCGCCCGGCGCATAGACGCGGTGGACCTTCAGCGCATCGAATGCCTGCCGGTTACGCAGGGCAACGCTGGTATAGACCAGCGGTGTTTTGACCAGCTTGTGTAGTGCATCTTTCTGTGTCGCCGGCAGTTCCGGGCACAAATAAGGAATCATCATGTTGTAGCAGGCCAGCACCGTGCCGCGGGCGCGTGCCGTGAATACCCGGCCGCCGCGCAGGTAAGTAACTTCCACGCGGTTCGGTTCCCCGTGGCTCGGCGCGAGGTGACGTGCGCGGATGGCGATGCTGTTCAACCGCAGGCGAACGGGCGATGCGCCGCGATCGAGTTGCGCATAGTTCACGCGCGCGGTCACCACATCCTCGGCGCTGTTGCCGGGCACTGCGTGCGGGATGAGATCTCTCACCAAGAGGCGCGCGATCGTCGCGTTGCCGTCGGGGAAATGCAAGCGGAACGATCCGCCGGTGTCTTCGTAACCCGCGGGCGTGAAACCCATGCGGCGAATCGAGCCCTTCGCGAGGTTCATGCCTTGGAATCCGGGGAGGCCGAAACCCCAACAATCGAGCGCGGACACGGCATCGGTGCCTACGCCCCATTCACCCATGGGGCGCGCGTGATAGAAGGCGAGCACGGAGGGCTCCGCATGGACCAGGTCGCGCAGGAACGCTTCGTAACTCATGCGCGACAGGCGCTGCTTTTTTTCGTCGGAAGACAGGCCCGGCAGGTAGTCGATTTTACCTTCTTCGATCCGAATGATGGTTTCGCGCGCGGAGTCGGACAGCGGCGCCTGCTCCAGAAATTGTTTGAGCGGAATCCGGCCGAGGCCGACGCTGAGCTTATCGGCGCCGAACGTTTCCTGATCGAAGAACACGCCGCTTTGCAAGCCTTGGCGTTCGTAGAATTCGAGGTTCTGAGTCGTTTTGATGAGTTTCGGCACGTCGATGCCGAGCGTCGTCAGCAAGTCTGCGGCGATCGGACCATAGGGCCGCGGACTATCGATTTCCAACGTGCCGCCGTTCAATAGATTCAGGTGGCCGTTCAAGTTGAATTCGTTGCGTTTGGCGTGACCGCCGAAATCATCGTGATTATCGAGAATGAGGATGCGGCTATTGGCCTTGGTTTGCGCGCGGTAGAAGTGTGCGGCGGCGAGACCGCTCAAGCCGGCACCGACGACGATCAGGTCGTATTCCTCGCCGGTATCCGTGGCGTCGGGCCAGCTCTTGCCGTCGCGCAGTGCATGAGCGTCCTCGAAGGAGCCGGGGTGATTGCCGCGCAGGCCGGTGAGCAGCGGCGGGTAGTAGCCGAAGGCATCTTGGGCGCCGGGGGGCAGAGGGGCAGCGCCTGGCACGGCACCGGCAGCAGGGGCCGGTGAGGCGGCGAGTAAGGGGGCAGAAGCGGCCGCCGCGGCTCCGACGGCGATGCCGTTCAGGAAATCGCGCCGCGTGATGGGGCGATCCATGCCGAGGTAGCGGTCGCGCGCAGGGTCTTCTTTTTCTTGTGTCATGGAGGCTCGTCAGTGAGGACAGAGCAAATTACCGTGTCATCACGGGACTTGCCAGCGCCGCGCAGCTGTATATAATAACAGCCACTGGCTACATATACAGGTGATGCATGTCGGACCTTACCCCCCGTCAAACCCAGATCTTGAGACTCATCCAAGACGCCATCATGGAAAGCGGGATGCCGCCGACCCGTGCCGAAATCGCGCGCACGCTGGGCTTCAAGTCACCGAATGCTGCCGAGGAACACTTGCGCGCCTTGCAGCGTAAGGGCGTCATCGATCTCATCCCCGGCGCTTCACGCGGCATCCAGCTCAAGGACATTCTACGTGAACAATTGGGGCTGCCGCTCATCGGGCGTGTCGCTGCCGGCCGTCCGATCCTGGCCGAAGAGCATATCGAAACGCGCTATCAGATCGATCCGCAGTTATTCCAACCTCAGCCGCATTACTTGCTGAAAGTGCAAGGCATGAGCATGAAGAATGCCGGCATCCTGGATGGCGATCTGGTTGCCGTGCACCGCACACCCGAGGTGCGCAATCGCCAAATCGTGGTCGCGCGCTTGGAGAACGAAGTGACCGTCAAGCGCTATCGACAGGAAGGCACCATTGTGTGGCTGCTGCCTGAAAATACCGATTTCGAACCCATTCGCGTCGATCTCAAAGAACAGCCCATGATTATCGAAGGGGTGGTCGTCGGGGTGCTTCGTCGCGGTAAAGACGTGGATGCTGCGTGAAGTATCGTCGCTTAGTTCCATATTGGCCGATGCACGCGTCTGGAAGTTAAAAGACGCCTCGGCTGCCCCCACTCGTCCGGTTTGGTCCACCGGTAAGAGCGCGCTGGATGCGCGCTTGCCCGGGGGCGGGTGGCCGACGGCGTCGCTCATCGAAGTGCTTCTCGACCATACCGGCCTGGGCGAGGTGCAGCTTTTTTTACCGGCTTTGGTGGCGTGCCAACGCAGGGCCGGCCAAGGAAAGAGCGAAGCTCCCTGGCTCGTTTGGATTGCTCCGCCCCATGAACCTTACGCCCCTGCATTAGCGCAGCAGGGCATCGATCTCACGCGCTTGCTGGTAGTGCGGCCTGCCGGCGCCACGGAAGCCTTGTGGGCTGCCGAACAGGCTTTGGGTTCGGGGGTCTGCGCCGCGGTGTTGCTGTGGCTCAAGGGTACCGATGATCGCTGGCTGCGGCGTTTGAAACTCGCGGCGGAGGCGGGCGGTGCACTCGGTGTGCTGTTTCGCCCCGAGCGGCATCGTTTCGAATCTTCGCCCGCCAGTCTGCGAATGGTCGTGACCCAGGGTGAGCACGAGGCGCATCTCGATCTACTCAAGGTGCAAGGCGGGCGACCCGGCCCTGTCGATCTTCGCGGTCCATGAAATCTCGGACGGCAGACTTATTCGGCGCTGACGCGCCTCACCCCCGCGGGGATGCGTCGCCCGCACCGGCGTCAGCGCAGTCGCCGGCGATGAAATCATTGCGGGCGACGGGCGGCGTACCGCCGACGCCGCAGACAGCCGCACGCGCGCGCTCGACGCAGCTTTGGTATGCCGCGGTGTTTCCGCAACTGAGCGAAACCGAACCGTCAGGCCCCATGCTGCGGCGCCTCTGTCTGCATGCGCAACGATTCACTTCATTCGTCAGCATTGAGCCGCCCAATGCTTTGTTACTGGAAATCAAAGGGAGCCTCAAGTTATTTGGCCCACTTGAAACCTTGCACGCCACTATCGATGCCTGCTGGCGCGATCTTGCGCTGCCGGCCCACAGCGCCACGGCCCCGTCGACTTTGGCGGCGCTATGGCTCGCGCGGGGCCCGCCGCGCGCCGGCCATCCGGCCGTCATCGACGATCCCGCAACGCTGCCCGGACATCTCTCGAAGTTGCCGATCGCTTGTACGGCCTGGAATATCGAACGGTTGCAGACGTTGCGCGCCATGGGCGTGACGCGCATGGGTGAATTGCTGCGCTTGCCGCGCGCCGGTCTCGCGCGCCGGTTGGGACCGGCGGCGGTGCAGGATCTCGACATCGCGTTGGCGCGGCAATTCGCGCCGCGCAGAGCGTTTGTGCCGCGCGAACGCTTTCGGGCGCGCTGTGATTTCGAGACGGAGATCGAGAACGTCGCTTATCTGGAAAAGGCGCTCGAACCACTGATCGCGCGCTGTGCCGAGTTCCTGCGAGATCGTCAAGCCGGCGTCCAGGCATTGCGATTGAAGCTGCGGCATCGTGCGGGGCCCGCGACCCGGGTGCATTTGGGGCTGGCGAGCATCACGAGTGAACGTCGTCGCTTGATGGATGTGCTTGCCCAAAAACTGGCGAGGCTCGAACTCGAAGCACCGGTCCGAGCCATGGAATTGGTCTCCGGTTCCTTGCAGCCGCTCCCGGCCGGCTCGCTCGATGTCTTTGCCGGATTGGCGACGCCCGCAGGGCGCCCGCGGGGCGAGGACCAGGATGGCCTGAGTCAATTGGTGGAGCGTTTGCGCGCGCGCTTGGGCGAGGAGGCGGTGTATGGAGTGGCTTCGATTCCGGAGCATCGGCCCGAAGCGGCCTGGCGGCGCGTCCATGAACTGTCGCTGACCGCTGTCCGGCGCGTGGGCGAGAAGATGACCGACCCGGGTACCGGCGAAGGAATGCCGCGTCCCGTGTGGCTGCTGGACGCACCGCTGGCCATGCCGGGCATGCAGGGTGGCCCGAGTCAATGCGAAAGCGGCTTGGTTCTGGAGCATGGCCCGGAACGTATCGAGAGCGGCTGGTGGGACGGCCGAGGCGTGGCGCGCGATTACTATGTTGCACGCCAAGTCCGCGGGCCCGGGATGGGCCCGAGTCAACCGCATGGCGCAAAGCTCTGGGTTTTTCAGGAACGTTTATCCAAGCGTTGGTATTTACACGGAGTGTTCGCCTGAGCGGCGGGCGCAATGCGGGCTGATTCGTGTACGTCGAACTCCATACCTTGAGTAATTTCTCTTTTTTGCGCGGCGCTTCGCAGCCCGAAGAATTGATCGCCCAGGCCAAAGGGCTGAATTACCGCGGATTGGCGCTCACCGACGAATGCTCGCTGGCGGGTGTGGTGCGCGCTCACGTCGCCGCCAAGCGGCTCGGCCTGCCGCTGATCATCGGCACGGAACTCGCCTGTATCGATGAGCTCAAGCTCGTGGTGCTGGCCACCGACCGTGCGAGCTATGGCGCCATGAGCCGCTTGATCAGCCGGGCACGCCGCGCCGCGGCCAAGGGCCGCTACTCGCTGAAGCGCGCCGATCTCGAGGATGCTCTCGATGGATGTTTGATCATCTGGCTGCCGCGTGCGGGCCGAGCATTGCAGCAGCGGCAGGAGGAGGACGGCCGCTGGTTGCGGGAGCGATTCTCGGGACGTTTATGGATAGGCGTCGAACTCTTGACCGGCGGCTTCGACATGCGCCGTTTGGAATTGCTCGACACGCTGGGCAAGGCGCTGGAGTTGCCCCGAGTTGCTGCGGGCGACGTGCACATGCATCGCCGCAGCCGCCGCGCCCTCCAGGACGTGTTGACGGCGATTCGCTTGGGGAAGCCTCTGCACGCCGCGGGCTATGCCGTATTTCCGAACGGCGAGCGTTGCTTGCGGCCCTTGCAGCGCTTGCGCGAGCTATACCCGGCGCCGCATCTCGCGCAAACGCTCGAGATTGCCGAGCGCTGCAGTTTCACGCTCGACGAATTGCGCTATGAATATCCCGAAGAAATCGTGCCCGCTGGCGCCACGCCCACGAGTCATTTGCGTGCGCTGACGATGCAAGGCTGCGCGCAGCGTTGGCCTGCGGGCGCACCTCCCGCCGTACGCGAGAACATCGAACACGAATTGCGTTTGATCGCCGAGCTCAAATTCGAGCCGTTCTTTCTGACCGTGCACGATATCGTCCAGCATGCGCGATCGGAAAGAATACTCTGCCAGGGCCGCGGCTCCGCGGCCAACTCCGCCGTCTGCTATTGCTTGGGGATAACCGAGGTGGATCCCTCGCGCATGGCCATGCTGTTCGAACGCTTCATTTCCAAGGAACGCAACGAGCCGCCCGATATCGACGTGGATTTCGAGCACGAACGGCGCGAGGAGGTAATTCAGTATATCTATGGGAAGTACGGCCGCGAACGCGCGGCGCTGGCGGCCACTGTCATCTGTTACCGTCCGCGTAGCGCTCTGCGGGATGTCGGCAAGGCGTTGGGATTGGATCTCGCCCAGGTCGATAAGCTGGCGCGAGGCATGCAATGGTGGGACGGACAGCGCATCGATCCTGATCGCATCCGCGCCTCCGGTTTCGATCCCGATGATCCCGTGATTGCGCGCCTCATCGCGCTCGCGGCGGAAATCTTGGGTTTTCCCCGCCACCTCTCGCAGCATGTGGGCGGCTTCGTCATTGCGCGCGGACGTCTGGATGAACTCGTGCCGATCGAGAACGCGGCGATGCCCGATCGTACGGTGATCGAGTGGGACAAAGACGATCTCGATGCCCTGGGGCTGTTGAAAGTGGATGTGCTCGGGCTTGGCATGCTGAGTGCGATACGCCGGGCGTTTCAGCTGATCAACAACTTCGGCGGCTCCCCCGCGGTCGCCGGCGAACTCGCTCTGGCGACGGTGCCGGGCGAGGATAAGGCCGTCTACGAGATGATTTGCCGCGCCGATACCGTGGGCGTGTTTCAAATCGAATCGCGGGCGCAGATGGCCATGCTGCCGCGCTTGCGGCCGCAAAATTACTACGATCTGGTGATCGAAGTGGCCATCGTGCGTCCCGGCCCGATCCAAGGCGAGATGGTGCATCCGTATCTGCGCCGCCGCAGCGGCGCAGAGGCGGTGACCTATCCGAGCGAGAAGGTCAAAGCGGTGCTCGAGCGCACCTTGGGCGTGCCGATTTTTCAAGAGCAAGTCATGCGGCTGGCGATCGTCGCGGCCGGGTTTTCGCCGGGCGAAGCGGACGGGCTGCGCCGCGCGATGGCGGCCTGGAAGCGCAAGGGCGGCTTGGAGCCGTTCCAGCGCCAATTGCTCGACGGCATGCGCGAGCGCGGGTACCCGGAGAGCTTCGCTCACCAGATATTCAATCAGATACTCGGCTTCGGCGAATACGGCTTTCCGGAATGTGTCGTGGGCGAGACGCGCGTCGTGGATGCCGACACTGGACGGTGGCTGACCATCGATGAAGTCATCCGCGGGCAGGCGCGCCTCGATAACACGCTGGCATGCGATGACGATATGCATTTGAGGAAACGCAAAGTGCTGCGCGTAATGCGGAGCGGCGTGAAACCCGTATTGCGTTTACGCACGGCTCTCGGCCATGAAATTATCGCGACGGCTGAACACCCATTCATGACCATGACTGGGTGGCGTCAGCTGGGAAAGCTCAAGATCGGCGATCACGTAGCGACGGCGCGCTCCATACGGGTACAGGGCCGCCGGAGATGGTTGCGCCACCAGGTACTGGTCCTCGCCGATCTGATCGCCGAAGGCAATCTCTGTCATCCCAGCACGTTTTATTTCTACACGACGCAGTCGTGGCATCGCGACGAGTTCATAAAAGCGGTCGAGCGCTTCCCGAACACCAGAGCGGTAGTCGAACGCCACAAAGCGTGCTTCTCCGTACGTGTTCGCAGAATCGACCGCAAACGTCAGATTGGCGCCGTCGTCTGGTTGCGTGGGCTGGGTATGTGGAACTGTGGAGCCCGGGCGAAGCAACTACCGTCCATAGTCTTCGAATTGTGCGATAGCAATATCGCATTGTTGCTCGCGCGGCTTTGGGAAGGTGATGGCTCTTTCTCCATGAAGCGCCATGCGTCATACGACACCGCTTCTCGGCAATTGGCTTTACAAGTGCAGTATTTGCTGCTGCGACTGGGGATCGTTGCGCGTCTCTATCGCAGGAGACGTCTGTACAAGGGCCGGGAGTTGGAGCATCACGTGGTCACGGTGACGGGGCAGGAGAGATTGTGCCGATTCTGGCAACACGTGGGCCGCCGCTTCCTGGATCCTAGAAAGAAGGAACTATCGAGATTGCTGGCGCTGCCCGGAAATGGACGCATGTCGCGCGATATCATTCCGGCAGAAGTTAGATCAATTATTCGTCGGGAGCGTAAAAGGCAAGGTTTAACCTGGAATGAGATTGGTCGAATGACCGGTTTGGGGATGCGCGAAATCCAGGGACATGGCGCCGGCAAAATCGGTTTTCGCCGCCATGTGATCGAGCGCCTTGCCACGGCCTTGGAATCAGTCGATCTCTTGCGGCTGTCACAATCCGATCTCTATTGGGACAGAATTGTGGAAATTAAGGCGATCGGAAGCCGCGAAACATACGATTTGCAGATAGAAGGCAATCACAATTTTTTGGCCGATCACTTCGTTGTCCATAATTCGCACGCGGCGAGCTTCGCACTCCTCGTATACACCTCCGCCTGGCTGAAGCATTACGAGCCTGCGGCCTTTTGCGCGGCCCTCATCAACAGTCAGCCGATGGGCTTTTATGCGCCGGCGCAATTGGTGCGCGATGCGCGCTCACACGGCGTGGAGGTGCGGCCGGTCGACGTGGCGAGCAGCGGCTGGGATTGCACGCTCGAACGGCGTGCGGATGGCCGCCCGGCGCTGCGTCTGGGATTGCGCTTGGTGAAGCACTTATCGCGGGAGGGGGCGGCGCGACTGCTCGCGGCGCGCGCCGTGAAAGCCTTTGACACCATCGCAGATCTTGCGGAGCGGGGAAAACTGGACCGGCGGGACCTTACCGCGCTCGCCGCCGCCGCCGCGCTCGCCGGCCTCGCGGGACATCGGCATCGCGCGGTATGGCAGGTGAGCGGGGTGGAACGTGCCTTGCCCCTGCTGCCCTCAGACACGGTGCAGCAGGAAGGCATCCCGCTGCTGCGCGCCCCGCGCGAGGGTCAGGACATCATCGCCGACTATGGCAGCACCGGCCTCACGCTGCGCCGTCATCCTCTGTGCCTGCTGCGCGAGAAACTGCGGCAGCGCGGCGTGCTGCCCATGCAGGATCTCTGGGACCAGCCGAACGGAACCAAGGTGATCACCGCGGGCCTGGTCATCACGCGCCAGCGGCCGGGCAGTGCGGGGGGCGTCACCTTCGTCACCATGGAAGATGAAACCGGGTATGTGAATTTGATCGTGTGGAACAACGTTGCCGTCGCACAACGCGCGCCCTTGCTCGAGTCGCGTCTGCTCGAGGTGCAGGGCAAATTGCAACGGGAGGGCGATGTGCAGCATGTGATCGCGCAGCGACTGACGAATCTCTCGGCGATGCTGGGGGATCTCACGGTGGCGTCGCGCAATTTTCACTGAGCGATCATCGTGACGTCTCTATCTATTGGAATCATTGAGTTAACCTAACGGATAGGTTATTATGCCGACAGTACTGTAAATTCATGAGCGACTGGATAGAGGACGAACTGGCGAGTTCGTATAACTTAGCGACAAAGACCGGTGAAGCACGGCTGGCGAGCCAGCCTCGGGCCGCCAAAGCATATTTTGACGTCCGCAAAGCTCGATTGGTCATCGAACTGACGAATGGAGTGATTCTGATGTTTCCACCGAAGTTGTTGCAGGGCTTGCAGGGTGCGACCCCAGCGCAACTGGCAAAGGTGCAATTGACACCTTTGGGAACCGGACTGCATTGGGAATCGCTGGACGCAGATCTCAGCGTAGCCGGCCTCGCGGCAGGCATCTTCGGATCGAAGACCTGGATGAGTGAATTGGCACGCCACGCAGGCTCAAGGACATCTGCACGTAAGGCGTCAAGTTCCCGCGAGAATGGTAAGCGCGGAGGCCGTCCCCGCCTTCATCGCGCGCCGTAAGCAAAAGCGTTCGCTCGACCTCAAGCTCGCTTGGGACGAGTCGTACGATTGCAAAGGCGAGCGTTCGCGGCGGTCACTTTGCTGCTTGACACTCCTCGCGTCTGGAGCCCGCGTAGACAGTTGCAAAAAAACGCGCGGTTGAAACAAGCGCCGAAATAGCGCGAGAGTTTTTGGCGCGCGCTCCGAGGTCGTGCTCGCACGATTCACTCTTGACTCGCCAATTGTGCCGAGCGCACGATCGCACACCCTGGATGAGGATGCGCTCTTTGCCATACGCCCGACAGAACTCGTGACGGCACGCACATTCAAGCCGAGCGAGACCGTCGATTTCGTCGTCGTCGGATCGGGTGCGGCGGGCGGAGTCATGGCGCGGGAGCTGTCGCGGGCGGGGTTCACCGTCGTGGTGCTCGAGCAAGGGCCGCGGCTAGGTCCGGGCGACTTCGAGCACGATGAACTCAAGTACGCATACCTCAGCGGCATCACCAACGATCCTGCGGTCAGTCCGCAAACCTTCAGGGACGATCCCGCGCGGACTGCGGAACGTCCGCGAATGGGTAATTCTCTGGTCTATGCGCGCGTCGTCGGCGGCAGCAGCACGCATTTCACCGCCAACTACTGGCGCTTCCATCCGAACGATTTCAACGAACGCAGCCTGCTGGGCGGCATCCCGGGCACCGGATTTGCGGACTGGCCGATCTCGTACGAGGAACTCGAACCCTATTACGCGAAGGTGGAATGGGAAGTCGGCGTGTCGGGCCTCGCGTATGCGAGCCCGTTCGATCCGCCGCGCACCAAGCCCTATCCCATGCCGCCGTTGCCGGTGAAATCCTCCGGGGTGCTGTTCGAGCGCGGTGCGCGCAAACTGGGGCTGCATCCCTTCCCCGCACCCATGGCCATCGTATCGGAGCCGTATCGCGGGCGGCCGGCTTGCGCGCACTGCGGCTTCTGCATCGGCTTCGGCTGCGAAGTCATGGCGAAATCCTCGACGCTGTACACCATGATTCCGGAGGCCGAAGCTACCGGGCGTTGCGAAATCCGTGCGCACAGCTACGTGTATCAAGTGGCGCTCAACAAGAGCGGACGGACCACCGGCGTGCATTATTTCGATCGGAATAAGCACGAGCAATTCCAGAGGGCAAAGGCGGTGGTGGTATCCGCGAACGGCGGCGAAACGTCGCGGCTGTTGCTCAATTCGGCGAGCGATCGCTTTCCGCAGGGCCTTGCGAATTCCAGCGGCCTGGTGGGCAAGTACCTGATGTTCAATCAGGGAGCGGCCGTGCATGCGCAATTCGAGCACGAACTCAACGAATACAAGAGCGTCCAGGTGACGCGCATCCTGCACGACTTCTACGATGCGGATCCCAAGCGCGGATTCTACGGCGGCGGAGGCATCGATGCCCGCATGGGCTCGCAGCCCGCCGGCTGGGCGCTGTCGAGCGGCGGCGATCTGCCTCGGTGGGGCACCGAGCTCAAGGCGCGGCTCGAGGCGTTTCCCCGTTCAATGATGTCCACGGGACATTGCACGTCGCTGGCGGTGGAAACCAATAGCGTGAGCATCGATCCCGAGCTCAAGGACGCCTGGGGGATTCCGGCCATAAGGGTGACCTATAAGGATCATCCCGACGATCTTGCCATGGCGAAGTTCTTGCAGGACCGCGCGTTCGAGATCATGCAGGCGGCCGGCGCGCAGAAGGTCTGGAGGGCGGGGCAGCGCATAGCACGGGGCGGCGTGCACTTGCTCGGCACGTGCCGGATGGGTAACGACCCCGCGAGCTCCGTGGTCGACAAGTATCACCGAACCCACGACGTGCCGAATCTGTTTCTGTGCGACGGCTCGAGCTTCGCCACGTCCGGCAGAGGCCAGCCGACCATGACCATTCAGGCGCTCGCGTTCCGCGCGGCCGACCACATCGGCCAGTTCGCTAAGCGCAACGAAATTTGATGTACGATCAAAGCAGGGGGATCTCATGAAGCCAACCGACGGGGATCAAGTCGGCAACTCGCGCCGTTCGTTTCTGCTCTCGGGCGGCGGAATGCTGACGAGCGTTTGGATTGCGGCGCACTGGCCGGCGATCGCGGCCGCGGCGCATCATGCCGAGTCGGTGTCGGTGCTTGGCGAGCCCCGGATTGAATTCTTCGATGCCTCCGACGCTGCCGATGTCGAGGCGATCTCGGCGCAAATCGTGCCGAGCGGGGCGACGCCGGGCGCGCGCGAGGCGCACGCGGTGTATTTCATCGACCGCGCGTTGGCCACGTTTTTCGCCGGCTGGTCCCAGGATTTTCGCGCGGGACTCGCGGAATTTCAGTCGGCGTATCGTACCTCGAATCCTGCCGCGCCGAGCTTCGCCAAGGCCGGGCCGGATGCACAGATCGCTCATCTCAAAACGGCAGATCGCACACCGTTCTTCGAAGCGATGCGCACGCTGACTCTGCTCGGAATGTTCTCTTCGCCGAAGTACGGCGGCAACTACCGGGGTTCCGGCTGGCAGATGATGGGATTCGCGGACCAGCATGCCTTCGCTCCGCCCTTCGGCTACTACGACCGCGAATACACCGGCTTCGTGCCGTATGGCAGTTCCACGAGGGAAGCGTCTTGACCCGCCGGTTCAAAGCCAACGAGACGGTGGATTTTGCGGTGGTCGGTTCCGGAGCCGCCGGCGGCGTCGTGGCGCGCGAATTGTCCCAGGCCGGCTTCACGGTCATGGTCTTCGAGCAAGGGCCGCGTCTGGGGCCCGCCGATTTCGAACACGACGAATTGAAATACTTCTTCCTCGACGGGATCACGGTCGATCCCAAGTCGAGTCCGCAATCTTTCCGCAAGACCCCCAACGTCGCTGCGAAAACGTCGAATGGTGCGCAGCCGGCGTTGTATGCGCGCCTGGTCGGCGGCAGCAGCGTCCACTACACGGCGAACTTCTGGCGCTTTCACGAGATCGATTTCAACGAGCGCAGCGTCTTAGGCTCCATCCCCGGCACCGCGTTCGCCGACTGGCCGATTACCTACCAGGAACTCGAGCCCTACTACACCAAGGTGGAATGGGAGGTCGGGGTGTCGGGGCTGGCCTATGCGAGCCCGTTCGATCCGCCGCGCACCCAGCCTTATCCCATGCCGCCGCTGCCGGTGAAATCCTCGGGCGTGCTGCTCGAGCGCGGCGCGCGCAAGCTCGGGCTGCATCCTTTTCCGGCGCCCATGGCCATTGCGTCGCAACCGTTTCGCGGCCGCCCTGCCTGTGTGCACTGCGGATTCTGCATGGGATTCGGCTGCGAGGCCCGGGCGAAGTCGTCCTCGCTGTACACCATGATTCCGGAGGCAGAGGCGACGGGACGCTGCGAAGTGCGGTCGGAGAGTTATGTCTACCGCGTGGAGACCGGCGCTTCCGGCCGCGCCACCGGGGTGCGCTATTTCGACGCCGACAAGCGCGAGCATTTCCAGAAGGCCCGGGCGGTGGTCTTGTCCGCGAACGGCGCGGAGACGGCGCGCCTGCTGCTCAATTCCACCAGCAACCGCTTCGCCCAGGGCCTCGCGAACTCGAGCGGCATGGTGGGCAAACATCTCATGTTCAACCAAGGAGCGTCGGCGCACGCGGTCTTCGAACATGAACTCAACGAGTACAAGAGCGTGCAAGTGACGCGCATCCTGCACGATTTTTACGACGCTGATCCGAAGCGCGGATTTTATGGCGGCGGCGGCATCGATGGGCGGATCAATCCGCAGCCGGCGTTGTGGGCGCTGTCCTCCGGGGGTGAATTGCCGCGCTGGGGCGCCGACCTCAAGGCGCGGATCGAGGCGTTTCCGCGTTCCATGGTGTCGGCCGGACACAGCACCTCGCTGCCCTTGGAGACCAACAGCGTCAGCATCGATCCGACGCTCAAGGACGCCTGGGGCATTCCCGCGATTCGGATCACCTACAAGGATCACCCGGATGATCTTGCCTTTGCGCGCTTTCTTCAAGACCGCCAGGTGGAGATCATGTACGCGGCCGGCGCGCAGAAAGTCTGGCGCGACGAGGTGCTAGAAAACGAAGGCGGCGTCCATTTGTTGGGCACCTGCCGCATGGGCAACGATCCGGCTACCTCGGTGACCGACAAATACCACCGCACGCACGATGTGTCGAATCTATTTCTTTGCGACGGGTCGAGCTTCGTCACATCGGGCCGCGGCCAGCCGACCATGACTATTCAGGCCTTGGCTTTCCGTGCGGCCGACCATATCGCTCAATTCGCCAAGCGCAACGAAATTTGAGCGCGCAGCCGGGGGTTGCGCAGCGCCATGCGGCTGCCGCTCAGCGGGATTTCTTTTTCTTCCGTGCCGACTTTGCCGCCTGCGAGGAGCCATTCTCGGAGTCATCGGGCTCGTCGGCATCCGCCTCGCCGTCATCCGCGTCCGCGATCTCGTAATCGTCGAAGTCGCTCATGAGTTCGGCGGTCCGCCGTTCTTCCATCACGCGTTCCAGGCGCCGCCACGCGGGCTCGGCGCCCTTCGGCGCGCGCCGCCGCTGCGACTCGACGTCGCGCATGATGTGATCGACGTCGACCTCATCACCGCCGGGCGCCGCATCTTCGGCGTCCTCTTCCTCGAATTCGTCTGATTCGGGCTTTTCGCTCATGCTACCGAAGCCAAGGCTCTTCGCCGGTGAACTGACACGCGCGCGTTATAAACGGAAAGGCGGCCTAGGCGCAATACCCTGCAGCACAGTCCTTCACTTGACAAGGTCGTTGAGTTGAAAAATCGGCAATAGGAGCGCAACGACGATGAACATGACGACTCCGCCCATGAATACCACCATGAAGGGCCCCAGGAGATTGGTCATGGTCGAGAGCAGGCCGTCCATCTCGCGTTCCTGATTCGTCGCCGCCCGTTCGAGCATCTTTTCCAACTCACCGCTGCTCTCGCCGCTGCTGATGAGGTGAATCATCATGG
The DNA here is from genome assembly GCA_036498345.1 of Steroidobacteraceae bacterium. GTDB lineage: Bacteria > Pseudomonadota > Gammaproteobacteria > Steroidobacterales > Steroidobacteraceae > Bog-1198. Next base: position 31,999 of record DASYFQ010000033.1, read on the forward strand.
GGGGGAACAGTTTGCGCGCTGCGAGCGACTTGCCGATGGGCGCGCCCTCGCGAACGCGCAGAGCCGCGTCCTCGACCGCCCTTTTCATGGGCAGATTGGTGACGACCTCGGCGGAAATTCGCAGCGCCTCGAGCACGGGAACGGCACTTGCGGTCAGAATGCTGAAGGTGCGCGAAAATCGCGCGGTGTTGAGCCCGCGTATGAGCTTTCCCAGCAGGGGAACCCGCAGCAGGAAGCGATCGAAACGCAGGCGCGCGTCGGGGGCCTTGAGCCAGCGCAAAAATCCCCAGGTGCCGGCCGCGATCAGGATCGCGGCGTAGAACCAATAGTGGCGGACGAGGTCGCTCATGCCGATGAGGAGGCGCGTGGCGACCGGCAACTCCTGGTGGCCGGACTCGAACACGGCGACGACCTGCGGGACCACGTAGGCCAGCAAAAAGGACACGATGGCAAAGGACAGGACCATCAGCACGATGGGATAGACCAGCGCGTTGCTGACTTGCTGTCCCATGACCTGGCGCGATTCGGTGTAGTCCGACAGCCGCTCCAGCACCGAATCGAGTTTGCCCGACTGCTCGCCGGCGGACACGGTCGCACGATAGATTTCGGGGAAGGCTTGCGGGAAATCCCGCAACCCATCGGCCAACGGGTGGCCCTCGACGACCTTGCTGCGTACCCCCAATACGATGCGCTGTACGCGCGGCTTTTCGGTTTGCTCGGCCACCGCCTGCAACGATTCCTCGAGCGGCAGGCCGGAGCGCAGCAGGGTGGCCAGTTGGCGCGTCAGCATGGCCAGATCGAGCGTGGACAGACCGCGGCGCATGAAGCCGCGGGCGCGGCTCTTCTTCAGCTCCTTCTGCGCGGTCTCCTGGATGTCCATCGGCAGCAGCTGCTTGTCGCGCAGCATCTGGCGGACGTGCTTGGGCGTGTCCCCCTCGATGAGACCCTTGCGTTCCCGACCCTGAGCATCGAGAGCCGTATATTCGAACGCGCCCATTAGTCTTCGCGGGTGACGCGCAGGACTTCTTCGAGCGTCGTTTCGCCCGCCATCACCTTTCGGCGGCCGTCATCGCGAATGCCCGGGCTCGCCGTGCGTGCGTAGCGCTCCAAATCCTGTTCGGAGGAGCCATCGTGAATCATCGTGCGCATATGATCGTCGACCGCGATGAGTTCGTAGATGCCGGTTCGTCCCCGGTAGCCGTTTCCGGGCTCGTTGTTCGGCCGGTATAACTGCACGGGCGCGCCTTTCGCATCGAGGTTCAAGAGGCGGCGTTCATATTCGCCGGCCATGAACGGCTCGCGCGTCTCCGCATTGAGCACGCGCACCAAGCGCTGGGCGAGCACCCCGATCAAGCTCGACGACAGCAGGAAGGGTTCGATGCCCATGTCGCGCAGCCGCGTGACCGCGCCCACCGCGGTGTTGGTATGCAGCGTGGACAGCACCAGGTGTCCCGTCAAACTCGCCTGCACCGCGATTTGCGCGGTTTCCAGGTCGCGAATTTCACCGACCATGACCACGTCGGGATCTTGTCTCAAGATGGCCCGCAGGCCGCGCGCGAAGGTCATTTCGACCTTGGTGTTCACCTGGGTCTGGCCGATGCCGTCGATGTAGTACTCGATGGGATCTTCGACCGTCATGACATTACGGGTGTTGTCGTTGATGCGTTCGAGGGCGGCGTACAGCGTGGTGGTTTTGCCCGACCCGGTGGGTCCGGTCACCAGAATGATGCCGTGGGGCTTGTGGATGATTTCGTCCATCGTCGCCTGGGTGCGCGGATCCATGCCCAACGAGGTGAGTTCGATGCGTCCGGCTTGCTTGTCCAGCAAGCGCAGCACCACGCGCTCGCCATGCCCGGAGGGCAGAGTGGAGACGCGTACGTCGACCGCGCGCCCGGCGATGCGCAGCGAAATTCTGCCGTCCTGCGGCAGCCGCCGTTCGGCGATATCGAGCTTGGACATGACCTTGATGCGCGAAACTACCAGCGGCGCCACGGCACGCTTGGTCTGCAGCACCTCGCGGAGCACGCCGTCGACCCGAAAACGGATCACCAGGCGATTTTCGTAGGGCTCGATGTGGATATCCGACGCATTTTCCTTGACCGCTTGAGTCAGCAACGCGTTGATCAAGCGGATAATCGGCGCCTCGTCGTCGCTTTCCAAGAGATCGGAGGACTCCGGGATGTCTTCGGCCAGATGCGCCAAGTCGGTGTTGTCGTCCAAGCCCTCCAGCATCTGCATGGCGGCGCCGGAGCCCGCTTCATAGGCGACCCGCAGCATGGAATCGAAGGACTCGATGGAAACGCGTTCGAGTTTCAAGGGAACGCCGACGAAACGGCGCACTTCCGCCAAACATTGCGGCGTCACGCCCGGGCGGCACACCGTGTCCGCCATTCCATTGGCGATGGCTCGAATCAGCACCCCATGCCGCTTGGCGAACGGAAACGACAGTTTCCGCTGTTCCCCCGGTTCATTGAGTTCGGCGTTCATGGCGGGGGCGACGGCGAGGGCGCAGGCGGCGGCGGCGGCGAACGACGGGCTGGTTCGGTGGCCTGCGGCGTGAGGTCGAGCGGCGGCACGATCGTGGTCGGCGCCGTGGACGGTGCCGGTCCGTTGGGCGTCGCTCCCTGGGGGTTCGTGTCGGCCGGCGGCGGCGCAGGCAAACCCGCCCCCGGCGGGATGGCTGGTACGGCGGGCTGTTTCTGGCCCGGCAGCAGCATGATGTGCCCGTTGTTCAAAGTTCTTTGATTCTGGCGCAAATCGTTGTATTGCGTTTCACTGGTGCTCTCGGTGGCGGTTGCATCGCGCAATATTTTCGGGCGTATGAACACCAGCAGGTTCTTCTTCTGGCGAGAGCCGCTGCGCGACTTGAACAGATTGCCGATGAGCGGAATCGCCCCCAATCCGGGCACGCGATCTTCGCTTTCCAAGACGGTATCCGACATGAGGCCGCCGAGCACGATCACCCCTCCGTCCTCGATCAGTACCGTGGTCTTGATTGAGCGCTTGTTGGTCGAGATGTCGGCCGAATTCGCGAGTTTCGCGCCCGGCGAGGAGTCTTCCTGCTCGATTTTGAGCTGGACCGAATTGCCTTCGTTGATGTGCGGCGTGACCTTGAGAATGGTGCCCACCTCCTCGCGTTGAATCGTCGTGAACGGGCTGGTCGTGCCCGAGACGCTTGCCGTCGAGCTGCTGTAGGAGCCGGTGATCAACGGAATCTCTTGCGTGACCTTTACCTCCGCTTCCTCGTTGTTCATCGTGATCAGCGACGGGGTTGAGATGATGTTGCTGCTGCCGTCGCTGCGCAAGGCCTGAATCAGCGCGGCGAAACCCTTGCCGGTGCTCGAGTTATATTTGCCGAGAGCAAAGGTGGCTCCGGTGCCGACCGTCGAACTGCTGATGCCGCCTGTGGTGCCCGTGGTACCGGTGGTACCGGTGAGGGAAGAGGCGGTCGGGGTGGTGCCCGTGGCACCCAGCACGGCGGCGGCCAGGTCGACGATGCTCGTGCCGCTGCCCGGCAGATTCGTCACGCCGTAGCCGTAGTTGTTGCCGCCATCGAGCAGCCATTGCACGCCGATGTTGGCCGTCTTGTTGACGTCGATCTCGACGATGATGGCCTCGACTTGGACTTGCGCGCGGCGGATGTCCAGCTTGTCGATCACGGCCATCAGCGATTTCATGATTTTGGGCGGGGCCGTGATGATCAGCGCATTGGTGGCGACGTCCGCCCAGATGGTGACGCTGGCATCGACGTTGGACGTGCCGCCGCCGCCGGTGCCTGCCGTGGGGGGGCCGCCTTGCGCCTTGGCGGAGGCGGAGGCCTGACCTTTGAGCTTGTCGGAGATCTTTTCGGCGTCGGCATAACGCAGGTATCTGACCTGCGTGTCTCCGCCGGTCGCCAGGGGCGTGTCCATATTGATAATGAGTGCCTTGATCTTCAGGCGCTGCGACTTCTCGCCGGTCAGCAAGATGCTGTTGGTGCGCTCGTCGGCGACGATTTTGGCGGACGCAGCCGCACCCTCGCCCCCTTGACCTCCCTGATTGAGCGAATTGACGATGCGCACCACGTCGGCGGCGCCGGCGTTGTGCAACGCGATCACCTCGATGGGTTCGTCGCCGGTTTGATCCATGCGCTCGACGATGCGCACGATACGGCTCACATTGCTGGCGCGATCGGAGATGATCAGCATGTTCCCGGCGGCGTATGCGGCCAGCTGGCCGTACTGGGGGATGAGCGGCCGCAAGATCGGCACCAGTTGCGCCGCGCTGACATTTTTCATGGAGATGATCTGCGTCACGATTTCGTCCGACGTCGAGCTGACATTGGTCGGCAAATCATTCGCCGGCACTACCCGCTGATCGGTATTCGGGATGATCTTGATGACCTTGCCGGCCGGTACCGCCACGTATCCATACACCTGCAACACCGACAAGAACGCTTCATAGAACGCGGCCGGAGTCATCGGAGTCGCCGACAGCATGGTGACCTTGGCGTTCACGCGCGGATCGATGATGAAATTCTTGCCGGTGACTTCACTCACGGCCTGGATGATCTGGCTGAGGTCTGCATCCTTATAGTTGGGGGTGATGGTCGGTCCCTCCTGAGAGTTCCTCTGCGGTGCCGCGGGCAGCGTCGCCGACACGAGCAGCGCAGCGAGTGCGAGGACCGCTGCGGCGCGAAGCTTGGGGTGCGGCTTGGTGGAATTCGGCATCATGGGTACTCGTGTGTTGAACGCATTCGACCTTCGCTCGCGCTATTCGTTTGGATTCTCGTTGCTGTTGTTGGGGTTCGGGTTCCCCGACGGCAGGGGCAACCCGTTGGGAGCCGTTGTCCCTGCGCCCGGGTTCGCCTCGCCGTCCAAGTCCTTGGTCGCCTGGGCGGCGACCTGGGCGATATTCAGTGTGATGTCCTGCTTTTGACCGCCGCGTTCGAGGGTCACGGTTACATGGTCCGATGTTTGAATGGTGTTGAAGACGTCCTGGCTACGCTGCGGATCATCGAGCGGGGTGCCGTTGATTGCTGTGACCAAATCGCCAGGTTTCAGTCCCAGCTTATTGAATATCTGCCGATTTCGTCCCGGATAGGCGCGAAACCCGCGAAGTCTGCCGGCGGCGTTGTCGTACGAGGGTACGGTGCGCATGACTTGATCGAGAATACTGGGATCCTGTTGCACCATGCGCCGGATGTTGTCGACCGCCGCGACGGTGCGCGGGTCCCCGCCCGGGCGGCGCACCACGGCCGGTCCGCGCATGCCGGGCCCCAAGATCCTCGGCAATAACAAGGTCTCGAGCGCGCCGCCTCGATCAAGAATGACATGGTCGAGGTAGACCGAATGCAAGGTAGCGCCGCCGACATTGTCGCCAACCGAATACACCTTCGACGGGCCGCCGTCGCTGATGATGGCGACGCCGCGCTTCGGGTCCTGGCTTGCAATCGTCCCGGCAAGCACCAGATTGGCGGTTGACTGCGGCGCATTGGCCGGGTCCTGAAGGCTGGGATCCGGGGCGGCGACGCCGAATAGGTGAGCGGACACCACGCTTTGCACGTCGAGCGCGGCATGCTGCGCGGGGGGCGCAACCCGGGTCAGGACGGGCTGGGGGGATTTCACGGGACCGCCGCTCAGCAGGGAAATGGCGATTCGCGCCAGTTCCACGGCGATTAGCGCCGCTAAGCCTAGCGATACCAACCGAGGGCCGTTGCCTTGCAAACGGGACAACCACTCGTGTGTGCGTGAATCGAGCATGGGGTTGTGGGACTCGTTAACGTGACCGGTAATCATACGGGCTACCAGCTTGGCCGCTCAAGCATTTGTTTTTCTTGTTAAAGTTGATACTGATTGGCGACAGGGCAATTCCGGAGGGTTTAGTCTGCATGTCTTGTAAACGGCGCGAACGCACCCTATAAACTAATGACTCATGAGTGATACCGAACGTGGGCGGGATGGTACTGGCTTGGTCGTCGAAGAAACGGCGCCGAAGCTCAAGCGCCCGCCACTCTATCAAGTGGTATTGATCAATGACGACTACACTCCCATGGAATTCGTGGTCGATATCCTGCAGCGCTTCTTTGCAATGGACCGCACCAAAGCAACTCGCGTTATGCTGGAGGTGCATACCAAGGGTAAAGGCGTCTGCGGGGTCTTTACTTATGAGATTGCGGAGACCAAGGTGGCTCAAGTGATCGCGTACGCGCGACAACATCAGCATCCGCTGATGGCAACGCTAGAAGAGGCGTAATGTGCTAAGTCAAGAATTGGAATTTTGTCTGAATGATGCGTTTGCCGGCGCGCGCGAGGCGCGGCATGAATTCATGACCGTCGAGCACCTGCTGCTCGCGATTGTGGATACCCCCAAGGTCCGCGAGATATTGAAGTCTTGCGGTGCCGATACCGCCAAGCTCAAGACCGAGCTCAAGCAATTCATCGATCAGACCACGCCGCGCTTGCCGGCCGGCGAGGACCGAGATGTGCAGCCCACCTTGGGATTCCAGCGAGTCTTGCAACGTGCCGTGTTCCACGTGCAATCGAGCGGCAAGAAGGAGGTCACCGTAGCCAATGTGCTGGTGGCAATCTTCAGCGAGAAGCAATCGCATGCCGCCTATTTATTGAGCATGCAGGACGTATCGCGCCTCGACGTGGTGAATTTCATTGCGCACGGGCTCTCGAAGGCCGGCGGCGAGGAGCGCGCGGAACGCGAGGACAGCGGCGCGTCCACCGACGCCGAGCGCGAGGGCGACGGCGGCGGCAACGCCCTGGAGAAATATGCGACCAACCTGAACGAGTCGGCGCGCAAGGGCAAGATTGATCCCCTGATCGGCCGCAAACTCGAGGTCGAACGCACCATCGAGATTCTTTGCCGCAGGCGCAAGAACAATCCCCTGTACGTGGGCGAGGCTGGAGTCGGCAAGACCGCGATCGCGGAAGGCCTGGCGCGCATGATCGTCGAGAACCAGGTGCCCGACGTGCTCCTCGATGCCACGATCTATTCGCTCGACATGGGCTCGCTCGTGGCCGGCACCAAGTATCGGGGCGATTTCGAGAAGCGCCTGAAGGCGGTGCTCGCGGAAGTGAAGAAGCAGCCTGGCGCGATTCTATTCATCGATGAAATTCACACCGTCATCGGCGCCGGTGCGGCGTCGGGCGGCGTGATGGATGCGTCGAATTTGATCAAGCCGGCGCTGGCCAACGGCGACCTGCGCTGCATCGGTTCGACCACCTACAACGAGTACCGCGGAATATTCGAGAAGGATCACGCGCTGGCGCGCCGCTTCCAGAAGATCGACATCACCGAGCCGTCGGTCTCGGATACGGTGGACATTCTGCGCGGCCTCAAATCGCGCTACGAAGAGCATCACGGCATCAAGTATGAGGACGATGCGCTGCGCGCGGCCGCTGAGCTCGCGGCGCGGCACATCAACGATCGGCACATGCCGGACAAGGCGATCGACGTCGTCGATGAGGCGGGCGCCAATCTGCGGCTGCAGCCCGTGGAAAAACGCGCCTCATCCGTCACCGTCACCCAAATCGAGAACGTCGTGGCGCGCATCGCGCGCATACCGCCGAAGAACGTGTCGCTGTCGGATCGCGACGTGCTCAAGAACCTGGAGCGCAATTTGAAGCTGACGATCTTCGGCCAGGACAAGGCCATCGAAGCATTGTCGTCCGCCATCAAGATGTCGCGCTCCGGATTGGGCGATCAGCGCAAGCCCGTGGGTTCATTCCTGTTCTCGGGGCCGACCGGGGTGGGCAAGACCGAAGTCACCCGGCAACTCGCCATCGCCATGGGCGTCGAATTCGTGCGCTTCGACATGTCGGAATACATGGAACGACACACGGTGTCGCGCCTGATCGGCGCGCCGCCCGGCTATGTCGGCTTCGATCAGGGCGGTTTGTTGACCGAAGCGATTGCCAAGCACCCGCACTGCGTGCTGCTGCTCGACGAAATCGAAAAGGCGCATCCGGACGTGTTCAATCTATTGCTGCAGGTCATGGATCACGGCACCCTCACCGACAACAACGGCCGCAAGGCGGATTTCCGCCACGTCATCATCGTCATGACCACCAACGCGGGGGCCTACGAAATGAGCCGGCCCAGCATCGGATTCACTCAGTCGGATTCCGGTTCGGATGCGATGGAGGCGATCAGGCGCCTGTTCTCACCGGAGTTTCGCAACCGTTTGGATTCCGTCATTCAATTCGGCGGCCTGGATCAGGACACGATCGAACGGGTGGTGGACAAACTGCTGATCGAGGCGGAGGCCCAGCTCGAGCAGAAGCGAGTGTCGATCTCGGTGGACGAGCGGGCGCGGCGCTGGATCGCCAAGCGTGGCTACGATCCGAAGATGGGTGCGCGGCCCATGGCGCGCGTCATCCAGGAATTCATCAAGCGGCCGCTCGCCGAAGAGTTGCTGTTCGGCAAACTCGTCAACGGCGGGCACGTCGAGATCACCTTGAGCGAGGACGGCGAGAAGCTTAAGTTGGACGCGCGTGCGGCGAACGAGCCGGCGCTGTTATCACACGAAAGTTAATTATCTCCCGCGGTAAACGATGCGGCCCTTGGTCAAGTCATATGGCGTCATCTCGACGGTGACTTGGTCGCCGGTGAGGATCCGGATGTAGTTTTTGCGCATCTTGCCTGATATATGGGCAGTTACGATGTGGCCGGTCTTGAGTTTGACGCGAAACGTCGTATTGGGCAGGGTCTCGACGACCTCGCCCTCGAATTGAATGGCCTCTTCTTTTGACATGCGTCCTTGAGTGTGCGGGAAACCGGGCGCATTGTGCATAAAGCCCCTAGCTAATGCAATTTAAGCGGCCGCACTGGTCCAGCTGCCGCTCGGCTGCCGCCGCACATAACGGCGCAACAGAGCTGCAAACTGACTGCGCGAGACCTCGCGAGCCCCCAACGAGGCCAGGTGCGAACTCGCCACCTGGCAGTCGATGAGCTGGATGTCGCGCGCGCGGCACTCCTCGACCAGGCGCGCCAGCGCCACCTTGGAAGCGTCCCGCTTGCAGCTGAACATCGATTCGCCGAAGAAGACCTGGCCGAGCTGTATGCCGTAAAGCCCTCCCGCCAGTTCATCGGTTTCGTAAGTTTCGATGGAGTGGCCAAAGCCGAGTTCGTGCAGCCGCTCATAAGAGGCGATCATGTCGTGATTGAGCCAGGTGTCGGGGCCGCCGCGACGCGGAGCGGCACAGCCTCTAATCGTTGCACCGAAGTTGCTGTCGACGCGCGAGGTATAGGGCCCATTGCGCAGCGTCTTGCGCAAGCTGCGCGAGCACTTGAATTCTTGAGGAAACAGCACCATGCGCGGATCCGGCGACCACCACAGTATCGGCTGCTGCGCCGAATACCAGGGGAACACGCCGCGCTCATACGCGGCGAGCAGCCGCGCCGGACTCAAGTCGCCGCCCGCGGCGAGCAGCCCCGGAGGCTCGCGCAGGGCATGCTCCAACGGCGGGAACCATTCCGGATCAGCATGTTCGCTCAACCAGATGATTCTGCTCAGATCTGCAACTCCTCGTCGGGCGCGCGGTGATAGGGCACATGCTCGTTGACGGCGGCCGCGTAATGGTCCACGCCGCGCGCCTCGCGTGCTGCGAAATCGCGAATCGCAGCGGCAAATCGCCGGTCTACGACGAAATGCGCCGAACTCATCAGCGTCGGCACGAAGCCGCGCGGCACCTTGTGCTCACCTTGGGTGCCCGGCTCGAAGCGCTGCAATTTCTTCTCGATGCAGTACTCGATGCCTTGGTAGTAGCAGGTCTCGAAATGCAAACTGTGGTAATTGCCGCCGGCGCCCCAGTAGCGGCCGAACAGCGCATCATCGCCGACGAAAAATATGGCAACGGCAATGGGCTCGGAGCCGATTCGCGCCACTTTCAGCATCAGCCGGTCCGGCATGGAGGCGGCCAGTAATTTGAAAAACTTCAGGTTCAGGTAGGGTTCGTGGCCGTGGCGGTAGAAGGTATCGGCGTAGAAGCCGTAGACGGTATCCCACAGCGCATCATCCATGTCCCCGCCGTGCACGGTATCGAATTCGATGCCGGCCTCGGCCACCCGCCGCCGCTCTCGCTTTGCCTTCTTGCGCTTCTCGGCGGTAAACGTGGCGAGGAAGTCCTCGAATGACCCATAACCGCGGTTGTACCAATGAAACTGGCAGTCGCGGCGCAGAATCAGCCCCGCGGAACTCAAGCTCTCGGCTGCGTCGTCGGATGGAAACAGCACGTGCCAGGAGGACAGCCGTTCGCTGCGCGCATAGTCGATCGCGGTCCTGCTCAAGAGGTTGTGCATGGATTGCGCGTCCAAGTGCGAGGCGACCAGCAGGCGCGGGCCGCGCACCGGGGTGAACGGCACTGCGGACAGCATTTTTGGATAGTACGCCAAGCCATGCTGCGCGTAGGCATTGGCCCAGGAAAAGTCGAACACGAACTCACCGCGCGAGTGCGCTTTTCGGTACAAGGGCAGGGCGCCCGCGGCTCGGCCGTCGGCATCGTCGATGACCAAGTGCCGGGGGGTCCAACCCGTGCGCGGCACGGCGCAGCCGGACTGCTCGAGCGCCAGCAGAAATTCGTGGCGTAGGAACGGCTCTCCACCGCGGGCCAGGGAATTCCAGCTCGCCGCATCGACCTCAGCAATGCTGTCGAGAAACCGCGCTTTGGTTCGAATCACGCGTGAGCAACGCGAGGTTTGACGTGGGGTTCCAACTCCGCTCGTTCCAAATATTTATCGGCGTCGAGCGCGGCCATGCATCCGGTGCCCGCCGAGGTGACGGCCTGACGATACACGTGATCGGCCACATCGCCGGCGGCGAACACGCCGGGAACGCTGGTGGCAGTCGCTTCGCCGTCGCTGCCGCCTTTGACCACGATGTAGCCGCCGCGCATGTCCAGTTGACCGTCGAACAGCTGGGTGTTGGGTTGATGTCCGACGGCGATGAATACGCCATCGACTTGAATGGTTCGTCCCGGCGCGCCTGCTGCGGCGGTCAGGCGCACGCCGATGACGCCGTTCTGATCGCCGAGAATTTCCTCGATCGAATGGTTCCAGACGAGGCTGGCCTTGCCCGCCGCGGCGAGCGCGAACAGCCGGTCCTGCAATATTTTTTCGGCGCGCAGCTTGTCGCGGCGATGCACGAGTGTCACGTGCGAGGCGATGTTGGTGAGGTACAGCGCCTCTTCCACGGCGGTATTGCCCCCGCCGACCACGGCCACAGCCTTGCCGCGGTAAAAAAAACCGTCGCAGGTGGCGCATGCTGAAACCCCCTTGCCGCGGAAGGTCTCTTCGGACGGCAGCCCGAGGTACTTGGCGGAGGCGCCGGTGGCGATGATCAGCGCATCGCAGGTGTACTCGCCGTTGTCGCCGAACAGGCGAAACGGGCGATGGCGCAATTCGACGCGGTTGATGTGGTCGAACACGATATCGGTGTTGAATCGCTCGGCGTGACGCCGCATGCGATCCATGAGCGCGGGTCCCTGCAGGTGTTCGACATCGCCCGGCCAGTTGTCAACATCGGTAGTGGTCATGAGCTGACCGCCCTGCTCCAACCCAGTGATGAGGAGGGGATGGCGGTTGGCTCGCGCCGCGTACACGGCGGCGGAGTAACCTGCGGGACCCGACCCCAGGATGAGGAGTGGACTGTGCCTGTGGGCGCTCATGTATAATTTGCCTCTCTTCTGAATGTCTTTATCGGCTCATGGTAAGTAAATCTGTGGGCGCCAGCCACTTCAATCAAGGCGGCGCCCGCGCTCAAGCCGCAAGCCGTCGCGGTGTTGGTGCCCGGGGATGTGCTGGGTTACTATCACATATTATTCAACCAGTTAAGAAGAAAATATCACGAAAGGTCTAGAATTGACTGACGTCGCTCTGAAGAAGCCCAGGCAGAAGAGCGCGCTCAACGCGGCCGTCGCGCGCTCCCTGCGCGAAGGCACGCTGTGGGTGCTGTCGGCGCTTGCGCTGATACTGCTGCTGGCGCTGCTGTCCTATCATCCGCAGGACCCGGGATTTGCCGACACCGGGGAACCCGGGCAATCGATCAGCAATTGGATCGGACCCGTGGGGGCGTGGCTGGCGGGATTTTTCCTCTTCCTGTTCGGGCGTCCGGCGTACCTCTTTCCCCTGATGTTGGTTTACGCGGGCTGGCTGGTGCACAAGGAACAAGCGCTCCCCGATTCCCGCTCGCGCATCAACACGCTGCTGCGCGCCGCGGGGTTCATCCTGACCCTGGTCACGAGCTGCGGCCTGACGACATTGCATTGGAGCGGGGCTGGACTACCGATGAGTGCGGGCGGCGTCCTCGGCGAGCTGGCGGGGCAGGGCAGTGCGCATGGCTTGAGTTTTCTAGGCGCGACTTTGCTGCTGCTGGGACTGTGGCTCGCGGGTGTGGCGCTGTTCATGGGCGTCTCCTGGTTCGAGGTCATGGACCGGCTCGGCGCGGGGGTCCTGCA